>JBKOUV010000327.1:0-10037 GCA_046723555.1 Actinomycetota bacterium | reverse complement strand
GCGCGGAGCAGGCGGGCGGCGCACCGGCGCCGGAGCCGGCCATCCCCGGCCGCGCCTACGACTTGGCCGACGACACCGCCGGGTCGAGCGCCGCGGGCGGCCCGGACGTCGCGGTGCGCAGCAACTTCGAAGCGGTCGCGTTGTTCGCCCCGGACCTCACGACCGGCACCGACGGTCACGCCTCCGTCGACCTCCCACTTCCCGACAACCTCACCCGCTACCGCGTGATGGTGGTCGCGGCATTCGGATCCCAGCAGTTCGGCACCGGAGAGGCCAACGTCACGGCCGAGCTGCCGCTGATGGTCCGACCGACCGCACCACGCTTCCTGAACTACGGCGACCGCGCCGAGCTGCCCGTCGTCGTCCAGAACAATCGCAACGCGCCGCTCGACGTCGACGTGGTGGTCGAGTCGGCCAACCTCGGCGCCGACGCCCCCGCCGGCGTGCGGGTCACCGTCCCCGCCAACGATCGGGTAGAGGTGCGCTTCCCCATCGCCGCCGAGGAGGTCGGCCGGGGCGTCCTGCGGGTCACCGCGGTCAGCGGGCGCCGGGCCGACTCGGCCACGGTGTCGCTGCCCGTCTACACCCCGTCGACTTCCGAGACGTTCGCCACCTACGGCGAGCTCGACAGCGGAGCGATCGTGCAACCGGTGCTCACGCCGACGGGCGTCATCCCGCAGTTCGGTGGGCTCGAGGTGTCGACGTCGTCGACCACGCTTCAGGCGCTCACCGACGCCGTGCTCTACCTGACGGACTACCGCTACGCGTCGTCCGATGGGCTCGCTTCGCAACTGCTCGCGATCTCGTCGCTCCGCGACGTGCTCGAAGCGTTCGACGCCCCCGAGCTGCCGAGTGCCGGCGAGATCGACACGGCGATGAACGGCTACATCACCGGGCTGACGGCGATGCAGAACGACGACGGCGGCTTCCCGTACTGGTCGCACGGCCAGCGAAGCGAGGCGTTCAACACGATCAACGCCACTCACGCACTGATCGTCGCCCGCGACGCCGGGTATGCCGTGCCGACTGACGCGATCACCCGTGGCGTCGACGCCCTGGGCCGGATCGAGCGGTTCTTCGACCCGAAACTCGACGAGCCGACGCGGTGGACGTTGCGCGCCTACGCACTACACGTCCGGGCGCGCGCCGGGCAGGCCGACCCGGGCGGGGCCCAGGCGTTGTACGCCGAAGCCGGTGACCGCCTGCCCCTCGACGCGGTCGCCTGGTTGTGGCCGGTCATCGATGACGCGGATACCAGCGCGGCGATCGAGCAGCGCCTCACCAACGCCGCCGTCGACACCGCCGGTGCGGTGACGTTCACCACGGGCATCACCGACGACGGCGCCGCGGTCACCCTCGCCTCGGACCGCCGCACCGACGGCCTGATCCTGGACGCCCTGCTCGCCGTGCGGCCCGACAGCGACCTCGTCGCCAAGGTCGGGCGAGGTTTGCAGGCCGGCCAGGGTGGCGACGGGCGGTGGGACAACGTCCAGGAGAACGCGTTCATCCTCCTCGCCTTGCGCCACTACTACGACGTCTTCGAGGGGACCGCCCCGAGCTTCGTGGCCGGGGTCTGGGTCGGCGACCGCTACGCCGGCAGCCAGGAGTTCTCGGGCCGGTCGACGACGACGAACGTGATCTCGATCCCGACCGCCGACGTCATCGCGGCCACCGACGCGGCCGTCACTGTCAGCCACGAAGGCACCGGCCGGCTCTACTACCGCATCGGGCTGCGCACCGCCCCGGCGTCACTCGACCTCGGCCCGGTCGATCGTGGCTTCACCGTCGCCCGCACCTACCAAGCCGTCGACGACCCGGCCGACGTCACCCGCGACGCCGAGGGCACCTGGCACATCCGCGCCGGCGCCCGGGTCCGGGTACGCCTGACGATGGTCGCCGAGAGCCAGCGCACCCACGTCGCCCTCGTCGACCCGGTGCCCGCCGGCCTGGAGATCGTCAACCCGACGCTGGCGACGTCTCAAGAGGCACCGGCCAGCCGCCGGGCGTCCGGCGATCCAGACGAGATCTGGTGGTGGGGCCCGTGGTTCGACCACCAGAACGTGCGCGACGACCGCGCCGAGGCGTTCGCGTCGTACCTGGGGGCCGGCGTGTACCAGTACTCGTACATCGCCCAGGCGACGACACCCGGCGAGTTCGTCGTCCCGCCGACACGCGCCGAGGAGATCTACGCCCCCGAGACCTTCGGCCGTGCGGCGACCGATCGGGTCGTCATCGGCTGATCCCGCACCTCGCTTTGGTCACCCATCTGCGCCGGATCTGGTGCCGATTCGGCTGACCAAGGCGAGTCAGCTCTGCCCACCTTGACAATCCGCGGTGCGGACTGTTAGGGCAAGGTCCGGCGGGCTCACGTTGATTGCCCCATGGGGGAAGGGAGGCACGGAATGGGTGTGCCGGCTGGAGCCGCGAGCAGCTTGAGGAGGCTCCGCGGAGGGGTGATCGCCGCGACGGTCGCGGTGGCCACCGCGCTGCCGGGTGTGGCGACGGCCGAAGAGCCCGCCGCGGCGCCGCGGATCGAGGCGCTGTCGACGCTGCCGGGATACGTGTCGGGGGGCGACGTTCTGGTGAGAGTCACGCCGCACGATCCGGGTGCTGCCAAGTTCCTGCGCATCGAGGTGGACGGCACCAACGTGACCTCGTCGTTCCGCAAGCAGTCCGACGGCTCGCTGCTCGGGCTCGTGGCGGGGATGAACGTCGGCACCCACGAGGTCGTCGCTCGAGCGAATGGCAAAGGCCGGGGTACGCCCCCAGGCCGGTCGGCCACAATGACGGTGGTCAACCACCCGATCACCGGCGGGCTCTTCTCCGGGCCCCAGCAGCAGCCGTTCTTCTGCGAGACCACGGCGTTCGGTCTCGGGCCGCCGCTCGACGCGGCCTGTTCGGCACCGACGCGCGTGAGCTACGTCTACCGCACGACGGCGGGCGCGTTCGTCGCCTTGGCCGACCCAACGGCACCGCCCGCCGATGTCGCCCGGACGACGACGCTCGACGGGCGCACCGTCAACTACATCGTCCGCGTCGAACGGGGCACGATCAACCGTGCGGTCTACGAGGTGGCCGCGCTGTACGACCCGGCGCACCCGCCGAGCCCGTTCACCGGAGAGCCGGGCTGGAACGAGCGGCTGATCTACACCTTCGGCGGCGGCTGCAACGTCGGGTATCACCAGGGAGCGTCGACCGGCGGAGTGCTCAACGACCTGTTCCTGTCAAAAGGCTACGCGGTGGCCTCCTCGAGCCTGAACGTGCTGGAGAACAACTGCAGCGACGTGATCTCGGCCGAGACCGCGTTGATGGTCAAGGAGCATTTCATCGAGACCTACGGTGTCCCCCGCTACACCATCGGCTGGGGCGGATCCGGGGGCGCGATCCAGCAGCAGCTGATCGCCAACAACTACCCAGGGATCCTCGACGGGATCCTCCCGAGCGCGTCGTTCGTCGACGCCACCACGTTGGCCACGGTGACGGACTGCCGGCTGCTGGCCACGTACTTCGCCAGTCCGGCCGCGGCCGCGCTCAACTGGACGGCCCAGCAGCGCAACGCGGCCTCGGGGTTCGGCACGTACGGCTCGTGCAACCTGTGGCACCTCGCGTTCGCCAGCCGAACCAACGCCCTCGAGGCGTGTCCGAGCGCGATCCCCGTGGCCTTCCGGTACGACCCGGTTTCGAACCCCGACGGGATCCGGTGCACCGCCGTCGAGCAGGTCGCCAACCAGCTCGGTCGCGACCCCGCCACCGGCTTCGTCTACCGCCCGCTGGACAACGTCGGCGTCCAGTACGGCCTCAAAGCACTCGAGGCCGGCGTGATCACCCCTGAGCAGTTCGTCTCGCTCAATGAGAACGCCGGGGGTTACGACGTCATCGGGCGGGTGGTTCCGCAGCGGACCGTGGCCGACCCGCTCGGCCTCGAGCGGGCATACACGACGGGGCGCGTCAACAACTTCGGGCTCGGGCTGGCCTCGACGCCGATCATCGACCTGCGCACGTACACCGATCCGCTCGGTGACATCCACACCCGCTTCTGGTCGTTCGTCGCACGCCAACGGCTCGTCGATGCCAACGGCACCGCGGCCAACCACGTGATCTTCATCTCCAACAGCGCCGGCGCCGGCGCGATGGCCGCCGAAGCGCTCGCCGAGATGGACGCATGGCTGGCCGCGATCCGAGCCGACACCGCCCCTGGCACGCCGGCGGAACGGACGATCCGGAACCGGCCGGAAGGACTCGAGGACTCTTGCTGGACCTCGGCCACGAACCGGATCGTCGAGCACTTCACGTATCAGGGCCCCGGAGCGTGCGAGGCGCTGTACCCGAGCTTTGGCGACACCCGCACCGCGGCCGGAGAAGGGTTGGCCGAGGACGTCCTCAAGTGTCAACTGCAGCCGCTCGACTTGGCGGATTACCCGGTCGCCTTTACCACGGATCAGCAGGCGAGGCTGCAGGCGACCTTCCCGGACGGCGTCTGCGACTACACCCAGCCCGGCGTCGATCAGGCACCCCCTGACGGAACCTGGCTCAGCTGGGGCACCTAACGGCAACGAGACAACGAGAAAGGATCGATCCGAGTCGACGCTCGTCGTAGCCCGCTCCTAGGCTCGCCGTGGCGGGCCAGCGATGCACAAGGGGTGATGGCGATCTTGCAGAAGCATGTGCCCGAGGACCGCACCACGCTGGACACCACCGCGGCCCACTCGTCGATTGGAACGTGACGGCATGAAGATCAACCATCAGATCGTCGTGTTCGACGCCGCCGATCTCGCCGCCGAGAGCAGCTTCTGGGCCGGAGTGTTGGGCGGGACCGTCGACGCGGAGGATGACTGGCACATGGTGGAGGTCGACGGTCGACCGCGTGTTGGCGTGCAGCTGGCGCCGAACCACGTGCGTCCCGACTGGCCCGACGGAACGCCGCAGCAGATCCATCTCGACCTCTGGGTCGACGATCCGCGCGCGGCGCATGACCTCGTCATGTCGCTTGGAGCGACGGTGTTGAAGGAGGCGGAGGAGGGAGACACTCCCGACGCCTTTCAGGTGTATGCCGACCCCGCCGGTCATCCTTTCTGTCTCTGCTGGATCAAATCCCGGGCCACGGAGGACAGCACCTGACCGGTCCGCCGCGGCGGCACGGGCCTAGGGGCAACGAAGGTTGCTCAGGCTGGTGAGCAGCGTGCCGCCCGTTGTCGCGACGTCGCGGACGGCACCCACGATCGCCGTGATCTGCGACGCCCCGCCGCCAAGTGCCGTCTGAAGCTGATCGAGCGACTGCTGGAACGCCTCGACCTGCGGTTGCACGTCCTCGCCGGCGGTCGAACGCACCTCGCTGAGGGCGTCTCTGATGCGGGTCAACGCGTCGGTGATCGCGGACGTTCCGTTGCGGACCACGTCCACGTTCGACAGGTCGGAGATCGCCGCCCGCAACTCGTCCCGGGCTGCACACGACGCCGGGCTGGCCGAGGAGATCGGCCCCGGGAGCGTGGTCGTCGTGGTCGTGGTTGTGGTCGTCGTGGTCGCCGCCGAGTCGTCGTCGTCCCCGCAGGCAGCCCCCACAACAACAAGGCTGGCGGCGAGCAGGGCGATGCGGATCGAGGCGCGGCGCACGGCGGCATCCTCGCGCGCCAGGGCGGGCTCAGCAGCGCACGCGGATGCGTCAACTCACTTCGCGCAGAGGCCGGTCACGAACAGTTCGACCGCCAAGCTCGACCCGTTCTTCGCCCGCACCCGGTAGCGGTCCTGCGGGAAGCCGGTCAACGCCTTGATCGGGCGGTTCTGGAGGACGACGAGGTGCTCGGCGATGGCATCGACCGCCAGCGGGTCGTAGCCACCGCCCGTGACGACGGTCCCCGGCGGGCAGGTCACGTCGATCGTTCTGACCTCGCCTGGGGCCAGGTTGGCACCGGAGGAGACCGAGATCGTGGTGGTGAATCCCGGTCCCGGTGGACCGGCGGGGCCGGGCGGGCCGGGTTCGCCGCGTTGGTTCCAGGTGAGCGGGAGCTCCAGCCGGCTCTGACACGTCTGCCCGGCCGCGGGGTCGATGATCCGGATCTCACCGGTGGTGGCGTTGCGACAGGCCGCGATCGTCCCGTCCGCGCTCGGTATCGCTGCCGCGGTCACCGCCGCGGCGCCGATCCCTGCCGCCGTCGTCATCGCCAGCACCATCGCGGCGCGTCGCGCCCAGCCTCGCGTCGGTTTGTCGTTGTTCGTCCGTCGAGTCATGGCGGTGAGTACGACGCGGATCGATTATTGGTTCGCGATCAGTTCAGTCCCGCGACGCCTCCTGCCGCTTGCGTTCGGCAGCTTCGAGCTCGGCCAGCTCGGCGTCGAAGTCGGGGGGTGCCTCGATGTGGACGCGCGGGAGGATGCGGTTGAGCCAGCGCGGAATCCACCAGTTGCGGTCGCCGAGCAGTTCCATCGTGGCGGGGACGAGGAGCATCCGGACGATGGTGGCGTCGATGAGCACGGCCATCGACAGGCCGAGGCCGAACAGCTTGACGACCCGGTCGGACTCGCCGATGAAGCTGCCGAACACGACCACCATGATCGCCGCCGCGGCGGTGATCACCCGGGCCGTGGAGGCCAGACCGTCGGCGACCGAGGTCCGGCTGTCGCCGGTGCGATCCCACTCCTCCCGCACCCGCGAGAGCAGGAACACCTCGTAGTCCATCGAGAGCCCGAAGACGATGGCGAACAGCATCATCGGCACGAACGGCTCGATCGGCGCCCCTTCGATGTTGAGCAGACTGCCACCCCAACCCCACTGGAAGACGGCGACGACGATGCCGTAAGCGGCGCCGATCGACAGCAGGTTCATCACCACCGCCTTGAGCGGCACGAGCACGGACCGGAACACCACCATGAGGAGCAGGAAGGACAGGCCCAGCACCGCGGCGAAGAAGTACGGGAGCCGCGCCGAGAGGTAATCGGTGAAGTCGACGCCGATGGCGACGCCACCGGTGACGGCCACGTCGAGCCCGGTTCCGGAGGTGGCCGCGGGCAGGACGTCGTCGCGCAGACGGTTGACGAGATCGGTCGTGGCGGAATCCTGGGGAGCGGTGGTGGGAATCACTCGCCACAGGGCCGCGGTGGGGGCCGTGTCGTCGTTGGTGATCGGGTCGCTGACGAAGGCGACGCCGGGGTCGGCGGCGATGGCGTTGCTCACCGCTTGCAGCACCGCGGTGTCGGTTCCCGGCGACAGTTCCGTCGCCAGGCTGAGCGGCCCGTTGAACCCCGGCCCGAACCCTTCGGCCAGCAGGTCGTACGCCTGCCGGGTGGTGGTGTCTTCGGGATAGTTGCCCTCGTCGGAGAACCCGAGCCGCAGCCCGAAGATCGGCAGGGCGAGAGCGATGAGGGCGGCCGCGCCGACGAACACCGCGGTCCACGGGCGGTGCTGGATGACGCGGCTCCAGCGGTACGACAACGTCTCCCGGAGGGGCTTGCGCGCCCGCTGGAGCACGGGCTTGCGCAGCGAGGAGACGGCGAAGCTGGCCAGCAGCACCACCGCCGCCACCGGGAGGGTGACCACGAGCAGGGCCGGGATCCCCAGCCCGACGCCGATCAGAGCGACGGCGATGAGGGCAGCGCCGATCAGCCCGCGCCGGCGGGTGAGTTCGATCCGTTCGCCGGCGAAGCCCAGCAAGGCCGGCAACAAGGTGAGCGAGGCGAGCAACGTCAGCGCGACGACGACCGCCATGCCGATGGCCATCCCGGAGATGAAGCCGAGCTGCATGATCAGCAGGCCGAGCAGCGAGATGACGACGGTGGAGCCGGCGAACACGACGGCCCGGCCGGCGGTGTTCATCGCGATGAGCGTCGAGTTCTCGATGCTGTGGCCCTGGTGCAGGTTCTCGCGGAACCGGGTGACGATGAACAGGGCGTAGTCGATGCCCACACCGAGCCCGATCATCACCCCGATCGTCGAGGTGAAGTCAGGCATGTCGATGACCTGGGACAGCAACCCGGTGAGGATCGAGCCCGACACGATCCCGGCCAGCGCGACCCCGATCGGCAGGCCCATCGCCAGCACCGAGCCGAACGCGATGATCAGGATGATCACGGCGAAGCCCAGCCCGAGCGCCTCCGAGGAGGGCACCTCGAACTCGGCGAACGCGGATCCCCCGAGCTCGATGCGGAGCCCGTCGACCGACGGCATCGCCGCCCGAATGTCGTCGCCGATCGCAACCGTGTCTTCGAACGAGGCGTCCGACGGCGCCTCGAACTCGGCGTAGGCGATCCGGCCGGCCTCCGGCCCCGTGGACGAGATCTGTCGCTCGTTCCCCGGCGCGTAGGGGCTCTCGAGCGACTGCACGCCGTCGATCTCGGCCACCTCGGCCAGGAACGGCTCGATGACCCGGCGAACGGCCGGAGCTTCGATCCCGTCGTCGGCCTCGAACACGATGTTGCCGACCTGGCCGGCGCCCTGACCACCGAAGCGGTCATCGAGGAGGTCGATGCCGCGCTTGCTCTCGACGTCGGGAAGTGTGAAGTCGGAGCGATAGCCCGAACCGACGGTTCCCATCACCGCGCCGAGCACGACGATCCCGAGAACCCACAGCAGCACGACTCGGCGACGACGCCGGAAACACACCTCGGCCAGGCGCTTCAACATGCACATGTCCTTTCAGAAAGGGGGTCGGTACTTAGACGGACATGGGCCGCGAAACTGATCGCCGGACGGGCCTGACCCATTCACGCAGGCCGCGGCCGGCGGGTTTGCGGCGGATGGACGATCGGGGGCAGCCCCGGCGGGATCCGGAGCCGTACTCGCATTCTTCAGCCGGCGGGCGGACAACACCAGTGGCGATCGTCACGTGTGACCGGTGACCTTGCGCTCGGTTCGGGAGTTCGCATCCCATGCCGAGTAAGACCATCCGACACCGCGGAATGTGACATACCTGGCGGAGATTCCAAGTCGAGTACCTCGCGAGCGGCCAGTTTGGGGCGACCGTTAGCCTCGGCCGATGGTCCGACCGGACCCGGGGCTGCTGAGGTGGGTGACGAACTGCGTCGACCCCCGGGCGTCGGTGGTGTCGGTGACCGGATTGCGCCGCGGCGAGCCGCCATGGCTGGTGAGGCTGTCGAACTCACCGCTCGACGAAGTCGTGGTGCGGGTTGGCGACGAGTCGAGCGTTGCGCTGTTGGCGACCGAGGCGGCAGCCCTGGAAGCGATCGCCGCCTCGTCGGTGCCGGGGCCGCGGCTGCTGGGCATCGCAATGGGCGAGCCGGCCACGCCTGGGCTGTTCGCGCTGCTGATGACCCGTCTTCCTGGCACGAGTCGATCGAGCGGGGAACCGTCGACGGCTCGGCTCCGCGCGCTCGGTGAGGCGGTCGCCACCGTGCACACCGCACCGGTCAGCGCGTCTCCGCACCTGCCCGCCCGCCGGCGGCCGGTCGAACCCGTCGACTGGGACGCCTTGCGCCGGGGGGAACCGCCCCGGCCGCTTCTCGTCGAGGCCGAGGAGGTTCTGCGCCGCACTCCGCTGCCGGAGCACGTCCCGGTGTTCGTCCACGGCGACTTCTGGCACGGCAACACCCTGTGGGACCGCGATCGACTGACCGGGATCGTCGACTGGGAGTGTGCTGGCATCGGCCATCCGGGCATCGACATCGGGATGCAACGCTGCGACGCTGCGCTGGCCGTCGGACTGTCGGGCGCGGACGCTGTGCTCGCCGGCTACCAGTCCGCCGTCGGGCGAGCCGCCGCCGACGTCGCCTACTGGGACGTCGCGGGCGCGTTGGCCACGCCACCAACGATGGGCTCGTTCGTGCAGACGATCGTGGGGCAAGGACGCACCGACCTGGACCCGCCGACCCTGCTCGCCCGACGTGACGCGTTTCTCGCCGCCGGCCTCGACCGCATCAGATCACGCCCAGACAATGACGTCCAGGCACTAGTTGTTCAGTCGGGTGCCGACTGACTGGACCCCGGCGACGGCGGGATTGGCGTCGAACCGGAACGATGCTGCGGCGCGCACGGCAAGGTAGTAGGTGCTGGCGATCGTGTAGCACTGGGCCCGGGCGGCCGGCGCGTT
>JBKOUV010000192.1:0-16046 GCA_046723555.1 Actinomycetota bacterium | reverse complement strand
ACCCATCACTGGGTCGACGGCAAGGGCCACGACCTCAAGGGCGCCGACTCCGAGGTCGCGGCCACGGTCATGGACTGGCTCACTGCGCTCGTGTGATCCCGAGCGCGCTCCGCGTGGCCGCGGTCAACGCGCTCGGACGGGGTCCGTGGAGCAGCACCGTCAGAGCCGCCCCACGGTGGACACCGACCGCGTCCACGAACCTGCACGCGCCGTCGGTCGGGGCCGTGGAGCGTCGTCGGGCGCGCCACGCCCGGCGCCTGATCACCTGATCGCCGCGATCGACTCGTCCGGGCGGTTGACGACCGTCGTCGGGAGCCGGGTGGCGACGATGATCGCGATGTCGTCGGCCGTCGGCCGGCCGACCAGCCGCCGCACGACCTTGGCGGCGTCCAGGCCGATGCCGTCACCGAGGGCGACGGCCATCCGCTTGAGGCCGACCTCGAGCGACTCACCCCGTCGTTCGCACAGCCCATCGGTGTAAGCGACGATCGAGGCGTCGGGCTCGATCTCGTGCAGTGACGAGCGCCGGGCCCCGGGCAGCCCGGTGCCGAGCAGCAGACCGGGTGCGTCGTCGAGGAACCGCCGCCCGTTGGGCCCAAGGACGAGCGGGGGGACGTGTCCCGCGGAGGCGAACCGGAGCTGGCCGGTGGCCGGATCGAGCAGGCCGACCCAGGCCGTCGCCAGCTGGTGGACCGTCGACCCGCGCAGCAAGTCGTCGGTGTGCTCGAGGATGGACGCCGGGTCGGGGTCGGACAGGGCGAGCGCGCGCACGGCGGCCCGCACCAACCCCATCACCCCGGCGGCGACCGGTCCTCGACCGGTGACATCCCCGACCGAGAGCAGGATCACGCCGTGGGGAAGGACGACGACGTCGTACCAGTCGCCCCCGACCGAGCTCCCGGCCTCACCGGCGAGGATGATGCCGCTGAACCGCCACCCGGCCATCTGGGGGAGCCGCTCCGGCTGCAGTGACGCCTGCAGCGTCTCGGCGACGCGTTGCTCCTGTTCGAAACGCTGAGAGCGGGTCAACGCGTCCGCGCCCAAGCGCGAGACCGTGGACAGCAGCGCCCGCTCCCGCGTGTCGAGCTGTCGGGGCCGGTCGAACGCCAACGCCATCGCCCCGCGCACCGGATCGTTGCCGAGGACAAACGGGGTGGCGACGGCGGCGATCACCCCGTTGTCGAGGGCATCGTCGGCCCAGTCGGGGAACCGCGCGCGCAGCTCGTCTTGGTCTGCCGCGGCGACGAGTTCGGCGGTGCGGATCGCTTCGGCTTGCGGGTGGGCCGCCTGGACCGGGACCTCGCTGATCGAGTCCGGCCGGTGGCCGGCGGGATCGCGATCGAAGATGCGCAGGACGCCGCGCTCGGGGTCGTGTACCGACGCCCGCACTGCGCAGACGTCGTCGACGACTGCGCCGTGATCGAGGATCGCGGCGATGACCTCCTCGGTCGTGGTCGCCCGTGACAGGGCGCTGCCGAGGGTGGCGAGGTGCTCGACCTCGGCGGTGTTACGCGCTCGCTCGAGGGCGACCGCCGTCTGCTCGTTCATCAGCGCGAGCAGCGACTGGCGGTGGGCGTCACTGCGGTCGGCGGTGCGGCTCTCCTGGGTGCCGAGCACCTCCGGGCCGTGCGTCCCCACCGCCTCCGCGACCGCCGCTGGCGAGTCGGCCGCGGCGAGGGCGGCGCTGAACTGTTCGAGCGCGGCCATCTCGCCGGCGTGGCCGACCTCGGCGCGATGCAGCCGGTCGATCCGCCCGGCGACCCACCACGCGCCGAGCAGGGCGAGCACTCCGACGACGCCGAGCAACACGAGCTCGCGGATGAACGCGTCGCGCGCTGTTGTGGCGACGCTCGACTCGGCGCGGGCCAGGACGATCTGCCAGCCGGCGTTGGCGACCTCCGCCCGGGCGACAACCTGGCCCGCTTGTCCGCCGAGGTCCGGCACCGCCTCCGCCTCACCCACGGGGAGTGCGAGCGCGGTCGGGTCCGGCGGTGGGGCGAGTTCGGGGAGCGGTTCCCCGTCGAAGATCAGTTTGCCCTTCCGGTCGACGATCTGGAGACGGTCGCCCGGCTCGGTGGGAACCATCTCGGCCGCTCGCTCGAGATGGACGATTCCGGCGAGGATCCCGGTGATCGCACCGGAGTCGCTTCGAACGGGAACCGCCAGGACGACGATCGGTAGCTCGCTCAGCCGACTGAGCAGACCTTCACTGACGAACGGCTGGCCGGTGTTGAGCACGGTCTGGACGTAGCTGCGGTCGCTGAAGTCCTGTCCCGGCGATCCCGCGGGATTGGTGGTGACCACGAGCCGGCCGTCGGCGTCGACGAAACCGATGTCGTCGAAGCTGAGGTCGGGACTGGCGAACCGGGCGAGCTCTGGCTCCATGGCGTCGGCGTCGCCGGACTTGACCTCAGGGGACAACGCCACCGAACCGAGCAGCGCAAGTCGATCGTTGAAGAAGCGCTCGGCCGTCGCCGCTGAGGTCGGCGCCTGGCCGCCGAAGTCGTCGAGCGCGTCCTCGCGGCGGCTGTTGTAACCGCGCCAGGCGAGGAGCACGCCGCCGAGCACCAGCACCACGACGATGACGAGCGTCAGGACGAACATCCGCCGGCCCGGGCGGGACGTGCGGCCGCGGGTCGGTGTCGAGACGGGTGCCTCGTGGCCACCGTCCTCAGGGGTGTTCACTCGCTAGCCCGGTTCGGTGGAATCGTCGGATCGCTGCAGATGGCCGAGGAGCGACGTCATCTCAAGCACCCGCCGCACGGTCGGGTTCACAGTGCCCAGGCGTAAGCGGTTGCCCGCCGTTTCGCGGGCAGTGACCAGCGCGTGCAGGCCCGATGAATCGAGGAACGAGACGTGCCCGAGGTTGACCACGATGGGTCCACTGCCGAGCCGCGCCGCGTCGAGCAACTCGTCGGAGAACGCCCGGCTCGAGGCCGCGTCGATCTCGCCGGCGAAGTTGACGTACACGTGGTGACCCTGCACGCGACGCTCGATCCGAAGCGTCTGAAGGCTGCCGCCCGATGGGCCACCGTGCTCCCTGGACATCGCCCGACTCCTCCCCGTTGTCCCGCGGTGTGGGAACTGCGCGTACTCCAAGCTATCGCGCCGGATTGGTCGTCGTGGCGCCCTTACGCGACAGCGGCGCTCAACCATCGGACGACACGTCTGCATGCTGCGTTTCGGGGGCGGCGTGGCGGGCCCGCCGGCTGCGGATCAGTTCGATCGCAAGCGGAAGGAGGGAGACCAGCACCACGGCGACGATCGCCAGCTCGATGTTGTCGCGGATGAGCTCGATCTCACCCAGGAAGTGGCCGAGCAGGGTGACGCCGACCGCCCACAGCAGCCCGCCGAGCACGTTGAAGGTGACGAACGTGCGGTAGCGCATCTCGCCCACGCCGGCGACGATCGGCGTGAACGTCCGGACGATCGGCACGAAGCGGGCGAGCACGATCGACCTCGGGCCGTGCTTCTCGAAGAACGCGTGCGCCTTGCCGACGTTCTCCTGCTTGAACAGGCGCGAGTCCGGCCGGTTGAACAGTGCCGGGCCGACCTTGCGCCCGAAGACGTACCCGACCTGGTCGCCGATGATCGCCGCCGCCGCCAGGCAGATGAGGACGACGGGCAAGGCGGGGAGGTGGGTGGCGAACTCGTCGAACGGCGCCTCGTCCTGCGCCGCCGACGACGTCAGGAAGCCGGTGAAGAACAGCAGCGAGTCACCGGGCAGGAAGAAGCCGAACAGCAGTCCCGACTCGGCGAAGATGATCGCCGTGACCACGGGGAGCGCCGCCGCGCCGGCCTTCTCGAACCACCACTCGGGACGCAGGATGTCCGTGATGCCGCCGAGCATCAGGTGCGTCTCGCTAGTGGCCGGAGACGGCGGTGACCGCCCGGGCGGCCGGAGCCGAGGTGCCGGCGAGGCTTTCGACCTTCCGGGATGACCAGGCGATCGCTCCGATGAGCACGACCAGCGCGACACCGGCGACGACGAAGCGGGCGTCGTTGTCGTCGCTCTCGAGGTTGATGATGGCCGGCAGCACGAGCAGCGAGACCAGGTTCATCACCTTGATCAACGGGTTGAGGGCCGGGCCGGCGGTGTCCTTGTACGGGTCGCCGACGGTGTCGCCGATGACGGCCGCCTTGTGGGCCTCGGAGCCCTTGCCGCCGTGGTGCCCGTCCTCGATGTACTTCTTGGCGTTGTCCCAGGCTCCGCCGGCATTCGACAGGTACACCGCCATCAACTGGCCGACCAGGATCACCGCGGCGAGGAACCCGCCGAGGGACTGCCACCCGATGCCGAAGCCGACGATCACCGGTGTGAGCACCGCCAGCAGCGCCGGCGTGGCGAGCTCGCGGAGTGAGGCCGCCGTGCAGATGTCGATGACCGGCCCGTAGTCGGGTTCCTTGGTCCCGGCCATGATCTGGCCGTCGGCGAACTGGCTGCGGACCTCGCGCACGACGACGCCCGCCGACCGGCCCACGGCGCGGATGGCGAGGGCGGAGAACAGGAACGGAACGGCGCCACCGATCAGGAGCCCGATGAAGATCTTCGGGTCGGCGACGTTGATCTGCAACGCGATGTCGTCGAAGATGCCGCGGGCGGTCTCGAGCAGCTGGTCGATGCGGGTGGCGTCGAGCAGCTCGTTGCCCGCCGTCTCGATGAAGCTGGCGAACAGCGCGACCGCGGCGATCACGGCCGATCCGATGGCGAACCCCTTGGTCACGGCCTTCGTGGTGTTACCGACGGCGTCGAGCCTGACCATGATCCGTTCGGGCTCGCCGTGGAACTCGCCCGACATCTCGGCGATGCCGGCTGCGTTGTCGCTCACCGGGCCGAACGTGTCCTCGCTGACGATCACCCCGGTCGTGGCCAGCATGCCCATGCCGGTGAGGGCGACGAGGTAGAGCGAGAACTGGAGGTTTCCGCCGCCGAGGGCGAGCGCCACCCCGATGGCGATGGCGATGGCGATGACGGCGTACACCGAGCTCTCCAGGCCACTCGACGTACCCGAGAGGATGACGGTGGCCGGCCCGGTCTCGGCCGACTCGGCGACCTCCTGCACGGGCGCGTGGTGGGTGCCGGTGTAGTACTCGGTGAGCCGGCTGATCAGCTGGGCGAGTACCAGCCCGATGGCGACGGCGCCGAAGCACTTCCACCCGGCGTTCTCGTGGTCGTTGCCGACGTAGAGCAGGGCGACGAGGAGCGTGCCGAGCACGGTGAGCGTGCCCGCGGTCAGGAAGCCCTTGTTGATCGGCCGGAGCGCGTTGGTCTCGCCTTCCCTCGCCCGGACCGCGAAGACACCCGCGATCGAGGCGATCACGCCGATGGCGCGGGCGGCCAGCGGGAACACCAACCCCAGCGCCGGGTTGGCGCCGATGGCCTTGAAGCCGGCGACGCCGAGGATGATCGACGCCACGAGGGTGACCTCGTAGCTCTCGAAGAGGTCGGCGGCCATGCCGGCACAGTCGCCCACGTTGTCGCCGACGTTGTCGGCGATCGTCGCCGGGTTGCGCGGATCGTCCTCGGGGATCCCGGCCTCGACCTTGCCGACGAGGTCGGCGCCGACGTCGGCCGCCTTGGTGAAGATCCCGCCGCCGACCCGCATGAACAGGGCGAGGAGGGAACCGCCGAACCCGAACCCGACGAGGATCGCCGAGCTCGTGTTCTGGAACAACATGATGATGACTGTCGCCCCGAGCAGGCCGAGGCCGACGGTGAACATCCCGGCCACGCCGCCGGTGCGGAACGCCACCGTGAGTGCGTCCGGGAGCGACCCGGTACGGGCGGCCGCCGCGGTCCGCACGTTGCCGCGGGTGGCCATCGTCATCCCGATGTAGCCGGCGAGACCGGACGCCACGCAACCGAGGACGAACGCCAGGGTGCGGAACACGCCCGACTGGGCGAAGTTCAGCGCCTCGCTGCCGTCGCTCTTCTCGATCGCCGTCGAGGTGAGGAACACGATCAGCGCGACCGGAACGACGATCAGGCCGATCGTGCGGAACTGCCGCTTCAGGTAGGCCAACGCGCCCTCCTGGATCGCCTTGGCGATCTGGCGCATCTTCGGGGTGCCCTCGTCGGCGGCGAGGACCGCCCGCACGAGGAAGAACCCGACGGCGATGGCGGTCAGCGCGGCCAGACCGGAGAGGACCAGCACGGTCCACTCTCCGCCCTTGAGTACGAAGTCCTGGTAACCGCCTTCGGCTCCGAATAGGTGCACGTTGTCTCCCGGGTGAGGCGCGGCGACCCTGCCGCGCGCAACGGTGTGGTCCCGAGGCCGCAGCCCGGGGCGCACGGCGATCCAGAGCCGCCGCAGGCGGCGACGAGACTACCGCCGGGTAGCCAATCGGAGACAATCCGGAGGGAGGAAAACCGTGGTCAGCTCACCCGATCCAGCGGGTTGAGGTCCTCGAGCTCCCGGTGGGCGGTCTCGGGGTACCAGCGCAGCACGATCACGATCACCGCGACCTGAGCGGAGGCGAGCAGCGCCATCACCCGCCCGTGCGACCACCCGTGGTCGAGCAGGGAGCCCATCACCAGCAGCCCGCCCACCCCGCCGAAGAGGGCGGCGGTGGTGATCAGGCCGGCGGCCCGGCTGCGGCTGCCGGTCGGGAACAGCTCGGTGCGGTATACGGCGAGGGCGGGGTAGGTGACGCCGCCCAGCACACCGGCGGCGAACACGGAGAACCACATCACCGGCCCCCCGACCGAGTACGACAGCACCACGAGGGAGGTGGCGACCGGCAACCCGAAGGCGATCAGCAGGCGCCGGCCGCGGATGTCGGCGACCCGCCCGCCGATGATCAGGCCGATCCCGGCGGGCGTTGCGGTGGCCACCGTGAAGATGGCGATCGTGGTCGCCGAGAAGCCCCTGGTGTCCTCGAGGTAGCCGTTCTGGAACAGGCTCGCCGGAGCAACGAACAGGTTGGCGAGCAGGGCGACGAGGGCGAGCACGGCGAACCGGCCGCGGTCGAGGGGCGGGGCGGTGACGTGGGGCCGCTCGAACCGGCGGGTCTCGGGGAGCCGCCGGGCGATGTCGACGGCGACGAGGAGCCAGACGAGCGAGACGAGGTAGACGAGGCGCCACGACCCGTCCGAGATGTCGGCGAGGGGGAGGGCGAGCACGGCGACCCCGGCGCCGAGGCCGCTCGCCATCGCCAACACGCTCACCGCGTAGGCGCGGCTGTTGCGCGGCATCTCCTCGGCGGCGACGACGGCGATGAGGAACTCGAGGGCCAGCCCGAGCGGCCGGCCGATGGTCTGGGTGGCGACGAGGAAGGGGAAGTTCGGCGCCAGCGCGCCGGCGGCGCTGACTAGGGGCGCGGTCACGGCCATCGCCGTGACGACCCGGCGCCGGCCGACCCGGTCGGCGAGCACGGCGAACGGGAGCGCGAGCAGGATCCCGATCCGCACGAAGGACCCGCCGATGCCGACGCCGGTGTCCCCGACGCCGAAGTCGTCGGCGGCGAAGGCCACCGTCTGGGTGAACAGGGTGTTGACGAACGCCGAGGACATCGACGCCGCGGCGAGCAGGCCGAGCACGGTCAGCCGGCGGGGGTCGAGCCGGTCCGGCGGCGCCCACCATGGCGTCGGGACGGCATGGAAGTGGGCGTCGCGGGTCGGTGCCGATCCCCGGCGGGCGATCGCCCAGCGCAATGGAAGGGCGAACAGCCAGGCGAACCAGGGCAACGCCCAGCGGTACCGGGTCGTCTCCCGCCACCGGTCGCCGTCGTCGGTGGTGATCAGGGTCAGTTGGCGCTGGTAGCTGGTGAACGGGCCTTCGGCCTGCTCGAACGATCCGTCACCGTTCGGTCGTTCCAGGACGATGTCGTCGCGGGGGCGGCGCAGGTGCTCCCCGATGGCACCGACGTCGGGCCATTCCCTGACGACTTGCTGGCCCGACACGGCGGGAGCATACGGGCGGCGCGGTCCGGCCCGAGGGCAGCCCTATCCTCGGCGCACTGTGGGTGTGGGTCCCGGTTCCGACCAGTCCGACCAGATCGTCGTGCGCCACGTCGGCGCGCTGAAGGGCACAATCGACGTGCCGGGGGCGAAGAACGCCGTGCTCAAGCTGATGGCGGCCACGATCCTCGCCGACGGCACGTATGAGTTGTCGAACGTCCCTTCGATCGTGGACGTGCGGAGCATGGGCGAGCTGCTCGGCGCGATCGGCATCACGTCTTCCGTCTCCGGTCTGGGCCGGCTCACCGTGACGAACCGCGGCGACCTCACGCCAGTCGCTCCGTACGAGTACGTCGAGAAGATCCGGGCGTCGGTCAACGTGCTCGGGCCGTTGCTGACGCGCTGCGGGCACGTCCGGCTGTCGATGCCGGGCGGTGATGACTTCGGCGCCCGCCCCATCGACATGCACATCGACGGGCTGGAGAAGATGGGGGCCGAGTTCAAGTTGAGCCACGGCGAGCTCGAAGCCACTGCCGACCGGCTCCACGGCGCTGACGTCGTGTTCGGGTTCCCGAGCGTCGGGGCCACCGAGAACATCGTCACCGCGGCCGTCTTCGCCGACGGGGTGACCTCGATCGAGAACGCCGCCCGCGAGCCGGAGGTGGTCGATCTGTGCTCGATGTTGGTGGCGATGGGCGCCGACATCAGCGGCGTCGGCACGTCGCGGCTGGTGGTGCGGGGAGTCGAGCGGGGGTCGCTGCGCCCGGTGACGTACCGCACGGTGCCGGACCGCATCCAGGCGGCGACGTACTTGGCGGCCGTCGCCGTGGCCGGGGGTGAGCTGACCATTCGCGACGCCCGCGCCGAGCACATGGAGAACCTGCTCGGCCGGTTCGCCGACATGGGGTTGGAACTGGCCGCCGAGCCGAACGTGCTCCACGTCGCCGCCGATGGACGGCTGCGGTCGATCGACGTGCAGACCCTGCCGTACCCGGGCATCGCCACCGACTACAAGCCGCTGGTGATCACGATGCTGAGCGTCGCCGACGACGTCGGCATCGTCACCGAGAACCTGTACCCCGGCCGCTTCCGCTACATCGAGGAGCTGCTCCGCCTGGGGGCCGACATCCGCACGACCGGCCACCATGCCGTCGTGCGGGGCGTGCCCCGCTTGTCGGGCGCACCGGTGCGCGCCCACGACATCCGCGCCGGGGCGGCGATGGTGGTGGCCGGCCTCGCCGCCGAGGGCGAGACCGTGATCAGCGGCGTCGCCCACATCGACCGCGGCTACGACGATCTCGTCGGCCGCCTCGCCTCGGTCGGTGCCGACATCGGCAGGGTCTGCTAGTTCACTCAGTGTTCCATTTCGGAATACCACGGAAGCGAGGGGTCGTCAACGGAGGAGACGGAGACGACCGAACGATGCGGTCGCGTCGATCAGCGGCTCCGACCACGTTTCGAGATCCTCTCCCTCGTCCAGGTCGTCGAGGTGACGAGCCGTCAACACGCGTTCCACCCGGTAGTCGCGGGCGGCGATCACCCGCCAGCCGGTGCGGGTCAGGTCGAACAACACCTGCAACCGTTCGGTCTGGGTTCCCGCCAGGTCGCACAGCGACTCGACCGCGACCACGCCCGCGTCGTGGGCGCCCAGGGCGTCGAGCACCGCCGCCGGCCGGCCGTCGCCGGCGGGCAGGACCTCGAGCGAGCTGCCGTCCCACGGCGCACCGGCTCTGGCGAGGGCGTCGATGCACGATTCGATCACCCACCCCAGATCATGGCGGCCGTCGCGAACCAGGATCAGCGACCGCCCGACGGGCTCGAGTGGCCGCTGTTTGGACCGCCGCCGATGCCCGCGTTCGTTGGGACTCCGGTGCGAGCATCCACACTCGCGACACCGCAGCCGCTGACCGTCGCGCTGCGATCGGCTCGTGAACACGAGGGGTTCGCGGCAGCGGTAGCACGTCACGCCGGCGGGGATCGGCGTGACGTGCTGATGCAGGTTCCGGGCCGGGAGTCCGACCCGTCTGGCGATGACCGCCAAGGGCAGCTCGCTGTGCCAGTAGAGCCGGTCGAGGTTGGCGACGTTGGCAACCTCGACCATGGAAGGGGTCTCGGACATCGGTGCCTCCGCATTCGGTGGGAGTGGCAGTGGGGGAGGCGGAGCCCGACTCCGAGGCTGGTGTCGATCATGACAAGGGGGTGCGCGAGCATGGAGGCGTGAGCCACCGGCCGCGAGCGTGGTGGATCTCCGTGGTCGCCGCGTTGCCGTTCACCGCCTGCGGGAGCCCCTCGGGCTCGGGCCATGCCGAGGACCTCGCCGCCCAGCCGCTGGACGCCGTGATCACCGTGACGAGCTCCGCCTTCGCCGACGGCGCGGCGATCCCCACCGAGTTCTCCTGCGACGGCGACGACGTCTCGCCGCCGTTGGCGTGGAAGGGCGTCCCTGACGACGCCGTCGAGCTCGCGCTCGTCGTCGACGACCCCGACGCCCGCAACGGGCCGTACGTGCACTGGGTGCTGTTCGGCCTCGACCCGTCCGTGTCAGGGCTGGAGCAAGGCGAGGTGCCGGATGGCGCGAGCCAGGCGAAGAACAGCGCCGGCGACGCCGCGTACAAGGGTCCGTGCCCGCCCGGCGGCGACGACGCCCACCGCTACCGGTTCACGGTCTACGCACTCGAGGAGGGGATCTCGCTCGACGACGGTGCCGACACCGGTGACGCGCTGGACGCGGTGAGCGAGGCGGCAACCGCCAAAGGGACGCTCACCGGCACGTTCGACCGCTGAGCGGTCGGCTCATCTGCATCGCATCGAGGAGGGCGGTCCGCAACGCCTCTTCATGGACCACGACGCCCGTGGCTCGCACGGCGTCGCCGAGGTCCGGATCCCACGGCGTCGGAGGGATGCCGCCGCGGTACGTCACTCGACGCCGGCTGACGCTGACCGCGGCGCGGTAGTCGGGGGCGGACATGCGCCAGGGAACGGTGTGAGCTCGCTGCGCCAGCCACGCCGTGATCGCCAACCCGGTGGCGTCGAAGTCGGCGTGCTGGCGGATGGTCGCACCACCGGCGCCGAGCTGGCGCAGCAGGGTGACGACGGCGACGGTCGGGCGGCCGGAACTGCACACGAGCGGCGGCCCGGACCAATCGCGCGCGGCGGCTGCGGCGATGATCGACGGGTTCTCCACCACGTACACGACGCCCGATGGGTCGAGGGGATCCAGCGGCCAGCGGCGTAGCTGGGCGAGAGTGAGCACGATCGGCTCGACGGCGGCGGTCGACAGGCCCAACATCGGGGCCAGCGGATGGCCCGGCGCGGCGGTCACGCCGAGTGTGAGCACCGTCGACGACAGCGGGTCCGGAGCCACCCCGGCGCGCTCCCACAACTGCCGTACGGCTTCGGCATCCGTCGGTGCGACCTGGCCTCCGCCGTGGGCGAGGGCTCCGAGCACCAGCCGGCTGACCGAGCGTCCGCGGTCGAGGGCGTGGGGATCGCCGAGCACGTCGTCGGCGAAGGCGGCGAGCGGCACGCCATCGGCGGGAAGGGCGCGCAACACTGCCAGCGTGTCCTCGAGCCGGCGACGGTGGCGGGGGACACCGCCGCGTGCACCGTCCCGGCGAACCGCCGCCGGCCAGCCGCGCAGCGCTCCGATCCCGGCGATCTCCAGCCCGTCGACCTCGGAGTCCAGCCACGCCCACAGCGACTCTCGCTCGGCGCGGGCGGAGTGCCGTTCCGCGCGGCGGTCGTCGATCGGGCCCCGCAGGTCCTCGACGATCGACCGCAACTCACCGACCGCGTCGAGTCCGAGGACCGTGCACAGCCGCTCGACCGGGAGCCGCAGTGTCGGCGGCGGCAGGCGTGGCGCCCCGAGGAGGTCAGCGAGTCCATCGCGCTGAACCGCGGTGAGGTGCCGCAGGGTGAGCCGCACCGGTGGATCCGGGCCGTCCCCGAATCGGCGGGCGAGCTCGTCCACGAGCGGTCGCAGTCCCGGCCGACCGAGGCGCGTGCGGGCGGCGGCGTTCGTCATGCCGCCGTCGGGTCGATCGTGCGCTGCCGGCCGTCCCACGTGAAGCGGGTCGTCGTCACTGGGTCGTCGCCGGCGGGCGGGTGCAAGTGGTGGATCGCGATGCCGTCGAGCGAGGCGTACTGGCACCATTCGTGGTCGCTCGTGAAGACCGCGTCGAGATCCCACCTCGTGAACGTGCCGAACAGTTGGGCCCGGTTGGCGGCGTCGACGCCGGCGAACAGCTCGTCGAGCAGGATCAGCCGTGGGCACCCCGAGGGGCCGCCGTCGTCGTCGGCGTAGTGGGCCGCGATCGAGGCCAGCATCGGCAGGTGCAGGGCGATCGAGCGCTCGCCGGTCGACAGGCGTTGCAACCGGCGCGACGTGGCCGGCTGGAACCCCTCCCAGTCGCGGTGGGCGAGCTGCAGCGTGAAGCGGTGCCACGACCGGTAGTCGAGCGTCTCGCGCAGCCGGGCCTCCCAGGGCGCATTGGACTCCAGCTCGGCGCGCGCCTGATCGACGCGGGCGCGAACGAACGCCTGCAGTGACGCCGTCTCCTCGTCGGTGAGGTCGCCGGGATCGCGCAACAGCAGGGCGCGGGCGGCCTTGACGGCGTCGAGCTGGTCGGGGTCGACCTCCCAGCGCAGCCGCACGGCGACGCCACCGGCGGCCGTACGGACCTTCGCCAGCTGGTCGTTGACGCCGTCGACGAGCCGGTTGGCGAGGCGGATGCGGGCGGCGAGGGCCCGCCTCACGCTGCCGGCCAGGACCTGCTCGAAGAGGCGTTCCTCCTCGGCGCGGAACTCGGCGCAGGCTTGCTCGAGCTCACGGCGAAAGGCATCGGACAGCTCGCCGGTACGGCGCCGAATGCCGGACGAGAACGCGGTGAGCTTCCACCACCCGTCGTCGGTGAGCTCACGGGAGAAGTCGACCCGTCCGCCCAGCCGCGCCCGCGTCTGGTGGAGCTGCTCGTCGACCCGGCGGTTCGCCCGCTCCGTGAGCTGGTCGTCGCGACCGGGGAGCTCGGCCGCGACCGACCGCGCCGCCGACAGGACCGCCGTGACCCCGTCGAGCGGCTCGGGCACGACGATGGCGGCGTCGGCTGCGAGACCGGCGGAGACCGCATCGACGAATCGCCGGTGGGCCTCCGCCCGCTCCTCGTCGGCGCGGGTGCGCGCGACCTCGGCTTCATCGACGGCGGACTCCAGCCGCCCGATCCGCCGGTCGAGATCCGGACGCCGCTCATCGAGCCGGCGGCGCTGTTCCTGCGCACCACGGCGCTCGCCGCCGAGGGTGTCGAGCCGGACCAGCACGTCGCGGTATTCCTGTCCGATCGTCGACTCGAGCGTGGCGACGCGTTCGGCGACATCGGTGAGGTCACGTCGGGCGACGTCGCGGTCCTCCGTGGCCCGGACCGCGTCGGAACGGGCTCGATCCGCTCGGGCCGCCGCGCGGTTGCGTGTCAACGCGGCTCGCCCGCACTCGGACGCCCGTCGAGCCCACGTCGCTGTGGATCGTTCGAGGTCGCCCAGTGCCCGCTCGACCTCGGCCAGCGCCCGCTCCTCGGTCGGCAATTGGTGTTGGGCACCGAGCGATGTCAGCGCCCGGAGCGCCCGCCGCACGTCGTCCTCGGCGGCGGCCAGGTCGCGACGGCTGGCAGCTAGGCGATCATCGGCCTCCGCCCGTCGCGCGGCTGCGTCGGCCACGGCCCGAGCGGCGGTCTCGATCGCGTGTCCGTCCGGCAGCGAGGCGAGGTCGGCCAGGACCGCGGCCTGGTGGCGGTCGCGCGCCTCGACCTCACGATCGATCCGCTCGACGGCGGCGTTGACGGCAGCGATCTCGACGTCGAGCTCGGCCAGGCGCGCCAGCCGCCGTCGCTCCTGCGCGGCGGCTCCGATCAGGGCCGCCGGTCGGACCGCGCCGCGTCCCGTGGCCGGCCCGACCCGGAACGTGCCGTCGAAGCCGAGCAGGAGTCCGCGGTTGCCCACCGACGGGAAGGCGGTCGGCAGCACGGGAATGGACCGCAACACGGCGGTGATGACGTCGACCGGCACCAGCGCTCCGTCGAGAGGCGTGAGCCAATCGGCGAGGCTGGGCCCGTCGACCGGCAGCGGTGAGACGTACACGTCGGCCCGTTCGTCGTCGAGCTCGCCGAAGTCAACCAGCCCGTCGGGCGTGACCCAAGCGTCGAGGATCGTCGACGCCGTGAGTGCCGCCTCCAGACCATCGATGGCGGAGCTCTCGACGCCGGGCATTACGTCGACGATCCGCCACAGCGGCGCGCCTGGGCGCGCAGAGCGGTCGCTGCGCCAATCGGGCGCCGCCGGCTCGACGAGGCCGCCGTCGGCAACGAGCGCCCGCTCGGCGGCGAGGTCGCCGCGACGCGCCAACGCTTCGTCGCGCCGACTCGAAAGGAACTGGCGGGCAACGGCGTGCTCGGCATGCAGCTCGGCGCCGAGCGAAGCGACGGCCGCGGTCACGGCGGGCGGGTCGTCGGCGGGCACGGGCAACGCCTGAGTCGCCCGATTGGCGCCGATCGTCTGGCTCGCCTGCCCCCACTCCGCCACGGCTGTCGCGTACGCCTCGACGGCGGCTCGATGGGCGACGGTGCGGTCAGCGTGCTCGGCCGCCCATCGTTCGGCCTGTTCGACGTCATGAGCGACGCGGTCCTCCCGGAACGCGCGCTGCGTGATCGCGGCCGTGTGCTCGCGCATCGCGCCGCGAACCTCGTCGATCAACGACCGGTGGGCGGTCAGCCAGGCGCGCAGCAGCGCGTCCCCTTCGTCGGCCTCGTCGAATTGCTCGGCGTCGGTCACCACGGCGTCGGCGCCGACCCGGGTCGCCGCCTGGCGCAGCTCGGCCGTGGCCAGCTCCCGGTTGGCGGTGGCGCTGTCCAGTTCCGACTGGGCGGCGACGAGCTCCCCCTCGGCTTCTTCCCGAGCGCCCGCCCGGTCGTCGGCCGCCCGCTCGAGGCGCGTCACGTGCTCACCGAGCTGACGGGCGTGGGTGCGGAGGTCATCGAGCTTGGCGCCCTCACGGTAGGCACCGCTGTCCCGCAAGGCCTCGATCTGGACGTCGACCGCGGCGAGGCGCTCGACGAGCGCCGCGATCTCGGCTTGCACCGACGCCGCCTCGTCGCGCGCGCTCGCCAGCTGGTCGCGAGCCTCCCGTTCGGCGCGGGTGACGCCGTCTCGGCGGCTCTCGGCGGCTCGCACGTCGCCGGCGAGCCCGGCGACGACGGCGCGGGCGTAGTCGTGCTGGCGGGTGGCGAGCAGCCTGATCTCGTCGTGCTCGGCCTCCAGGGCGGCGAGCTCGGCCTTCCGACGGTCGAGACGCTCGAATCCTTCGGCGACGACTGTGAGGTCGTGCTCGTCGAGCGGCGGCAGGGCCTCGGAGAGGACGTCGGACAACTTGTCGAGGTCGAGGTTCTGCGACAGCTTCTCCCGGCGCAGCGCCAAGAGGGCGGTGATGACCGACGCGTAGCGCTCGGGCCCGAACCCGGGGAAGAGGGTTTCCCGGATGGCGGCGCGGTGCTCCTCGGCGGACGCGTGGACGCGTCCGTGGTCGCCGACGGCTTCGACGAGCGCCTTGCGCGACAGCGGGACGCGATGCTCGTCGAGCAGCTGCAGGTCGCCACCGACGCGCTGCGAAGTCGTGAAGAAATCGAGGTCGTACCGTCGTGTCGCCGCGGACGCCCGCATCCGGGCGCCGACGGTGAACACGTCGGTGCCGCGGCGGAACTCGACCCAGGCGAAGCCCGTTCGGCTCGGCTCGTCGGTGCCGGTCATGATTCGCTCGAACAGGCCACCGCGCGACTTTGCGGCGGAGGTCAGCTTGCCCGGCGAGGCATCGGCATCGAGCAGGAACGGCAGCAACAGTTCCAGCGCCATCGACTTCCCCGCTCCATTGGGCCCGCGGAGCAACAGCCGTCCGTTGTGGAACGTGAACGTTTCGTCCCAGAAGCGCCACAGCGAGATGAGACCGGCCCTGATCGGGTGCCAACGGTCGGCTGGGGGTGTCGGGAGTGCCGTCACTGTCATCGATCGTCCTCCGAGACGTTGTTGGCGATCCTCGGTTCGCCGATCCGGTAGCGCGCGACGGCCGGGCGACCGGTGACGGTGCCGTCGAACTCCCGACGGGCCAACC
>JBKOUV010000170.1:0-4250 GCA_046723555.1 Actinomycetota bacterium | reverse complement strand
CTGTCCGCCGGCCCCGGTGACCAGCAGCCGCACGTCAGCCGGCTCCGCCCGCGCCGCCCCAAGCGGAGGCCTCGGCGACGGGAGCGCGGCCGCGCAGCGGCTCCCACCACGCGACGTGGTCGGCGTACCAGTCGATCGTCTCGGCGATCCCGGCGTCCCACTCGATCTCGGGCGCCCAGCCCAGCTCGGTCCGGATCTTCGTCCAGTCGAGGACGTAGCGCCGGTCGTGGCCCGGCCGGTCGGGCACGATCGTCTTCAGCGAGCTCGGCTTGCCGAGCCGTCCCAACACGGTGTCGGCGATCTCCTCGATGCTCCGCTCGACCCCGGTGCCGACGTGGTACGTCTCCCCGACCCGCCCCCGTTCGAGGATCACGTCGATCGCCCGGCAGTGGTCGACGGCGTGGATCCACTCCCGCCGGTTCTGCGTCGACGCGTACATCGGCAACGGCTCGTCGCGCAGGGCGAGGGTGGTGAAGTACGGGATCACCTTCTCCGGGAACTGGAACGGCCCGTAGTTGTTGGCGCAGTTGGTGATCGTCACCGGCAGGGCCCACGTCTCGTGGTAGGCGCGCACGACGTGGTCGCCGCCGGCCTTGGACGCGTTGTACGGCGTGCGGGGCCGGTACGGCGAGTCCTCGGTGAACGCCTCGGTGGCGTCGAGGTCGAGGTCGCCGTACACCTCGCAGGTCGACACGTGGTGGAGCCGGCGCACCCCGACCCGGCGGGCGGCCTCGCACAGGCCTTGGGTGCCGAGCACGTTGGTGCGGAAGAAGCGGGCCGGTTCGAGCACGGCCAAGCTGTTGTGGGACTCGGCGGCGAAGTTGACGATCACGTCGACGTCGTGACGCTCCAGGACGGCCGCGACGGTGTCGGTGTCGCCGATGTCGGCGTGGACGAACGTGACGCCGTCGAGCCCGTCGACGTTCTCCCGGACGCCGGCGTAGGTGAGCGCGTCGAGGGCGACGACAACGTCGTCGGAGTGCTGCTCGCGCCAGTAGCGGACGAAGTTGGTTCCGATGAACCCCGCCGCGCCGGTTACAAGGACCGTGTCGCTCATGTGCGCATCGGCCAGTACGGCCGCCGCCCGGCCGGGATCGACGCCCGGGACGGGTTCTTCAAATCCCGGTCGGACAGGATCGGGTCGGCGACCCCCCAGTCGGCGCCGATCTCCGGGTCGTCCCACGCCACGCCGAGCTCGTCGGCCGGGTTGTAGTAGCCGTCGACCAGGTACGTGATCACCACGTCACTCAGCGCAGCGAACCCGTGAGCCACGCCCGGCGGGATGAACACCCCCCGGTGGTTGTCGCCGGACAGCTCGAGGACGAGGGTCGCCCGGTCGGTCGGACCGCCCTCGCGCAGGTCGTGCAGCACCACCCGCGCCGTCCCGAACGGGACGTACCAGTAGTCGGCCTGATGCAGGTGGTAGTGCAGCCCGACCAGCGTCCCGGCCTGCCGGTTCGCCCGGTTCGCCTGCACCATCTCGCGGCCGTTGGGGAACCACTCACGGCGGTAGCTCTCGAGGAAGAACCCGCGATCGTCGCGATGGATCGCCGGCTCGACGACGTGCACGCCGGCGATCAGCTCGGACTCGGTCACCTGGGTCGCCACGGGATCACTCGACGTCGATCTGACAGTGGTCGCCGACCATCAACCGGAGCGAACGGGGTCGGCGGCTGGTCCGGCTCACCACCGCCTCCCGCCCGATGAGGCTGTCCTCCAGACGGGGGATGTGGAGCACCTTGGACCGCTCCATCACGACCGAGTGCTCGATCTCACTGCCCACGATCTCGCACCCCGCGCCGACGGCGCTGAACGGTCCGATGAAGCTGTCGACGACGCGCGTGCCCCGTCCGATCGCCGCCGGGCCGCGAATGGTCGAGTTGACGATCTCGGCGCCGTCGTCGACCACCACCCGGCCGTCGATCGTCGAGGCCGCGTCGACGCGGCCGTCGACACGCGGCTCCAGCCGCTCGAGCAGCAACCGATTGGCCTCCAGCAGCGGCGTGAGCTTGCCCGTGTCGATCCACCACCCGGAGAGCAGCTCGGTGCGGACTCGGTGGCCGTGGTCGATCAACCACTGGATCGCGTCCGTGATCTCCAGCTCGCCGCGGTCCGACGGTTTGATCGCCCGCACGGCGTCGTGGATGGTGACGTCGAACAGGTACACGCCGACGAGCGCCAGGTCGGAGGACGGGTGCTCCGGCTTCTCGTCGAGGCGGACGACATGGCCGTCGCCGTCGAGCGTCGCCACCCCGAACTGGTGCGGGTCAGGGACCTGCTTGAGCAGGATCTGGGCGGCCGGTGGGGTCGTCGACGCCCGGGCGACCTCGAACGCGTTGACGAACGCGCCGAGGTCCTGTTGCAGCAGGTTGTCGCCGAGGTACATGACGAAGTCGTCGTCGCCGAGGAAGTCGCGGGCGATGAGCACGCAATGGGCGAGCCCGAGCGGCGCCTCCTGCGGCAGGTACGTGACCTTGGCCCCGAACTGGCTGCCGTCGCCGACGGCCTCGCGGATCTCGTCGCCCGTGTCGCCGACGATCACACCGACCTCGTTGATCCCGGCCGCGACGATCGCCTCGAGGCCGTAGAAGAGGATCGGCGTGTTCGCCACCGGCACGAGCTGCTTCGCCCGGGTGTGGGTGATCGGGCGCAACCGCGTGCCGGCACCGCCGGCCAGGATCAGGGCTTTCATCGCGCGGCGAGTGTAGGAAAGCTCGGGGCCGGGTGACGGCCGTATCCAGCTCAGCTCGGCTCGGTGGTCGGCGGGGCCGGGGCCACGCCGCGGAAGTAGTCGAGGAGCGGCTGGGCCGCGGAGTCGAGATCGAGGGCCGACTGCCCGTCGTGCTCGGCACCGACGACCGGCAGCGTGTACGTCTTCAGCCCCTCCTCGGCCGCGGCCCGCAGGGCGTCGGCCGCGTCGAACGGATCGAGGTCCTGGTCGATGCGGAGCGAGTCGGTGGCAACGCCGATGAGGTCGCCGAGATCGAACACGTTGCGGCGGATCCGGCGCAGCAGCTTGTCCACCGCGGTGCGGATGAACAGCTGCTGGCGGGCGATCCGTCCGAGGTCGGGAGCGCGGGGATCGGGGCGCCACTCGCCATCGATGAACTCCTCGTAGTGGCGGCTGCGGGCGTAGGCGAGCGCCTGGGTGCCGTCGAGGTTCTGGCAACCGGGATTGAGGTGGAGGCCCGTGTTCTCGTCCTGGGCGGCGTGTTCGACGCAGATCTCGACCCCGCCGATCTCGTCGACGAGCTTGGTGAACCCGGCGAAGTTGACCTCGACGTAGTGGTGGATCGGGATTCCGAGGGCTTCGGTGACCGTGCGCACCAGTCGCTGCGGACCTTCGTTGTACGCCGAGTTGATCTTCGCCGAGTGGTCCGTGCCGGCGATCGGAACCCACAAGTCGCGCGGCAGGCTGAGCAGCGAGGCCCCACCGTCCTTCTCCCGGCGCAGGACCATGATCGTGTCGCTGCGCTGGCCGCTCACCTCGGCCTCGTCGCCGATCGAGGCGTTCTCCGGATCGCCGGTGTCGACACCCTCGCGGGAGTCCGACCCGACGAGGAGGAAGTTCTCGGCCGGGCCGTCGTTGGCCGCGAGATCCTCCGCCGTCAGCCCCGGCACCCGCTCGACGTTCTCGGTGCGCTCGCGGGCGGAGTAGAGGACACCGGCGCTGCCGGCAGCACCGACGAGCACGGCCAGACCGATGGCCATGGTCGTCGGCGGTCGGCGCAGACGGCTTCCGGGCATGACCGGACAAGCTAACGGCGCCACCCCCCGAACCGGAGGCACTCGCCAAGACCTCCACCGGAGTGCTTCGTGCCACCCGAGTGTTTGGTGCGGATAGGGATCGGCGCGAAACACTCGGGTGAGCGCCTAGCGGACGTGGACGTGGACCACGTCGCCGACGTCGACGCGGTGCGTGATCCCGCACGCGTCGAGGACGACGAGCCGCCCGTCCGGCTCGACGTCGGTCGCGGTGCCGTCGAGTGACCCGGCGGGCTGCTCGATCCGAACCGGGCGACCGAGCGTGGCCAGTTCCCGCCGGTAGCGCGCGGTGATGTCGGCGGGGAGCCGGTCGTAGGCGGCGAGCAACGCGTGGAGCACGGCGAGCGGTTCCACCGACGGCCCCAGCCGGGCCGCCCCGTCCGGCGCCCACCGGACGTTGAGACCCACGCCCACAACCACCGAGCCGGTCGCGCGGCGCTCGGCGAGGATGCCGGCGAGCTTGCGGTCACCGACGAGCACATCAT
>JBKOUV010000047.1:0-11857 GCA_046723555.1 Actinomycetota bacterium | reverse complement strand
CCCGAACGGGACGCCCACCGTGCCGGCCGGCACGGCGTCGGTCACCTTGGCCGTGCACCGGATCCGCCCGAGATCGTTGTAGACGTCGACGCGGTCCCCGTCGGCCACGTCCCGCGCCGCGGCATCGTCGGGGTGGAGCTCGCAGAGCTGCGCCGGTTCGGCGTTGAGCATGACCGGGAGCTGCCCGTACGAGGAGTTGATCGAATAGTGGCGCTTCAGCGTCAACAGGCGGAGCGGGTGGCGGGACGAATCCGTGGGTCGGTTGGCCGGCGGTCGGTACTCGGCGACTGGGTGCAGTCCGGCGCCCGCCAGAGGCGCACTCGAGAAGGCGAACGTCGCGTCGGACGGCACCCCGGTGCCGGGCGGTGGACCGAGTCGGACCACCCGGTCGCGGCGCAGCCGCTCGGCGTCGACCCCGGCCGCGGCGGCGGGCGAGCTCGCCAGCGCCAACTCCATCAGCTCCTCGTCGGTGAGCGCGAACACTGGGTCGGTGAAGCCGAGGCGGGCGGCGAGCAGGCGGGTGACCTCGGCGTTCGACTTCGACTCGCCGACCGGGGCGATCGCCGGCTCGTTCCAGGACAGGTAGGCGAACCCCCACGAGCCGACCAGGTCGGCGTGCTCGAGCATCGTCGTGGCGGGCAGGACGAGGTCGGCGAAGCGGGCGGTGTCGGTGAGGAACTGGTCGTGCACCACCGTGAACAGGTCGTCGCGACCCAGCCCGCGGAGCACCCGCTGCTGGTCGGCGGCGATGACCGCCGGGTTGCTGTTCCACACGAACAGGCTGCGGACCGGTGGCGTCAATGCGGGATCGGTGAGGACCCGGCCGAGCTGGATCATGTTGAGCTCGCGGGTGCCGGGCGGCGACAGGTCCGGCCGCGAGAGGCTCGGCAGGTCGAGCGCGACGAGCGACACCGCCTGGCTGATGCCGCCGGCGGGCCACCGCCATTGGCCGGTGATCGCGGTGAGGCATTGGATCGCCCGCAGCGCCGCGCCGGCGCCGGCCGCCCGCTGCATGCCGACACCGATGCGGAAGGCTGCGGGCCGCGCCGTGGCGAGCTGGTGCGCCAGCTCGACGATTGCCCGGGCCTCGACGCCGGTTTCGGCCTCGGCCCGTTCGGGTGACCACGGCTCGACCGCCACCCGGTAGTCCTCGACGTCCGAGGTCCGGGACGCGACGAACTCCTCGTCCTCGAGTCCGTCGCGCACGATGACGTGACCGAGGGCGAGGGCGAGCGCACCGTCGGTCCCCGCGTGGGGACGGAGGTGGACGTCGGCGTAGGCGGTGGTCCGGCTCCTGTAGGGGTCGATCACGACGAGACGGGCGCCGTTGCGCCGCGCCCGGCGGATCAGCTCCCACGTGTGGATCGACGTGGCCACCGGGTCCATGCCCCAGACGACGACCGTGCGAGCGTCGGGCAGGTCCTCGGGATCGGACCAGGGGTACTGCGTGATAGCGGTCAGGGCGAAGCCTTGCGGCCCGCAGATCGAGCGCTCCAGCCGGCTCGCCCCGAGCCGGTTGAACAACGCTTGCGTGGTGCCGAAGCCGTCGAGCACGCCCATCGAGCCGAGGTACGAGTAGCCGAGGATCGCCTCGGCGCCGTCACCGGACACGATGGACTGCCACCGCGACACGATCTCGTCCAGCGCCTCGTCCCACCCGATCGGCGCGAACTCGCCGTCACCCTTGGGTCCGGTGCGCCGCAGCGGCGTCAGCAACCGGTCGGGGCTGTAGACCCGCTCGAGGTAGCGGTCGACCTTGACGCACAGGTGGCGCCCGGTGACCGGGTGGGACGCGTCGGCCTTGATCTCGACGGCGCGTCCGTCCGAGTCGACGGTGACCAGCGCGCTGCACGCGTCCGGGCAGTCGTGGGTGCACGTGACGCGCACGATCGTGTCGGTCATCCGTCCACCCTGAGTCCGACCATGGCCAACGAACGGTAGTCGACCAGTACCATCCCGCCGTGGCCGGCGCCCTCGCCAAGTTCGTCGACGCGTTCGTCGACGGGGTGAGCGCCGACCTGACCGAGCTGTCGGGTCGCGACCATCGCAGCGAGGTTGTCGTGGAAGCCGGCAACCTCGTCGCCGCGGTCATCGACAGCGACTCCCGGCAGACGGCGGCCGAGCTCGAGGCCTGGCTCGACGACATCGGCCCTCGCCTCGACCCGCCGGTGTTCGTGACCTCCGATCGGCTCCGGGAGTCGGGCATGCTCGAGGGGAAGCGGCGCTGGCTCGAGCATCCGAGCACGCTGGCCGATCTGCTCGTGCGGGCGGACGTCCGCGACGGCGGGCGGCGCGCCGCCCGCTACTACGACCTCGCGATCCGGCTCGCCCACGCCGCCGCGTCGGTCGATCTCGTGCCGTCGCCCGACGAGGTGGCGGCGATCGATCACTACCGCGGGGTGCTGCTCGCCGCGTTCGACGCCGCGGGCGTCGTCCGGCCGGGCCGGGCCACGGCGTCCCCTGCGCCGTCCGCGCCGACCGCACCCGCGGCCGTGCCTCGCGAGGCCGAGCTCCCACCGGCCCGCCCCATCGAGGCGCTGCTCGCCGAGCTCGACGCGCTGGTCGGACTGGACCAGGTCAAGGCCGACGTGCGCCGACTCACCAGCCTCCTGCGGATCCAGAAGCTGCGCGCCGAGCGCGGGCTGCCGACGTTGGAGACGGGCCACCACCTCGTGTTCACCGGCAATCCCGGCACCGGCAAGACCACGGTCGCCCGACTCATGAGCCAGATCCTGCGGGCCCTCGAGATCGTGTCCAAGGGCCACCTCGTCGAGACCGACCGGTCGCACCTCGTCGCCGGCTACGTCGGCCAGACGGCCGTGCGCACCCGGGAGGTGCTCGAATCGGCGCTCGGCGGGACGTTGCTGATCGATGAGGCGTACGCCCTGGCGCGCGGCAGCGAGCAGGACTTCGGCCGGGAGGCGATCGACACGCTCGTCAAGTTCATGGAGGACCATCGCGACGACCTCGCCGTCATCGCCGCCGGGTACCCGGAGGAGATGGCCGTGCTGATCGACGCCAACCCGGGGCTGAAGTCCCGTTTCACCCGGACCGTCCACTTCCCCGACTACTCGACCGACGAGCTCGTCGCGATCTTCGAGTTGATGGGCAAGGACACCGACTACCACCTCGACGCCGGCGGCCGGGCCCGTCTCGCTGAGGTGATCGAGGCCGAGCCCCGCACGCGGGGGTTCGGCAACGCCCGGTTCGTCCGCAACGTGTTCGAGGCCGCCGTGGCGCGGCAGGCCGAACGGCTCGCCGCGGTCGCCACGCCGACCGACACCGAGCTGACGACACTGACCGCCGCCGACGTCGTGCCGCCCGACATCGGCGCGGCCCACCGTTAGCCTCACCCGTCGATGGGCCTGCGCGACCGGTTCTTCACGGCTCGCACCGCCGGAGCCATCCTCTCCTGGCGGATCGTCCTCGGCGCCGCCGCGGGGGTCGTGGCGTCGCTGCTCGGTGTGGCGTGGCCGCTGGCCGCGGTGATCGGCGCCGCCGTGTACGCCGGCTCGGTCGCCCTGGCGATGCCCAAGCGGCCGGCGCGCCCCCAGCTCGACCCGTTCGCCGTCAGCGAACCGTGGCGCCAGTTCGTCCAGGGCGCCCAGCGATCGAGGCGCCAGCTCGCCGACACGGTGCGGTCGGCCCAGGCCGGACCGCTGCGCGATCGGCTGCAGGGCATCGTCGGCCGCCTCGACCAGGCGATCGCCGAGAGCTGGCAGATCGCCCGCCGTGGCGATGAGATCGACTCGGCGGTGCGCCGGCTCGATCCGACGCGACTCCGCTCGCGACTGGACAGCCTCAAGGCGCAGGCGGATTCGGGGGCGAGCGAGGAGGTCGCCGCGGCGATCGCCTCTGTCGAGAGCCAGCTGGCGACCGCCGACCGCCTCAAGGCGCTGTCGGCCTCGACCGCCGACAAGATGCGCCTCTCTCAGTCCCGTCTCGACGAGCTCGTCGCGCGGGCCGCCGAGGTGAGCATCGGCTCGACTGACACCGCCCATATCGCGAGTGATGTCGACGACCTGGTCATCGAGCTCGAGGGTCTGCGCCTCGCCGTGCAAGAAATCCCACGATGATCGCCCGTCGGGTGGCGACGATCGTCGTCGCCGTCGGCCTCATCGTCGGAGCGTTCCTGATCCGCCGCAACGTGATCGAAGGCGGTGACGACGAGAGCGATCCGGGCGACCAGCCCGAGCCCGCGTCGGCGATGGTGTGCCTCACCGAGTTGAGCGATGTGTGCGCGGCGATTCAACAGGAGCAGCCGGACCTGGCGATCACGGTCGAGGACGCACGCGCGACGCTCGACCGCCTCACCGCCGGCGACGACGTCTCGCTGTGGCTGACGTTCGAGCCCTTCCCGGCGATGTCCGGATCTCTCGTTGCCGGTCAGCCTCTGGCGGCGTCGAAGCTCGCGGTCGCGACGCGCCCGACTCACACCGCGGCGTTGCACGCGCAGTGTCCCGACCAGCCGCTGTGGCACTGCATCGGCGACATCGCCGGCGACGAGTGGAGCGACGGGTCAGGACAGGTCGCGCCGAGCGTCGGCGACGCCGGCTCGTCGGCGGCCGCGCTGGCCTCGTTCGCCGCTGCAGTCGCCGGATACTTCGGTACGACCACGTTCGGGGCCGTCGAGCTGGAGGACCCGTCTTTCCTCGCCTGGGTCGGACCGTTGACCGAAGCCATGCCGACATCGGGCCAGACCCCGGCAGAGACCATGATCGCCCGCCCGAGCGCGGTCAACATCGCCGGGACGAGCGACGCCGAGATCACCGCCCTCGATGCCCCCGGAGACCGAACGGACTCCAGCTACCCTGAGCCGTCCATGTGGCTGCAGGCGGTGCTGGCGGCGCCAGCAGGGGCGGAGATCCCGCGCGACGTCTCCGCCGACGCCGCGGCCGCGCTCCTGGCCGCCGGCTGGGACCAGCCGGCGACGGCGACGCAGCCGCTGCCGTCGGCGACGACGATGGTCGCTCTCCGGACGTTGTGGGAGCAGATCGCCCAATGATGCGGAGGCTGGGCATCGCCGCCGCGGCGCTGATGCTCCTCGCCGCGTGCAGCGGCGGCGGCGACGACGCCGTCGAGCCCGACAGCAGCGACCTGAGCGACGCCGACCCGGGCGACTGCATCGTGGTCGACATGGCGGTGAGCAGCGAGAAGATCGCCCTCCTCACCCAGCTCGCCGACGACTTCAACAACAGTGAGCTCGCCGAGACCGGGGACCGCTGCGTGTTCGTCCGGCCGCGCAGCGTGGCCTCGGGCAACGCCGCGAACCTGATCGTGAACGGCTGGCCGAACCCCGACGCCAACGGCGAGCCGCCGGTGATCTGGTCGCCCGCCGCGTCCGGCTGGGCGGGCATCGTCAACCAGCGCGCCGGAAAAACACTCGCGCCGGCCGGCACCCCGTTCATGCTGACCCCGCTGGTGATCGCGATGCCGCAGCCGATGGCCGAGGCCCTTGGCTGGCCGGACGAACCGCTGGGCTTCGCCGATCTCGGTGCCCTGGCGAACGACCCGAAGGGCTGGGGATCGGTCGGGCACCCCGAGTGGGGGCCGTTCCGCCTCGGCAAGACGAACCCGAACTACTCCACCAGCGGGCTCAACTTCACGGTGGCCGAGTACTACGCGGCGACGGGGAAGAGCTCCGGGCTCACCACCGAGGACCTCGCCCGACCCGCCGCCGTCGAGTTCGCTTCGAGCATCGAGTCCTCGGTCGTCCACTACGGCGACATCACGATGACGTTCCTCAACAACTGGTTCGCCGCCGACGTTCGGGGCACGTCGCTCACCTACGCCAGCGCTGTCGCGGTCGAGGAGAAGAGCGTCATCGACTACAACCTCGGCAACCCCGACGGGGTCCTCTCCCCCGGCGAGGAGCCTCGGGTGCCTCGGGTTCCGCTGGTTGCGATCTACCCTGAGGAGGGGACGCTCTTCTCCGACAACCCGTTCATCGTCCTCGACACCGACTGGGTCGATGCCGACGAGAAGGCCGCGGCGGCGCTGTTCGAGGAGTACGTCCAGCAGCCGGAGAACCAGGCGAAGGTGCTCGAGTTCGGGTTCCGGCCGAACAACCCGTCGGTCACCCTCGCCGACCCCATCGTCGCGGCCAACGGCGTCGATCCGGACGAGCCGACCACCGAGCTCGAGGTGCCGGCGCCGGAGGTGCTCGTGGGGATCCTCGACTCGTGGGCGGAGCTGCGCAAGGACGCCCGGGTCCTGCTCGTGCTCGACATCTCGGGCTCGATGGGCGACCCGGGCGGTGACGGCAAGACCAAGCTCGACCTGGCCAAGGCCGCGGCGGTGAGCGCGCTCGACCAGTTCAAGGACGCCGACGAGGTCGGGCTGTGGGTGTTCAGCACCGATCTCGGCGGGCCCGATCCGAACGTGCGCGACCTGGTGCCGATCGCGCCGATCGGCGACCAGCGCGAGGAGCTCGCCCAGGCGATCGAGGCCCAGTTCCCCACCAACGGCACGCCGTTGTACGACGTGACCGACAAGGCGTATACGACGATGGTGGAGGAGTACGACCCGACCAAGATCAACGCCGTCGTCCTGCTCACCGACGGGAGGAACGACGACGGCCAGACCGACGACGACCAGGATCAGTTCACCGAGCTGATCCAGTCGCTCCAGGCCGGTGGTGAGGGGGCGAGCTCGCAGCCGGTGCGACTGTTCACGATCTCGTACGGCGAGGACGCCGACGCGATCACGCTCAAGGCGATGGCCCAGGCGACCAAGGCCGCGACGTACAACGCGAGCAACCCGGCAACGATCGAGCAGGTGTTCACCGCGGTCATCAGTAACTTCTGACGATGGCGCGACGTTCGTTCCGCGACCGGTTCTTCACGCCGCGCGTCGCCGAGGCGATCATGTCGCCGCTCGGCATCCTGCTCGCCGGCGTCGGGACCGCGGCCGGGATCCTCATCGGGTTGCCGGCGGTCGCCGCCGCGGGGATCGGCATCGCCGCATGGGGAGGTCGCGTGCTCGCCGCGGTGCCGCGCCGCGAGCCGGTCAACCGGGTGGCACCGTCGACGTTGAGCGAGCCGTGGCGGTCCTACGGCCTCCAGGCCGAGGAGTCGAAGCGCCGCTTCGACCACGTCGTCCAGTCGGTGTCGCCGGGACCGCTGCGCCAGCGCCTCGAGCTCCTGTCGGGCCGCCTCGACGAAGGCGTCGACGAAGCCTGCCGGATCGCCCGTCGCGGCCATGAGATCACCACGGCGATCGGCGAGATCGACACCGTCACGGCCGAGGCCGAGCTCGCCGACCTCCGGCGCCAGCTCGGTCCCGACGATCCGTCGCCGGCCAAGGCCCAGACGATCGAGGCGCTCGAGGCCCAGCTGGCGTCGGCGCAGCGGCTCACCGCCCTCGCCGAGCAGAGCCGCGACCGGTTGCGCGTCCTCGACGCCCGCTTCGACGAGCTGCTCGCCCGCACGGTCGAGGTCAGCGTCGGGTCGGGCGACACCGACGTGCTCGGTCAGGACGTCGACGGGCTCGTCAACGAGTTGGAGGCGCTCCGGATCGCGATGGACGAAGCCGACCGGGCGGGGAGTTCGTCGGCGCTTCCGCAGCCCGAATCGTGAGCCTGCTTCGCTCCAACCTCGTCGTCGCGTCCGGCACCGCGCTGTCCCGCCTGACGGGGCTCGCCCGGATCACCGTGTTCGGCTACGTGATCGGCCAGACCGCCCTCGCCGACGCCTACCGGATCGGCAACGAGACCCCGAACATCGTCTACGAGCTCCTGCTCGGCGGCGTGCTTTCGGCGACGCTCGTCCCGCTGTTCACGTCGTTCGACCATCGCGAGGACGAGGAGTCGACGAACGTCGTCATCACCGTCAGCCTCGTCCTGCTCGCCGGGATCACCCTCGTCGCCGTCGTCGCCGCCCCGCTGATCTTCGGTCTCTACACGCTCAACCCGGGCGGCGACGTGGACCCGGACCTCTTCCGCGACGTGGGGACGCTGCTCACGCGGGTGTTCCTGCTCCAGATCCTCTTCTACGGCGCCACCGCGCTGGCCAACGCCTTCCTGAACTCGCGGCGGCGCTTCTTCGCCGCGGCGTGGAGCCCGATCCTGCCCAACCTGATCATCATCGCCTCGCTGCTCTCGCTCCCCGGCGCCGGCAGCACCGACTGGACGCTCGACGACGTCGTCGACGACGCCCGGGTGCGTTGGACGCTCGGGCTCGGCGCGACCGCGGGGATCGCGGCGATGGCGCTGGTCCTGATCCCGGCGATGCGCCGCGCCGGGCTGCACTTCCGCCCCCGGCTCCAGTTCCGCCACCCGGCCGTGCGCCGGCTGCTGACGCTGTCCGGGTGGACGCTCGGCTACGTCGTCGCCAACCAGGTGGTCATCGTCATCGTCCGCAACCTCGCCGATCCGGGGTCGGGCGACGCCACGGCCTACTTCGACGCCTACACGTTCTTCGTCCTCCCCCACGGCCTGCTGGCGATGTCGATCGCGACGACATTCGTGCCGGAGATGGCGCGGGCGGTGGCGCGGCGGGACCGGGACGGGTTCACGGCGCGGTCGTCGCTGGGCGTGCGGTTGATCGGACTGCTCACCGTGCCGGCCGGGATCGTGCTGTTCGTCCTGCGCCGGGCGATCGTCGGGGTGTTCCTGCAACACGGCGAGTACACGTCGGCGGCCGCCGACAACACGTCGCGGGCGCTGGCCGGGTTCGCCCTCGGTCTGTTCGGGTTCTCGATCTATCTGTTCGTCCTGCGCGGCTTCTTCGCCCACCAAGACACCCGCACGCCATTCGTCATCAACCTGTTCCAGTGCGTGCTCAACATCGTCCTCGCCTTCGTGCTCGTCGGCCGGTACGGCATCCTCGGGCTCGGGCTGGCGTTCGCCATCTCCTACGTCGTGGGCGCGCTGTGGGCGTTGCAGGTTCTGTCGTACAAGGTGCCGACGTTTCCCCTCGGCGCCGTGTTCGGCGGACTGTTGCCGATGGTCGTCGCCGGCGCGCTCGCCGGTGAGGTGATGTGGGTCGTCGGGATCAACGTCGGCGCCAACAGTGGCGGTGAGGCCGTGCTCCGGCTCGCCGTCGCCGGTCTCGTGGGCATCGTCGCGTACGTCGCCGTGCTGTTGATCCTGCGCGTGCCGGAAGTGACCGGGATCGTCGATCGGATCCGGGCCGTCCGGCCCTCGCCGTCGGAGACTTAGGCTGGGCTCATGTTCAAGCTCTTCAAGAAGTGGTGGAAGTACCTCACGGCGAAGCTGACGGGGACGTTCGAGGAGCGAGCCGATCCGAAGGTCCAGCTCGAGCAGGCCATCACCGAGGCCAAGGACCAGCACCGGCGGCTGAAGGAGCAGGCGGCGAACGTCATCGCCAACCAGAAGCAGAGCGAGCTGCGCCTCAACGCCAAGATGGGCGAGCTGGAGAAGCTCAACGCCAACGCCCGGCAGGCGCTGATCATGGCCGCCGATGCCCAGAAGGCGGGCGACGCCGACAAGGCGCAGAGCTACTCGGCGGCGGCGGAGACGATCGCCAGCCAGCTGATCCAGGTGGAGCGGGATGTCGACAGCCTGAAGAGCATGGTTCTCGAGGCTGCGCAGGCGTCGGATCAGGCGAAGGCCGCCGTCGCCCAGAACAGCCGGCTGCTGCAGCAGAAGATCGCCGAGAAGTCGAAGCTGCTGAGCCAGCTCGACCAGGCGAAGATGCAGGAGGAGATGAACTCGGCGATGGCCCAGCTCCAGGAGAGCGTGGGCAGCGACGTCCCGACCTTCTCCGAGGTCGAGGAGAAGATCCAGGCCCGGTACGCCAAGGCCAAGGCCTCGGCCGAGCTCGCCGAGACGTCCGTCGAGTCACGGGTGCTCGAGATCGAGCAGGCGACCGCCAACGTCGAGGCCCAGAGCCGCTTGAGCGAGCTGCGCGCCGAGCTCGGGTTGGAGGCGCCGGCGCCGGCGGCTCAGCCGGCAGCCCCGGCGCCGGAAGTCGAACAGCCCGCGCAGCAGCCGCCCGCGTAGGCATCCGAGGGTTTCGCGCGACCCCGTCCTGCAGCAAACCCTCGGATGGTCGGTCAGGCGGGGAGGAGGACGAGGTCGTCCCGGTGGATGACCTCGTGGACCATGCCCGGAGGGAGCTCGCTGGTGTGGAGGCCGGCGACCTTGCGCAGCTGAGCCGCCTCGACGAAGACCATGCCGCGGGCGAAGGCGATCCCGTCGGTGCCGACCACCTCGACGGTGTCACCTTCGCCGAAGCGCCCGGAGACGTCGACGATCCCCGCCGGGAGCAGGCTCGTCGGCCGCTCGACGAGCGCCTTGCGGGCGCCGTCGTCCACTGTGATCGAGCCGGCGACGCGGGCGGCGAAGGCGATCCAGAGCTTGCGGGCGGCGAGCTTGCGGGCGTGGGCCTCGAAGCTGGTCCCGACCGTCTCGTCGGCGACGGCACCGGTGAGCACGCCCGGACGGGCGGCGTTGGCGATGACCGTCCGGACACCCGACCACGAGGCGATTCGAGCCGCTTCGAGCTTGCCCGCCATGCCCCCGCTCCCCCGCACGCTCCGGGTGCGGCCGGCCCGGATCGCCAGGAGCGGGTCGTCGGCGCTGACCCGGGTGACCAGCACGGCGTCGGGATGCGACCGCGGGTCGGCGGTGTACAGCCCGTCGAGATCGGTCAGCAGCACGAGCACGGCGGCGCCGAGGTTGTGGGCGACGAGGGCGGCGAGCCGGTCGTTGTCGCCGTACCGCATCTCGTCGCTGGCGATGGCGTCGTTCTCGTTGACGATCGGCACGGTGCCGAGCTCCAGCAACCGGGTGAGGATCCGCCGGGCGTGGAGGTACTGCCGGCGGTCGACGAAGTCGTGGGGCACGAGCAGCGTCTGCGCCGGCACGAGCCCGTGGCGGGCGAGCGCCGCATCCCAGCTCCGCATCAGCCGGTGCTGACCCGCCGCCGACAGCGCCTGCAGCGTGGCGACGTCGTTCGGCCGGGATTCCAGGTTCAGCGCCGCCACCCCGGCGGCCACCGCTCCTGAGGACACCACGACGACCTCGTCGCCGGCCGCCCGCACCGCGGCGACCTCGGCGCTGAGCTTGACGATGGCGTCGTCGTCGATGCCGCCGCGTTCGTCGGTGACCGACGACGTCCCGACCTTGACGACCACACGGCTCATGGTTGGTATTCGAAGCTGAAGTCACCGATCCACACGACGTCACCTTCGGACGCTCCGGCTCGGGCGAGCGCCTTCATCACGCCGAGACGGTCGAGGCGGTGGCTGATGTACGACACCGCGTCGGGGGTGGTGACGTCGTTCAGGGCGACGACCCGCTCCACGTCGCGACCGCTGACCCTGAACTCACCGTCGCTCACCCGCTCGATCGCCGCTCCCACCGGCGCGGGCCGGATGAGCACGACACCCTCCGCCGCCGGCTCCTCCTGGCGCGCCTCGTGGACGAGGCGGGCCATCGCCCCGACCAGCCGCGAGACCCCGTCACCCGTCACCGCCGAGATGACGAATCGGCTGTCACCATCGGGCTCGAACCCGAACTCCCGCGGGTCGGTCGTGCCGGTGAGGTCGGCCTTGGTGCCCACGACGAGGCGCGGCCGAGCGAGGAGCTCGGGCCGGTACTCGCCGAGCTCGGCGACGAGCACCCGCTCCTGCTCCTCCGGAGTCGTCCCGTCGAGTGCGGCCAAGTCGACGAGCAGGCAGAGCACCCGGGCCCGCTCGATGTGGCGGAGGAAGCGGTGGCCCAGCCCGCGACCGGCGCTGGCCCCCTCGATCAGCCCGGGGACGTCGGCGACGACGAACTCGGTGGCGTCGTCGAGGCGCACGACGCCGAGGTGCGGCTCGAGGGTGGTGAACGGGTAGTCGGCGATCTTCGGCTTGGCCTGCGAGATCACGCTGATCAGCGTGCTCTTGC
>JBKOUV010000241.1:0-15034 GCA_046723555.1 Actinomycetota bacterium | reverse complement strand
GCGCAGGACGGGTGCGACCCGGACACCGTCGCCACGGACACGAGCGGCGCGACGTTCACGTGTCAGGCCACGTCGCCGGGCGGAACGACGGCCCAATCGGTGGTCGTCAAGCGCGATACGACCGCCCCGCAGGTGACGTGTGTCGCGCCGGTCCAGGTGTTCGAGATCTTCCAGTTCGGGGCGTCGGTTCGGGCGAACGTCACCGATGCGACGTCCGGGCCGGCGAACCCGGTCGCCCAGGGGCCGACGATGGCCAACACCAACACCGCCGGCACCTTCACCCAGACCGTCACGGGCGTCGACCGGGCCGGGAACCCCGCGTCGGTGCCGTGCGCGTACCAGGTCGTGGTGCCAGCATGCAACGGCCAGACGCCGACCATCGTCGGGAACGCCCAGAACAACGTCATCAACGGCACCGCCGACCGGGACGTCATCGTCGGCCTCGGCGGCGCGGACGCGATCTACGGCCTGGGTGGCGACGACGTCATCTGTGGCGGTGATGGTCCGGACAACCTCAACGGCGGTGACGGCAACGATTGGATCGACGGTGGCGCCAGCGCCGACAGCGTCCGCGGCGACAGCGGCAGGGACACCTGCCTGAGCGGTGAGACCCGCACCAGCAGCTGCGAGCTCTGACTGTCGGCGCCGGCGCCGTCAGGCCGCCTGAGTCTCCTCCTCGGCCACGCACGGGTCGAGGCAGGAGACGGCAAGGGGCTGGCTCACCGGTCGGGCCGGCGCGGCGGTACGGATCGTCATGAACGCGATCACCGCGCCGGCGACGCAGAGCCCGGCAGCGATCTCGAGGGCGGTGGCGAAGCCGGAGCCGAACCCGACGCCCTCCTCGGCCGCGGTGATGCCCGCCAGGCCGGGCAGCACGGCGACCGCGAGCAGCCCGGCGAGCCGGGCGACGGCGTTGTTGACGCCGGACGCGATGCCGGCCTGGTGCGCGCTCACCGAGCCCAACACGGTGGCGGTGAGCGGGGCGACGAGCGCCGTGACGCCGAGCCCGAACGTGATCGCTCCCGGCAACACCGCCTCGACGTAACTGCGACCCGGTTCGATCCGGGTGTACAGGAGCAGGCCCGCGGAGACGGTCAAGGAGCCCACGGTCATCGGCCAGCGCGGCCCGATGCGCTGGGCGAGGGCCCCGGCCCGAGCGGAGAGCGAAGCGGCGATGATCGTGATCGGGAGTAGCGCCGCCCCGGCCTCGAGCGCCGAGTAGCCGAGGCCCATCTGAAGCTGCACGGTGACGAGGAACGACGTCACGCCCAGGCCGGCGTAGACGGTGAGGGTGACGAGGTTGGCTCCGCTGAACTGCCGCGAGCGGAACAGGCTCAGCGGGAGGAGCGGGTGCGGTTGCCGGCTCTCCACGACCAGGAACCCGAGGAACGCGGCGAGGCCGACGACGAGGGCGGTCGCGACGGAGAGGGTCAACCCGTCGCCGAGCTCGATGAGGCCGTAGGTCGTCGACGCCAGGGCGACCGTGATCAGCCCGGCGCCGCGCAGGTCCAGCCGGGGCGCGCTCGAGCCCTCCGCCGTCTCCGGCACGTGGCGGATGGCGATCACGATGGTCACCGCGGCGATCGGGAGGTTGATGAAGAACACCGGTCGCCACGACACCGAGTCGACGAGCCACCCGCCCACGAACGGCCCGACCGCGCCGGCGGCCGCCCCCAGCCCCGACCACGCGCCCACCGCCCGGGATCGGTCGTCGGGATGGAACGACGCCGAGATGATCGCCAGGCTGCTCGGCACGAGCAGCGCTCCGGCGACGCCCTGGAGGGCCCGCGCCACGATGAGCACCCCGATCGTGGGGGCCAGCCCACAAACCAGCGAGGCGGCGCCAAACCCGGCCAGGCCGAGCACGAAGACCCGCCGCCGGCCGTACAGGTCGCCGAGCGAGCCGCCCAACAGCAGCAGGGACGTGAGGGTCACGAGATAGGCGTCGAGGGTCCACTGCAACCCGGTGAGGCCGCCGCCCAGGTCCTCGTTGATGTGGGGCAGGGCGACGTTGACGACGGTGGCGTCGAGGAACGCGATGCCCGAGCCGGCCACCGTGGCGGCGATCACCCACCGCGCTTTGGCCGTGCCGAAGCGCAGGTTCGGGTCGCCGGCCAGGTTCACCGACACGTCGGACATTCCGGGCGAGCCTACGGGTCGGGCGCGGTCTCGACCGCTGGGGCCCCGCGTTGTGGCAGTGTGCCCGGCATGCGGCTCGGTCTCGTCCACGTCAACATGGGTCCGATGAGCAGCCCCGACGGGCTGGTCGGGGCCGTCCGCGCGGCGGAGGAGGCCGGCTTCGACTCGGTATGGGCGGGCGAGCACATCGTCCTGCCGGATCCGCAAGCGCCGCCGTCCCCGATGGCGCCCCAGGATCCGGCGCTTGACTCGCTCCACGCCCTCACGTGGGCAGCCGCCCACACGACGACCATCCGGCTGGCGACCGGGATCGTGATCCTCCCCCAGCGCAACCCGGTCGTGCTCGCCAAGGAGGTCGCCACGCTCGACGTGCTCTCCGGCGGCCGGGTGATGCTCGGGATCGGCGCCGGCTACCTCCGGGCCGAGTTCGACGCCGTCGGCGCCAACTTCGCCGATCGCGGCGCCGTCACCGACGAGTTCCTCGATGTCCTGGACACCCTCTGGTACGACGAGCATCCCGAGTACCACGGGCGCTTCGTCGACTTCGCCGGCATCGACGCGCATCCGCGGCCGCAGCAGCGACCGATCCCCATCGTCGTCGGCGGCCACACCGCGCCGGCGTACCGCCGGTCCGTCGCCCGGGCCCACGGCTGGTACGGCTACTGGCTCTCGCCGGAAGACGTCGCCGGCTCGCTCGCCGGCCTGCGCACCGCCGCCGACAACGTCGACCGGCCAGCCGAGCTCGGCCGCCTCGAGATCAGCGTCACGCCGCGCGGCCGGCTCACCCCCGAGCGGGCGTCCGAGTACGCCGAGCTCGGGGTCGATCGGCTGGTCGTGCTGGCATCAGCAGCGCACGGGCCGGCCGAGACGATCGAGGCGGCGGTCTCCGCAACCGCCGATCTGTAAGGAGCGGACCATTGACGGAGCGCGCCCCAGCGGCTACGGTGACGACTTTGTATAGGAACTTAACAAATGTCGCCTGGGGGTTCGATGACAACGAGGACTCGTCGACTGTTCGCCGGTGTGGTGGCGCTCATCCTCGTGTTCGGGCTGACCCAACCGGCGACGGCCGGGGCGGGAGGTCGACCCCGTGAGTTCGTCAAGGTCGGCTACTTCATCCAGTGGGGCATCTACGGCCGCCAGTTCTTCGTCAAGAACCTCGACGACAACGGCAGCGCCGGGCGATTGACAAACATCAACTACGCCTTCGGCGGCGTCGCTCCGAACGGCGAGGGCGACGTCGTCTGCTCGTCGGTCGATCCGTGGGCCGACTTCCAGCGCCCGGTGTCCGCGGCGGAGTCGGTCGACGGCGTCGGTGACGCGCCCGAGTCGGGGCTGCGCGGCAACTTCAACCAACTGAAGAAGCTCAAGGCGGAGCACCCCGACCTCAAGGTGTTGATCTCGCTCGGCGGGTGGACGTTGTCGAAGTGGTTCTCCAATGCCGCGCTCACCGCCGAGTCGCGCCACACGCTCGTGGAGTCGTGCATCGACCTGTTCATCAAGGGCAACCTGCCCGACACACCCCGCGGCGCGGGTGCCGGCGTGTTCGACGGCATCGACCTCGATTGGGAGTGGCCGGGCTCGGAGGGCAACGCCGGCAACGTCATCCGGCCCGAGGACAAGCAGAACTTCACCGCCCTCGTCGCGGAGTTCCGCAACCAGCTCGACGCGCTGGGTGCGGCGTCCGGCACGCACTACGCGCTCACCGCGTTCCTCCCGGCGGCGCCGGCCAAGATCGACGCCGGGTTCGAGGTGAGCAAGCTCTTCGACGACCTCGACTTCGCGACCGTGCAGGGCTACGACCTCCACGGCCCGTGGGAGACGACGACCAACCACCAGTCGCAGCTGTTCTCGCCACGCCGTGACCCCGACCCGGCCCGGTTCAGCCTCGACCTGGCCATCGACAGTTATCGGGATCGGGGCGCCCCCGCGGCCAAGCTGGTGATCGGACTTCCCTACTTCGGTCGCGGCTGGGCCGGTGTGCCCGCCCGTAACAAGGGCCTCTACCAGTCGTCGACCGGAGCCGCCCCGGGCACCTGGGGAGCCGGCGTCGAGGACTACAAGGTGCTCGCCACGAAGCCGGGGCAGCACTACCGCGACCTCGCCAACGGTGCCAACTGGCTGTATGACGGCTCAGAGTGGTGGAGCTACGACGACCCGGTGACGATCGTCCGCAAGATGGTGTACGTCCGGCACAACCACCTCGGCGGAGCGATGGTGTGGTCGCTCGACGGCGACAACTCGACAGGGAGCCTGACCGCCGCCATCGACCTGATCCTGTAGCGCCTCACCCGGCCCGGATTTCTGGGCGCGATCCTTCTCACGGAGCCATCTGGGCGCGTTTCTTCTCAGGTGCTGAGAAAGTCCGCGCCCAGATCCCGGTGTGAAGGCGACGGCAGCCGTCCGCTCGCCGGCCGGTCGACCCGTGCGACGAGCTTCTTCGGGGCGACGATGCAGTAGCTCTCGGTCACGAGCTCGGCGACCTCGTCCCAACTCACGTCGCCGGCGAGCACCATGCCGACGGCATCGACGCCCCATGCCGGCCGGAAGAACGGGTGGCCCGCGTGGCGCAACGCATCCAGCTCCGGACCGGCGGCGCGGAACGTCATCACGGTCACCGGGCCGTCGGCGAAGTCGACGGCGAGCACGTGGGCGAACGTGCGGTCGCGGATCCGCCACTGGGTTCCAGCCCACGCCGGATTGTCGGTGGTCTCGGGCAGTCCGCCGCAGAGCGAGCGCAGCCTCGCGACGATGGCCTCCGGCACGTCGGCGTACTCGCTCGCGCTCATCGCCAGCGACGACGCCCGGGCGAGGCGGGCGCGGCGGTCGTCAGCGGGCGGGTCGGTGTCACGGTTCGCCACGGTCCGAACACTGTCAGGTCGGTGGGCGAGGATGGGCGGATGACGACGCTTGGTGTGGTCTTTCTCCCGTACCTCCCGCCGGAGCGGCTGCCCGCCGTCGCTCGCGCTGCCGACGCCGCCGGACTCGACGAGTTGTGGCTGTGGGAGGACTGCTTCCGCGAGGGCGGGATCTCCGCCGCCGCCGTGGCGCTGGCCGGCACGGATCGGCTGCGGGTGGGGATCGGGCTGCTCCCGGTGCCGTTGCGCAACGTCGCCTTGGCCGCCATGGAGGCGGCGACGCTGGCGCGGATGTTCCCAGGCCGGGTGAGCATCGGCGTCGGCCACGGCGTGCAGGACTGGATGGAACAGGTCGGGGCGCGGGTCGAGTCCCCGATGACGTTGTTGCGCGAGTACGTGGTCGGGCTCCGCGCCCTGGTGCGCGGTGAGAAGGTCAGCACCGCAGGCCGCTACGTGCGACTCGACGACGTGGGACTGGACTGGGCGCCGGCGTCGCCGCCGCCGGTGCTCATCGGCGCGATCGGACCGCGGTCCCTGCGCCTCGCCGGCGAGGTCGCCGACGGGACGATCATCACGAGTGGCAACTCCCCGGACCAGGTGCGGGAGAAGCGCCATGGGGTCGAGGTGGGGCGGAGGGCGAGCGGCCGAACGGGCGGCCATGAGGTGGTCGTCTTCGTCCACGCCGCCACCGGCCCCGACGCCGCTGAGCGAATCGACGGCGAGCGGGGACGCTGGAGCTACGACTCGATGGATGACATCGCCGTCATCGGCGATGCGCCGGCCATCGCCGAGGGCGTGACGAGGTATGTGGAAGCCGGCGCCGACGCGGTGATCCTCCAGCCGACACCGGACGATCCCGACCCGGAGGGGTTCGCCCGCTTCGTGGCCCTCGAGGTCCAGCCGCTCGTCGGCTAGCACCCGAGGGTTTCGTGCCGGGACGGGGCGCGGCTAACCCTCGGGTGACGCGAAACCCTCGGATGCCCGGTCAGCTGAACTTGGTCTTCGGCCGTTCCTGCGGCTCGCCATCGATGAACAGGTCGGTGCGTTCGGCGTAGAAGCACATCAGCGCGGCGATGCGCTCGCTCTCGGGTAATGGGGTGCGGTACGACCAGGCGATGTCATCGACCCGGCGTCCGTTGACCACCGCCGACCAGTACTCGGCGGTGCCCTTGTAGGGGCACATCGACGTCGTGGTCGTCGGCTCGAGCAGGTCGAGGCGGACGTCGACCTTGGGGATGTACCACCGCGGGGGTAGCCCGGTCTCGAAGAGCACCCGGGCGTGCGTGGTGTCGGCCAGCACCTCCCCATCGAGCTCGATGCGGATCGCCCGCGACGAAGGGAGGATGTCGATGCGGCTGTACGGGTCACGAGCATGGACGAAGACCTCCTCGTCCTCCTCGAACCAGGAGTCCATCGCCTGCCAGTCCAGCCGCACGGCGTCCCGTAACTCCTCGATCGGTGAGCTCGGATACCGGATCGCCGCCTTCGGTGCCTCCGCGTCGCCAACCTTCACCGTGTAGAGCACGCCGTCGCCCCGGCTCGGCGAGTGCTCGGTGTCGCCGGTGGGGACGAGAACATCGGGCTCGAGGTCGGCGAGGGGGAGGTAGTAGGTCGGGTAGTAGGGAACTTCCCAGACGAGCAACGGCCGGGTGGTGTCGGCGACGACGTGGCCGCCGAAGTAGACCCGCACCCGCTTGAGCCCCTGCTCGACCCGCACCCGGCCGCGACGTTCTTCACTCATGCCATCAACAACCGGCATCAGGCGGTCGAGATTCCGGTATCGCCCGGCACCGGGCCGGCTGCACGGCTGTCTGGGCGGGATCTGTCTCACCTGTCGCGACGATTCCCGCCCAGATCGACCAACGCGACGATTCCCGCCCAGATTGCGGTCAGTAGTGGCCTTGGATCGTGACGGTGAGGTCGATGAGGCCCTCGTCGTACGTGGCTCCGTCGACGTCGGCGAGGCCGAGCCAGTTGACGAGGATGTCCTGCCGGTCGACCGGCACGCGGACGCAGCCGTGGCTCGCCGGTTCCGGCGGGACGGTGTTGGCGCCGTGGATCGCTTGCCCGTTGTCGAAGTACAGCGGCTTGTACATGTTGCCGTTGAGCGGGTTGTCCTCGGCCGCGGGGAACAGCGTGCTGTCGTGCCAGCCGCCGTTCTCGAGCGCCGGGTCGTAGCGGAACACTCGGGACGCTTGCTGGTCCCGCGTCTCGAAGCCGGGCTGCCCGGTCGACACCGGGAAGGCGAACACCAGCTGCTCGCCGTCTCCGACCAACATGATCTGACACGTCTGGTCGATCAGCGCCCAGCGCCCGGCCCAGGTCGGCGCCGCCGAGGGGATCGACAACGACGTGGTCGCCATCAGGGCCTGTTCCTCCGGGCTTCCCGGCGCGATGTCGGCGCGGCTGACGGGCAGGCCGAGCGCCACCCGATAGGCGCACAGCTGCTGTTCGGTGAGCTGGCCGGAATCCCCGTCGACCGCCAGCGCCGGCATCCCCAGCCCGTTGAACAGCTCGTTGATCTTCTGCTGCTGCGCGGCGACCCCGGTGCCGTTGCTCGGCGGACTGACCGGGCCGCTGGGCGGCGGCGGCGCCGACGGCGCCGGCGGCTTGCGCTTCTTGCCCGTGATGTCGTCGATGTGGTTCCCGACGCAGACGTCGAGCTTGTCCCCGACGTCGATCCGGTCCGGGTCGGTGATCCCGTTCTCCCGCTGCAGACTCGCCACGGTGACCCGCCGGTTGTGGACGGAGTCGGCGATCAGGCTCAGCGAATCACCACGCCGGACCCGCCAGACGCACGGGTTGCCGGGCGGGCGAGGCGGGTGAGGAGGAACCGTGGTCGTCGGTGGACTGGTTGTCGTCGAGCGGGGCGGCTCCGTTGTGGTCGCCGGCGTGGTCGTCGTCGTCGCCGGTGCCGTCGTGGTGGTCTCGGTCGGGTCGGCGGAGCTCGCCGGCGGGTCGATCGTGGTCACCGGCGCAGCCGTGGTCGGCGTGACGGTCGTCGCCGGTGCGGCTGAGGACGGCGCCGCCGACGCGGGCGGCTCGCCACCCGGCGGATCGGTGCCCTGGCCGGACCGCGACGCGGTGCAGGCGCCGAGCAGGAGCAAGGCGGTGACGCCGCCTACGAGCGCTGTGATCGGACGTTCCCGCACCCGTTCACTGTACGGGCCAAGGAACGCGAAGCGCTGGCACCCACATCGGAGGGTTTCGCGCCCTCGAGGGTTTCCTGCCGGGACGGGTCGCCGCAAACCCTCGGATGGCGCGAAACCCTCGGATGCCGACTCATCGCCGGCTAGCGATCGCGCATGAGCGCCGTGCGCAGGGCGGTGGCGACTGCCTCGGCCGGCTGGTCGGATCCGGTGCGCGAGCGCCAGGCGACGAAGCCGTCCGGGCGCACGAGCACGGCCCCCGTCGTCGACACGCCATAGGCGTCGACGAACGAACCGTCGCGGACCACGAGGTCGCCGCCGTCCACGTGGTAGGCGTCGAGCGTGACGCCGGCCACCGTCGCCGCCGCCACGGGCGCGCGCTCGAGCCAGCCGGCTCCGTCCGGCCCGGCCAGCAGGACGAAGTTGCGTCCGAACAAGTCGAGCGTCGAGCACCGCCGTCCGTCGTGGTCGAGCCAGAGGTGGGGCGCTCGCGAGCCCGGCCGGCCCCGCGTGGCGCGGGGATCGTCGTGGTCGCGCTCGTCCCCAACGCCGTCGTCGGCCACGATCGCGGGTGACCGGTAGACGTAGCCGAGCTCGATCTCCAGGTCGGCGACGAACGGTTGCAGGTCGTCGGCGGCGAGATACGGGGCGGTGCGGGTCACGTAGCGGGTGTACGCCTGCTCGACGGTGAGCTTGCCGACAGGACGCCGCTCGGCGTCGTACGTGGACAGGAGCGCCGGGTCGGCGACACCCTTGACGACGAGGGCGAGCTTCCACGCCGCGTCGTACGCGTCCTGCACGCCGGTGTTGCCACCGAATCCGCCATTGGGCGGCATCACGTGGGCGGCGTCACCGGCGACCACGATGCGTCCCTCGTGATAGCGGCGAGCGACGTCGGACGACGACCGCCAGCGGGCGACGCCGTCGATGCGTACGTCGAGATCAGGTACGCCCGCGCCGCAGCGGACGAGCTCGACCATTCGCTCGACGCTCGTGTCCCGCGCCGCGTTGGCGGCCTCGGGGTCGGTGCGGGGGTCGCCCACCGTGTTGACGACGAGGAACCCCGACTGGCAGTTCTTGGCGAGCCGGAAGAACCCGCCGAACATCGGGTTGTTGACGTAGATCACGCTGAGCGGCTTGCCCAGCATCTGCGGAGCGAGGTCGGCGGTGAAGTAGATCGTGATGCTGTTGGAGAACACGCCACGCCCGTCGAACGGGATGTCGGCGGCTTGTCGCACCGTGCTGTGGGCGCCATCGGCTCCGACGAGGTAGCCGGCGTGGATCCGTCGCTCGGCGCCGCCGTCGACCGCTTTGACGGTCGCCGTCACGCCGTCGGCGTCCTGCTCGACAGAGGTGACCTCGTTGCCCGCGAGCACTTCGGCTCCGGCTGCCGCGGCCTGGCGGCGCAGGATCGCCTCCAGGCCGGGCTGGGTAACGAACAGCCGGCGGCACGGGCTCAGCGCGTCGTCCACCCCGACGTTCAGCCCGGGGACGATGTCGGCCAGCTTCTCGCCGGCGAGCGAGTCCATGCTGATGATCGCCCCTTCGGGGACGAACTCTCGCTCCGACTGCTGTCTCACCTCGTCCTCGACCCCGAGCGCCCGCAGCAGTTCGAGCGTGCGCAGATGGAAGTGGGCGGCCCGCGGCAGCGGCGACGGCGCCGGCATGCGCTCGACGACGAGGGCGGGGACCTCATGCCGGGCCAGGAACGCCGCCGTCGCCAGCCCGACGAGACCACCGCCGGCGATCAGGACTGGGAAGTCGGACGGGCTGTCTTCGTCACGGGCCACGCCACCAGCTTTCCGCAAATTAAGTAGGGACTACTCAAGACGCCCTTCGCCGGTTTTGGTTCATTGGCGTCGACTCGTCGCTGAGCGACAAGCGATAGCCCGCCCAAGTCCGCCCGTTCCCGCGCGCGGTTGAAAGGATCTCGAATGTCGAAGCGGTTGGCCGCGTTCCTCGCCGGCACCATCCTGGCCGGCGCCTCCGCGGTGGTCATCCCGACGTCCTCGGCGCACGCGACCGCTCTGCCGGCGCTGACGTCGCCACTCACCGACGCCGCCACGAAGCTCGTCGAGTCGAGCTTGTTGCCGGACCTGAACCAGCTGGTTCCGGGGCTGGCAACCAACCCGGCGCAGCTCTTCGACCTGCACACCGTGTTCGCCAAGCTGGCCACGCTGCCCGACAACGCCGACCTGGAGACGGCGATCGACGGCCTGGACGGCGCCGGCTTCACGTTCAGCGACGTGCACGCCGACGACGGCAGCAAGGACACCCTCACCTTCGACCTCGCCTTGGACCGCGACGTGCCGGTCGAGCTGGGCATCGTCGACGGCGACGTTCAACTCCTCGGCGGATCCGTCGACGTGCACGTGCACATGGAACCGACGACGGTCTCGGCCGAGTTCGACCCCGCCGTGGGCGGCGGTGACGAGTTCGCGCTGACGAACCTCCCCCGGTTCGACATCGACGTCACGATGAACGAGGCGCTGAACGAGAGCCTGCGGTTCGGCTTCGCCCAGGCCGACGCCACCGGCACGTTCGACGTCAATTCGCGGATCTCACTGCAGCTCACCGACCCGGACGCATCCGGTCGGCTCACCCTTGCCGAGCTGACGACCAGTGACATCGCCGACGTGATCGCGGTCTCCTTCGATCACGAGACCGTCCCGACCAACGAGCTGTCGGCGTCGATCACCCTGACCGCCGACGTCGCCGGCACCGACTTCACCGGAACGGTGACGATCGGCGACGCCGCGCTCTTCGAAGGCGCCGAGCCGGCGATCGACATCTCCCTCGACGGCCCCAACCCCATCGAGCTGCTCACCAACCTCGGGCCCGACAGCGCCCTCGCCGGGCTCAACCAGATCCTCTCGGCGTTCGGCACGGGCATGATCGCCGGTGACCGCCCCCTGCCGTTCCTCGACGGTGGCCTGTTCATCCCGGCCGGCCTCGGGGACGACTTCGACCAGGTCTTCGACGCCGTCAAGCCGCTCTACGACTACGTCCAGGCGCGCAGCGTCCAGCTCAACTGCGGCGCGTTCCCCGAGGGCGCCCTCACTCCGACGACCTCCGACAACGTCCCGCTGCTCCCGGCGACCGATCTGGTCAAGGACCAGTACGTCGCCTGCCGCGGCTTCGCGGGCGAGCCACCGCGCGCCGGGACCGACGTGACGTGGAACCCGACCGGTGCCACCCGGGTGACCTCGGTGGCCGATTCGTTCACGAGCGTCGCGGTCGAGCCGACCACGAGCGTGATCTTCAAGATGAACGCTCCCGGTGACTTCGCCACCACCCTGACGTTCACCCCTGACGACACCGGCGCGCCGCTCACCGTTCAGCAGCGGGCGCAGACGATCCAACAACTCCTCGACGAACTGGAGGCCGCGGGGGCGCTGCCGGCGAACGCCGTGACGTGGGACCCCAACCTCGAGGCCCTCGTCCTCGACCTCTCGTTCCAGTCGGCCCAGCTCTCGCGCGAGGCGGGCGTGGACGCCGGCAACGGTCTCGCCGCCGACACCCATCTCACCGGACTCTCGAGCACCGGCAAGGCCGGGTTCGACGTCGGGCCGATCAGCGCCGCTCTCTCCGTCGGCGTCATCCTCACCGACGACGCCGCCAAGATCGGACCCGACCCGGTGTCGCCGGGCACGAGCACGGAGTCGCGTCGCTTCTTCGTCAAGGTCCCCGCTTCCGGCAACGTGCTCAGCGTCGACAACGTCGCGCTCAACGGCTCGGCGGCGTTCAAGGGCCGCCTCGGGTTCCTCGAGGTGAACGGGTCGGCCGCGCTGTCGACGTCCAAGCCCGATGCCAACGAGCCGGCGCTCGCCGTCCAGCTCGCCCACCCGTCCGGGGTGGAGATCGACGGCGGCGGGTCGGACCCCGACGCGATGCTGATCGCCGAGCTGCTCGCCAAGCCCTTGTCCTACCTCGATGTGTCGACCAACCTCGCGGTCCACGGCGACGTCGACCTGACCGCCGACGCGCTCGCCGCGAGTGCCGGCGCCGGCTTCGACTTCGACTGGCCGCTCGACGGCGCGCCGACCGTCTCCAACGTCACCACCCAGCTCGACTCGCTGATCGACTTCGACGCCTCCGAGACGTTGACCGTCACCGAGACATCCACCGCGGCGACTGACGAAGCCCTCGCGCCCGGCAAGCCGATCGAGGTCAGCGTCACGACCAACGCCACCGACCTGACGACGAAGCCGGGGCTGGTCGGCGCGGTGCTCACCCGCAGCGGCCAGCCGGACTGCCAGATCACTTCGGTTCCGAGCAACTCGACGTTGTCCTGCACGCTGACCGTTCCGGAGGGAGGCATCGGCAACCCGCCGCTCCCGGCCGGTGACTACGAGGTGGTCGGCAACACCCTGTCGCACCTGGTCAAGATCCTCGACACCATCGCCACCTTCGCCGACAAGCTCCAGCAGGCCGTCGACGCGGCCCAGCTCGGGGACGACGTCGAGATCTGGGGGATCAAGCCATCCGACATCGCCACCCAGGCGCGCAAGCTGAAGCTGCTCGTGGACGAGATGCGCGGCGTAGCCGACGCCGTGATCACGTGCACGCCTGACGCTGACGGCGCCGAGCTGCGCGGCCTGCCGGTCGGGAGCGGCGGGATCAAGTGTCACGCCGGCAACGGCAACACCGCGGCGTCCGACGTGCGGTGGCGCATCGTCGACACGGACACCGGCACCGGTGACTGGGTCACCGACAACGCCGGCACAACGGTCGGCACCGGCAAGGACACCCAGGCCCTCACGGTTCCGAACGGCGTCGACCACAACGGCGACGGCTTCCTCGCCATGGGCACCGAGTGGAGCGCGGTCGTCGAGTGGACCGACGCGCAGGGTGAACATCGCGCATCTCTGCCGCCGCCGACTCCGGGCTCGCTGACCCGCCTCGAGCAGCTCGTCCAGAACACGCTCGGCCTGCCCGACGCGGCACTCGAGTTCGGCCTCGACACCAGCGGCGGCACCCCGACGCTGACGATCAGCCTCGGCTACGGCATCTGCTCGACGACGGCGCCGGCCAATCTGACCGCCGAGTGCCAGGGCATGCCGACCGGCCCGACGCCATCGACCGACATCGCCTTCAGCCTGGGCGACCAGTCGTTGGCCGCGCTCAACGTCACCGGCAAGCCGGAGGTTCGTTACGCCGCCCTCGGCCAGTTCAACCTCGGTGTACCGCTCGACGCCTCCGAGCCCGAGATCCTCGACGGCACCGGCCTCACCCTCACCGCGCTCGTCGACGCCCAGAACCTCGGCCTGGAGGCGATCCTCGGCCCGTTCAAGGCCCAGGCCGGCGCGTCCATCGCCGACATCAACGGGACCGCGCTCGTCGACAGCGCCAACGGCGCCCTCGTCGTCAGCCCGACGTTGGCCGGCCAGATCCCCGACGGCGCCAGGATCGAGCGGACGAGCGATCACGCCACGTGTGTCGTGACGGCCCACGAGACCGCGGACACCAACGGCAACATCCCGCTCGCGTGCGCGGGCGTCGACTGGGCCGAGGGCAACGCGTTCAGTGTGCTCATCGGGAGCGAGCTCAAGGGTCAGCTCGGGGTCGCCGTGACCCTCCCCGCCGGCCCGATCACTTCGGCCACGCCGTCGGTGGAGATCAGCGGGCTCGATGACGACTGCGGTCCATTGCCCGACGGGGACAAGCTCCCCGATCCATCGCCGACCGGCGACCCGTTCGCGTGCGCCCGATTGGGGCTCGCCCTCGTGTCCGGCAATGCGACCAAGTTCCTCGGCGAGGTCGGCGTCGACGTCGTCGACACCGATGCCGACGCGCTCGACTTCTCACCCGCGTTCGCCGTCGTCGTGCCGGCCGACCTGGCCAGCAAGCTGGCCAGCGCCATCCTCGATCCGGCCTTCCTCCTGCAGGCGCTGCCCCCGTTGCTCCGCGACATCGCCGCCCAGCTGCGCGACCTGGCCGAGGGCATCCCCGCCGCCGTTGGTGATCCGCTGCGCAGCGCCGCGGATGGCCTGGAGGGCATCGCCGACACCGTCGCCGACGTCCTCGACCTCGGCAACCCGACCAACGCCGGCGGGATCGAGGACGCGCTCGAAAACGCGCTCGGTCAACTGCTCGGCGACTTCCTGGCCCAGAACCTGGCCCCCTCGATCACGGTCGAGACGAAGTGCGGCCCGACCAACGACCCCTGCGACCCCGGCGATTCACCGGCCGCGATCAACGACATCTCCGTCCACCTCGACTTCAGCGACACGATCGAGGCGACGACGCCGGTCAACCTCGGCCTCGAGGGCCTGCCACTGTCGGTGCAGGGTGGCGTCACCGCAGGCGCGAAGTGGGACCTGTCGGCCGGTGTCGGGCTGTCCCGCGACCTGGGCCCGTACATCAGCGCACCGACGGCGTCGTTGACCGCCTTCGTCGAGTTCGCCGACAACTCCCAAGCGAAGTGCTCGGAGGTCCTGCCGAAGAACCAGGACGAGGCCGACTGGGCCGTCGATCCGGACGACGACGGTCCCGAGCTCGCCCGCTGCCTCAAGGCCCGGCTCGGGTTCCTCGACGTCGAGGCGATCGACGCCAAGGCGGAAGACAAACGCACGACGATCAAGGGCGAGGCGACCCTCGGCCTGACGGGTGGCAGCGACAACGTCATCACGTTCAACGAGCTGAAGACCGGCGACGTCGACGTCGACACCGACATCGGCGGCACGCTGCGGGTCAACCTCGCCCTGCGCACCGGCATCGCCGGGACCGGCACCGACCTGCCGTCGATCCTGGGCACGCTGCACTTCGCGGCCGAGGCGTCAGCGAGCGGCGGCTTCGAGGAGCCGGAGTTCGACTTCGGCAACCTCTACCTCGACGTCGGCTCATATCTGTCGAACTTCCTCAAGCCGGTGATCGACGGGATCAACG
>JBKOUV010000158.1:0-18275 GCA_046723555.1 Actinomycetota bacterium | reverse complement strand
GCGGGAGACGCGTCGGGACAAACCTTCCGTCCGCGCCTTGTGGTAGCGGGCGACGTACTGCAGGACCGGCTCGTCGCCGACCGCCTCCCGCACCGCCGCGTACACCTCGTCGCGATAGCCGACCCGGTCGATCAGCCGCGCCGCCAGGGCCTCGGACGACGACAGCGGCGCCCGGTCGATGAGCGCCTTGAGGTCGTCGCGGTCGAGCCCGCGGGCGTCGGCGATCCCGGCGACCACCTGCCCCATCAGCGACTGGACGATCTGCTCGATGGCCTCCCGATGGGCGGCTGTGAATCCCGTCTCGGTGAACAGGTTGGCCACGCTCTTGTACTCGTGGCGCTGGGCGAGCTCGGGGGTGACGCCGAGCTTGTCCAGCGTCCCCCGCAGGAACGGCACTTCGGCCCCGACACCGGTCAGGCACACGTCGCCGGACGGCTGCAGCCAGATCTCGTCGCATCCCGCCGCCAGGAGGTACGGGGCCGTCCCGCGATCGGCCTCGCCGAAGGTCTCCGCCCAGGCGATCACCCGCTTCCCGCGCCCGCGGAAGTCGACGACCGCGTCCCGGAGCTCCTGGGCTCTGGCCAGGGCGAGCGGAGAGCGAGATCCGCCCACCTTCACGATCAGCGCCTTCACTCTCGGGTCGCGGCCGGCCCGGCGCAGGCCCTCGAACACGGCCCGCAGCGGCGTGCGGCGGCGGGCGATGAGGGCACTCATCGGATCCTGCGGGACGCCGTCGACGAGCGGCTCGGTCACGTCGAGCTCCAACACGATCGGCGCACGGCGGCGACGCCGCGCCTCCTCGAGTTGGACGACTGCGTTCTGCGTCACGTCCTTCGCTCGCTCGAGCATCCCGCCGACCTTACGGCGCTAAGGACGCCCGAGGAACCGCGCCGCGGTCAGGAAGCCGGTGTGGGCGACCATCCGGTGGTCGGGGCGCACCGCCTGGCCGTCGATGTGCCAGCCACGGTGGATCACCTCGATCGTCCGGGCCTCGATCCACCGGCCCCGCAGCGCCTCCCGGGCCTGAGTCGCCTGGGTGATCGCCGGCGTGTAGGCGACGAGGATGCCCCCCGGTCGCAGCACCCCTTCGGCGTGCGGGATCACCTGCCACGGCTCGGGCAGGTCGAGCAGCACCCGATCGAACGGCCCGCCGTCGATCCCTTCGTAGCTGTCGCGGACCTCGACCTCGTAGCGGGCCAGCGCGTCCTCGCCGAGGAAGCTGGCGACGTTGGCGCGGGCCCGATTGGCGAAGTCCGGGCGCAACTCGTAGCCGAGGATCGTGGCCCCGTAGCGCAGCATCGTCATCGAGAGCGCTCCCGACCCGACGCCGGATTCGAACACCCGCATGCCGGGTCCGATGTCGGCCAGCATGCAGATCGGGGCGAGGTCCTTGGGATAGATGACCTGGGCGCCTCGGGGCATCTCGACGACGAAGTCCTCGAGCGTTGGGCGCAGGACGGTGTACTCGGCGCCCCGCGTCGAGCGCACGACGGCACCCTCCGTCGCCCCGACGATGTCGCCATGGGGGACGTAGCCGGCGTGGCTGTGGAACTCCCCGCCCTCGGCGAGCATGACGAGGTAGCGCCGGCGCTTGGCGTCGACGAGCAGCACCCGTTCGCCGTAGCCCAGCGACACCGCCCCGTCCAACGGAGGTCAGGCGCTCGACTCGGACTTCGGGTCGATCGTCCGGATGCTCAGGGAGTGCCCGGGTGGCAGGTGGGCGATGGCCACCGTCTCGGGCTGCTTGTCCAGCAGTCGATGCATCAGCCGACGGACTTGAAAGAGAAAGCCGACCAACAGCCAAATGCGATTTCCGCTGATGAAGCCCTCGCGCATGCCCCGAAGGCGAATCGTCCAGTACAACTTCTGCGTGCGCCTCCGCCACACGTATCGGAGGTAGGAGAGGAGCACGGCTTCAGACCCGGCGGATCTCGATCATCGTCGACTTCTTCAACCCGCTGCGCCGGCCGAGCAGGAACACGAGCAGCACGATCAGCAATCCGCCGATGCCGGCTGCGGTGGCGATCGTGCTCTTCTTGTCGTCGACCTTCGCCTTGGCGCCCTCCTGCAGCGAGCGGAAGCTGTGCTCGAGGTCGTCGCGCGTGATCTTGGTCCGAACGACGGCTTGCTTGGCCATCAGTGCGTACTCTCCGGTGGTTCCTTGTTGAGGCTGTCCTTGTTGATCCGGCTCACGGCGAGCGCGATCAGACCGACACAGACGATCAACACGATCGCGTAGGCGACCCACGACAGGTCACCGGTGGCGGACCGGGTCCACTCGGTCTGGATCAGCCGGAGGAGGCCGAGCAGGACCAGCGACAGCCCGATCCCGAGGGTGATCGCGCCGGCGATACCCATCCCGATCCACCGGCCCGCCCCCTTGATCGGGCCGATCGTCTCCTGCTCGGCGTACGCCTTGACGAGCTCGATGGTGTCGGCGACCGTCGGCTGTTGTTCGGCGCGCGTCCGGGCCGGTGGTTGCTCCGTCACGATCGTCACGATGGAGTTTCTATCACGGCTCCTCCTCGGAGGATGTGAGCCGGAAGCGCAGCATCGCCTCCACGTCGTCGAGGCACTCGGCGAACAGGTCCAGGCGTTCGGCCGGCGAGGGCGCGCACAGCAGCCGGTACCGGTCGGCGGGCCCGAGCGGCGCCAGCCCGGCGAGGTGGTAGGAGGCGACCAGCGGGTCGTCGCTGATCGTGAGGTCGGGCGGCACGCCGCCGAGTTGGGCGGCCAGATCGAGGACCTCGCGGAGGCGGTCGGTCGCCGCCGCAACTCGCGCCGGGAGCTCGGCGGCGTCGGGATCGAGGTCGCGCCATTCATCGACGTCGGCGAGCGGATATGGGTCGTCCGGCAGCCAGGCGTTGACCCGGAACCGCCGTGTCCCGACGGTGACCAGCGCGTAGCGCCCTTCGGGCAGCGGCTCCACCTGAACGATCCGGGCGACGACCCCGACTGGGGCGCGCTCGTCACCGCCGCCGACCTCACTCCCCCGCTCGATGAGCGTTACGCCGAACTCCGGCTCGCCGGAGTCGTCGGCGAGGCAGTCGATGACAAGCTGGCGATAACGGGGCTCGAAGACGTGGAGCGGCAACACTCCCCCGGGCAACAGCACGGTGCCGAGCGGGAACATCGGCATCACCGCCATTGCATCACCGCGGGGCGAGCTCCGCGACCGACGGTCCGGCCGGGTAGCCGGCCAGCGTGTTCGCCAGCGCGTCCCAGATCGGGCGGTACTGGCTCTGGTCGGTCAGCGGCCCCGGTCCGTTGAGCAGGAGCGAGAACTGGATCGTCCCGCCGCCGCCCGCGACCGGCAGGTACCCCGACAGCGCCTTCACCGCGGGCGGGTCGGCGTTGAACGGCGCGTTCCCGAGTGTCCCGGTCTTGGCGCGCAGCCGACCCGTTACCGGGGAGTCGGTGAAGACGTCGCGCAGGGTCCCGCTCGTGCCGGCGATCGGGAGCCCGGCGCCGAGGGGTTGCTTCGGGCCGGAGCGGGCGAGGACGTCGACGAACGCGCCGCACGTCACCCGGTTCTCGTTGCTCAACCCGGACCCGTCGTCGAGGACCATGCCGTCCGTCGGCGCGCCCCAACCCTCGAGCGTCGCCCGGATGGCGGCGAGACCGGCCTCACGCGTCCCCTCGCCCTCCGCCTGGAACCCGATCTCCTTGACCAGCATCTCGGCGGTGTTGTTGTCGCTCGTCGAGAGCATCTCGCCGACGACGGCGTGGATGGGCGCGGAATCGACGGTGGCGAGCACACCGGCATCGCCGGCCGCGGTACCCGCCCGCGGTGTGCCGGCGACCTCGACGCCACGCTCCGTCAACAGCTGGGTGAGCTCTCGCGCCGCCGCCTCGGCGGGGTCCTCGGCCCGTTGCGGATCGCCGCTCACCCGGGCGTCGTTGACGAGCAGGGCGTCGAACGGACCGGCCTCGATGCCACGGATGTCGTCCGACCAACTCGGCACGTACCACTCGTCGTCGTACCGGGAGCCGTCGCCGACGATCGAGCCCTCCACTCGCCGCACCCCGGCGTCGACCACCGCGTCGGCGAGCGCGTCGAGCGACGTCGGGTTGGTGACCGGGTTGAGGTCGTTCTCGACCGGATAGGTGCTGCTGGTCAGCAGCGGGTCACCGCCCCCAACCAGGTACAGGTCGCCGGCCACGACCCCGTCCTGCGGAGTGGCGGCGCGGACCTCGGTGGTGAAGCGGTAGCCGTTGCCGAGCCGGTCGAGGGCGACGGCCCCGACGAGGAGCTTTTCGTTGCTGGCCGGGATCAGCGGAAAGTCGGGTCGGGTCGCCGCCACCGCCATCCGGTCGAGGCTGACCGCGACGCACGACGTGTCGTTCAGCGTCGACCCGAAGTCGGCGACGTCGGCGGCGAACTGGTCGAGGCTGAGCTCCCGGGCGAGGGTGCCGGGCACCCGGCGGTACGAGAGCAATGGCGTCGTCAGGGCCCGAGCGGGCTTGGTGGGCGCCGTGGCGGACGTGCTGGGTGCCGGGTCGGCGTCGCCTCCCGACTTGCCGTCAGCCCACCGCCAGAGGGCGAACAGCGCCAGCGCCGGGACGACGGCGACAGCGACGAGTACAACAAGCGGATTGACCGCCGGCCTTGACGGTTCGCTCACGGGAGCCCTCGACGGGCCCGGTAGCGGGCATCTCGGTACAGGTGACCGAGCGCGGTGACGGCCCGGTTGGCGCTCGGGTAGCACAGCCGTCCGGTGGCGCGCACCGCGGCGGGGCCGGCGTTGGCCTGGTCGGCGACGGCCAGCTCGGTGGCGGTGAGGATCGGCTTGCCCGTGCGCCGGCTGAGCTCGTCGGCCGCCTCGGCGAACCGGGCGTCCTGGCGTTCGTGGTACTCGACGATCCGTTCGAGGTCGCTGGCGCCATGGGCGGGGTAGAAGGGCCCGTCGCGCATCATCCGGGCCTGGTTCGACTGGATCCCGAGACCGAGGTAGATGAGCGCGTGCACGTCGGGATGGGTGATGATCGCCTCCATCACCTCGGGGATCGTGTCGCGGGTCTCGCCGCCGGCGCAGTCGACCGGGTTGTTGCGGCTCCAGCGGGGAGGGAGCTTGGCGTCGATCGATGCCAGCAGGTCGGCCGGTAGCGGTAGCAGCTCGAGGTCGCGGTCACGGCTGATCGCGTCGGCGGCGACGACCCCCCAACCGCCGGCCGTCGTCAGCACGACCACGTTGGCCCCGGCGGGCGTGGGCTGGGTCGCGAACGTCGCCGCCGCCTCGAACGCCTCCTCGATGGCGGCGGCACGGGTGATCCCGGCGGCGCGGCACTCGCCCTCGAACAGCTTGTCGTCCGCGGCGAGGGCGCCGGTGTGGCTGGCCGCGGCGCGAGCGCCACCCTCGCTGACGCCACCCTTCACGAGCACCAGCGGCTTGCGCGCCGCCGCGCCGGCGAGTCGGTCGAACTGCGCCCGCCCGTCGGTGATCCCCTCCAGATAGGCCAGCCCGACCGCCGTGGCGGGGTCGGCGGCGAAGTAGTCGAGGTAGTCGGCGACCGTGACGGCGGCGGCGTTGCCGGCCGACACGGCGCGGCTGATGCCCACGCCGGTGGCGCGGGCGTAGTTCATGAAGCTGGACACGAAGTTCCCGCTCTGGCTGGCCACGGCGATGCGACCCGGCGGCGGGTACGGGGCGACGATCTGGGCGCACAGCCCCACGGGGGTGCTGACGACGCCCTGGCCGTTGGGCCCGGCGAGCAGGATGTCGAGTTCGGCGGCGAGGGCGACGAGCTCGGACTCGGCCTGGCGACCGTCCTCCCCCGCCTCTCCGTAGCCGGCCGACGTGAGGAACGCGGCGCGGATCCCCTTGGCCGCACACGCCCGCAGCAGTTCGACGTTCGCCGCCGCCGGGGTGCACACGAAGGCGAGGTCGATCTCACCGGCCGGCAGGTCGTCGACGGAGCGCACGGTTGGCACGCCGAGGACGGTCTCGCCCTGGCGGTTGGTGGCGAACACCGCTCCCCGGTAGCCGGCGGCGAGGAGGTTGTGGAGGGCGACGAAACCGAACTTGCCCGGGTGCGTCGACGCCCCGGTCACCACCACACCCCGCGGCTCGAACAACGCCCGCATCTGCTCGTCGGTTGGCCGTCGCAACCGGTTCTGATCGCGATCTGGGTTCACTGCTGATACCGGATCGCGATCAGAACCCAGCTCGACGAGGGCGTCGACGGCGACCGGGGCGCCGGCCGGGGTGATGATGATCGGGTTGACGTCGACGCTCGCCACGTTCGGTTGTTCGACGGCGAAGCGGCCGAGCCCCTCGAGGATCGCGGCCAGCGCGCCACGATCGACGGCGGCCTCCCCGCGGAACGCTCCCAGCACCCGCTGGCTCTCCAGCTCGTCGATCATCTCCAGCGCAGTCACCCTGTCGACGGGCGCCGGCCGGAACACCGTGTCGCGGATCGCCTCGGCGAAGATGCCGCCGAGGCCGAGCATCACGGTCGGCCCGAACTGGGGGTCCTGGAGGACGCCGGCGATCAGCTCCCGACTGCCGGCCACCATCGGTGCGACGAGCAGCGAGACCTCTCCATCGGCGGGCGTCGCCGCGGCGAGGAGCTCCTCGGCCGCGCGGCAGACTGCCGCCTCGTCGAGGAGACCGAGCCGGACGAGGCCCCGCTCGGTCTTGTGGGCGATGCACGCGCCGTTCAGCTTCACGGCGACGGGGTAGCCCACGGCGGCGGCAGCGGCCGCCGCGTCAGATGCGTCAATGGCCACCCGCTCGGCGGCTAGCGGAACGCCGTACCGCGCGAGGAGCGACTTGGACTCGGCTTCCGACAACGTGCGCGGAGCCATCGGTCGTCGAGCCTCGGTCAGTGGCTCGGACCGACGCTCACGGTGATCGGCTCGGCCGGCGCGAACACCCGGTCGAGGACGCGGCGGACGTCGGCGTGCCCCACGTCCTCCCACCGCCTCAGTTGCTCGTCGACTGGGATCACTTCGCCGCGCGTGACGAGCATCCCGCCGAGCCGCGACATGCGCGCGCCCGTGTCCTCCAGGCCCATTTCGTAGGCCCCGACGAGGTAGCCGACCGCGACGGCGAGCTCCTCATCCGTGATCCCATCGGCCGTCAGCCGGTCGATCTCGGCGGCGATCAGCGCCCGCACCGTGTCGACGTGGTCGGGGAGCGTGCCGGCGTAGACGGACCACATGCCGGCGTCGGCGTAGTTCGCCATCGCCGAGTACACGCTGTAGGCGAGCCCGCGGCGCTCTCGGATCTCGTCGAACAGCCGGCTCGAGAGCCCGCCGCCCAGGACGTGGTTGACGACGTCGAGCGCCTCGCGGTCGGGATCCTCGCGGGCGACGGCACGACCGCCGATGACCAGGTGGACCTGCTCGGTCTCGTCGTGGATGCGCCGGCCGTGACCCACGCCGTCGGGCTCGCTTCGCGGCACCCGGCCGTCGCCCCCGGCCAGGTCGACGAAGGCCCGCTCGACCTCGCCGACGACCTGGTCGTGGTCGACGTCGCCGGCGATGGACACGATGACGTTGCCGGCGCGGTAGTGGTCGGCGTGGAACTGCCGGATGTCGTCGCTTCCGATAGCACCGACCGTCTTGCGGTCGCCGGCGGTGTCGCGCCCGAGCGGATGCCGGTCGAACACCTCGCCGGCGAACGCTCGCATCGCCACGTCGTCGGGCGAGTCGTCGTCCATCGCCAGTTCCTCGAGGATGACCTGGCGCTCGCTGTCCACGTCGTCGTCGGCCATCAGCGAGCGGGCGAGCACGTCGCCGAGCAGGTCGATCCCGATGCCGGCATGGCGGCGGGGCATCCGGCAGTAGTACGACGTGTACTCCTTCGACGTGAAGGCGTTGATGTCGCCGCCGACGCGGTCGACCGTGCGCGAGATGTCGCTGGCGCTGCGGGTCGGGGTGCCCTTGAACAGCAGGTGCTCGAGGAAGTGGCACACGCCGGAGAGCTCGGCCGGCTCGTCGCGGGCGCCGACCGCGACCCACACGCCGATGGCCACCGACCGCGCCCCGAGGACGAGGTCGGTGGCGATCGTCAGGCCGCTGTCGAGTCGGGTGATGCGCTCAGCGATGGCGCCTGCGCCCCCGGTCACGACCGCCCCGGCCACCGCGGCTGTCGCCGCCCGTTCCCGCCCGCTCGCGGGTGGCGTCGGGGCCGAGATCGCCGAGCTCGTTGCGCAGCTCCTCGTCGAAGGAGTCCTCGAACGAGACGTTGACGACCCGGTCGCCGGCGGTGTCGTCCGTGGCGGCGCGGCCGCCGTTCCCGTCGCCGGCGGTGGTGTCGTCGTCGGTGACCGGGGTGAGGCTGACCTTGCCCTTGTCGTCGATCTCGTCGACGCGGACCTCGAGCTCCTGCCCGAGCGAGAGCACGTCCTCGACGGCGTCGATCCGACGGCCGCGACCGAGCTTCGAGATGTGGACGAGACCGTCGCGGCCCGGAAGGATGTTGACGAACGCCCCGAACTTGGTGATGTTGACGACGCGGCCGCTGTAGACCTTGCCCAGCTCGGCCTTCGGCGGGTCGACGATGGCGAGGATGGCCGCCTTGGCCTCCTCCATCCGCCAGCTCTCGACGGCGCCGATCGTGACGATGCCCTGGGCGCCGTCGTCGTCGACGCTGATGTCGGCACCGGTCTCGGACTGGATCGTGTTGATCACCTTGCCCTTCGGGCCGATGACCTCACCGACCTTGTCGATGGGGATGGTGATCGTCGTGATCTTCGGCGCGGTGGGCGCGACCTCCTCACGCGGGGCGGAGATCGCCGCGTTCATCACGTCGAGGATCTGCAGCCGGGCGGTCTTGGCCTGCTCGAGGGCGGCGGCGAGCACGTCGGCGGGAATTCCGTCGATCTTGGTGTCGAGCTGCAGCGCGGTGACGACGTCGGCGGTGCCGGCGACCTTGAAGTCCATGTCGCCGAACGCGTCCTCGGCGCCGAGGATGTCGGTGAGCGTCGTGTACTGACCGTCGGCGAACACCAGGCCCATCGCGATGCCTGCCACCGGCGCCTTGATCGGCACGCCGGCGTCCATCAGCGCCAGGCTCGAGGCGCACACGGATCCCATCGACGTCGAGCCATTGGAGCTGAGCACCTCGGACACGAGCCGCAGGGTGTAGGCGAAGTCCTCCTGGCTCGGGACGACGGGCAGCACGGCCCGGGCGGCGAGCGCACCGTGGCCGATCTCCCGGCGCTTCGGAGAGCCGACCCGGCCGACCTCGCCGTTGGCCCACGGCGGCATGTTGTAGTGGTGCAGGAAGCGCTTCGTGGTCTCCGGCGAGAGGGTGTCGAGGAGTTGGTTCATCCGCGGCATCGCCAGCGTGGTGACGTTCATCACCTGGGTCTCGCCGCGCTGGAACAGACCCGAGCCGTGGGCGGTCTTGAGGACTCCGACCTCGGCCGAGAGCGGTCGCAGGTCGGTGGTGCCGCGGCCGTCGATGCGGATGCCGTCCTCGACGATGCGCTTGCGGACGAGCTTCTTGGTCAGCGACCTGACGGCCTCGCGGATCTCCTTCTCCCGCCCGGCGAGCTCACCCGGCGCCTCGGCTGTCCCGGCCAGCTCGGCGACGGCGGCGTCGGCGGCCTCGTCAATGGCCGCGTTGCGGTCGGACTTGAGGGCGATCGTGACGGCGCCGGCGAGCTTGTCGGTGGCGACCCGCTCGACGGCGACGAAGACGTCGTCGGCGTAGTCGATGACGGGCGTGAACTCGAGCGGCGTGATCGCTCCGTGGGTGGCGATCACGCTGGCGACGAGCTGACGCTGGAGGCCGATGGACTCCTTGATCCACTGCTTCGACGCGTCGAGCCCGCCGGCGAGGACGGCCTCGTCGACCTTCGGCGCCCCGTCGCCGTAGTACTGGAAGCTCTTCTCGCTGCCGCCGGCCTCGACCATCATGATCGCGACGTCACCGTCGGGGAGCTCCCGCCCGGCGACGACGAGCTCGAACGTGGCGGCGTCACCCTCGGCGTAGGTCGGGTGCGGGATCCACTCGCCAGCGGTCGAGTAGGCGAGGCGGACGGCGCCGATCGGGCCCTCAAACGGAATCCCGCTGATCATCAGCGCCGCTGATGCGGCGTTGATGGCGAGGACGTCGTGGGGGTTCTCCTGGTCGGCCCCGATCACGGTGATCACGATCTGGGTCTCGTTGCGGAAGCCGTCGGCGAAGCTCGGGCGCAGCGGGCGGTCGGTGAGCCGGCAGGTGAGGATCGCGTCCTCGGTGGGCCGGCCTTCCCGGCGGAAGAACGAGCCGGGGATCTTGCCGGCGGCGTAGGCCCGCTCTTCGACGTCGACCGTGAGGGGGAAGAAGTCGATGCCGGGGCGGACGTCGTGGGCGGCGTTGGCCGTGGCCAGGACGGTGGTGTCGCCGATCGAGGCGACGACGGCGCCTTGGCTCTGCGGGGCGAGCTTGCCCGTCTCGAAGGTGAGGGCGCGGTCGGTTCCGGACACGGGCCCCCGTACGCGGATGGGGTCAGCCACTAGGGCTCCTTTCCCGCCAGACGTGCCGCCTGGCGGCTCTGGAGCGGCCGGCCGGTTCCCAGTCGGCTACCTCGTAGGGCGACCCCACGGGATGGGCGACCGGCAACCGACGCGCGGCCGCTCGGGTTTTCACCAGCTTACCGGCTCCCCCTCCCCGTGCCTGCATCTCCCTGCCGCGCCGCGGCGCCGGGATCTGGGCACAGTCCTTCTCATCGATCGATCTGGGCGCGAACGCCCTCGACTGCTGAGAACATCTGCGCCCGAATCCGGCACCTCCGCGCGGTTAGCGTCGGCGGCCGTGCACGTCGTGTCCGATCTCGAGCGGCCGCCGTTCCCCGGGGAGCGGACGGTGGTGACCATCGGTGCGTACGACGGCGTCCACCTCGGCCACCTGGCGGTGATCAACCAGGTCAAGGAGCGCGCCGCACGCGAGCACGCGCTGTCGGTGGTGCTCACGTTCGACCGGCACCCGGCCGAGATCGTGCGCCCCGAGTCGGCGCCGCAGTTGCTCACCAGCCCCGAGCAGCGCCTCGAACTGCTCGATGCGACCGGCCTCGACGCCACCGTCGTGCTCCACTTCGACGAAGCGCAGTCGAAGGAGTCCGCCGAGTCGTTCATCGAGCGGGTGCTGATCGAGAACCTCGCCGTCAAGGTCGTCGTCGTCGGTGAGGACTTCCACTTCGGCAGCCACCGTGAGGGCAACGTGCGGCTGCTCGACGCCTACGGGCGCTCCCACGACTTCGTCGTCGAGCCCGTGCGATTGGTCGAGCGGTCCGACGGGGTCGAGGAGCCGATCAGCAGCACCGCCATCCGGCGCGCCCTCGCCGGTGGCGACGTCGACGTCGCCGCGCACATGCTCGGACGCGCGCACGAGGTGCGCGGCATCGTCGTGATGGGCGACCAGCGGGGCCGGCTGCTCGGGTTCCCGACGGCCAACGTCGAGGTCCCGAACGCGGTGTGCATGCCGGCCGACGGCGTGTACGCCGGCTGGTACCAGCGGCCCGACGGCGCCGTGCACCCGTGCGCGATCAACCTCGGCCGGCGGCCGACGTTCTACGAGCACGCCGACCACTCGCTGCTCGAGGCCCACCTCCTCGACTTCGATGAGGAGCTCTACGGCGAGCGGGCCCGGGTGCGTTTCGGGTACTTCCTGCGCAGCGAGCGGAAGTTCGACGGGATCGAGGCGATCAAGACCCAGCTCGCCCACGACGTCGAGCACGCCCGCCACCTGCTCGGCTGAGCGGGCATCCGAGGGTTTCGCGCCACCCGAGGGTTTGGCGCGGGACAGGCCCGCACGAAACCCTCGGATGTCACGAACCCGGCCAGATCACGTCGCCGGCGTCGTTGTACACACCCCCGATCAGGTCGGCGTTGTAGCGGTCGGAGATGTCGGGCGCGCCGGCGTCACCGAACAGCCCGACCCCCGCGTAGCTGTCGACTTCGGCCTGGAGCAGCCGCGGATCGGGAACGCCGACTCCCGTTCCGTTCGGCGTCTCGCCCTTGATCGACTTCACGTCGGTGGTCCAGCGGAAGGTCTCACCCTCGAGGGACAGGTAGTTGGGGTTGCCGCCCGCCTTGACCCGCTCGATCGCGGTCTCCGCGGCAGCCTTCGGATCGGCCATCGCGTCGGCGAGCCCGCGCATCGAGGCGCGCAGGAAGTCCTGCACCGCGGTCGGGTGCTCGTCGATGAACTCGCGGGTGGTGTAGAGCACGCCGAACGAGCCGGGGATGCCGTAATCCGACGGCGTGTACAGACCGAAGTCGATGCCGGCCCGCTGAAGCGTGCCCGGCTCGTTGCTCTTGTAGGCGGTGAACCCGACGATGTGCGGGAGCTCGATGTGGACCAGTGGGTCGAAGCCGTCGATGAGCACCGTCTGGTAGTCCTCGCCTTCGACGAGACCGACCGAGGCGAGCATCGCGGCGAGGCTGGGCGCGAGCTTTCCCTTCACCCCGATCGTCGTGCCGGCGAAGTCCTCCAGTTTCGCGACCCGGCCCGGCTTGGTGATGATGCAATCGATCGCCGACCGGCCCTCGACGGCGACGGCCACCAGGTCCGCCTCGTTGGCCGCGGCGAAGTTGACCACCTCGCTGAACGAACCACCGGACGCGAACTGGGCGTCGCCCGACGCCACGATCGGGTAGTTGTCCGTCGAGAAGCTCGGCTGGAGCTCGACGTCGAGGCACAGGTCGTCGAAGTAGCCCTTCTCGTCCGCCATCACCACATCGATGATCGAAGCGGTGGCGGCGAAGTCGAACCCCGAGAGGTATGTGATCTTCCCCGCCTCGCGGTTGGCCTCGCAGCGCGCCGCGGGAAACGGCGCGCCGGCAACGACGGCCTCGTCGGTGGTCGGGGCGGTGGTCCCGTTGTCGGCGGAGTCGGTGGGTCCGTCTCCGCACGAACCGATGATGAGCAACGCCGCGAGAGCGGCGACGAAGCGAGCGCGCTGGCGCATCCTGAGTCCTCCGGGGTGAGGTGTCGTCGGTTGTGTGCCAGCGCACGGCGGCGGCGACGGGCAGCGAGAAGGTTCGCCGTCGGAGCCATATCGGCCGTGCGGTAGTCAGGCTAGCGAGCGACGTTGGGACACGTGCCAGCGGAGCAACGTGCGCTCGATGATCGAGATGATCCCGAGCCCGATCACGCCGAGCAGGACGGTGACCAGCACGGTCGCCCACAGGATCGGTCCGTTCTGGGCGTTGATCGCCCGCCGGCCGGCCGCGCCGAGTCCCTCGTTGGAGAGGTTGCCGCCCTCGCCGTAATAGGCGGCCGCCAAGGCGAGCCCGACGCCGTAGCGAGCCGCGGCCAGCACCGCCGGGAGCGCCGACGGGAGCCGGAGCCGCCAGAGCACCTCCCACCGGCCGGCATCAACCGAAGCGAGCAGTTCCCGCGCCGCCGGGTCGGCGGACCGCAACCCGGCGACGGTGGCGAACACGAACGCCGGCGTGGTGACGAACGCGACGAGGAAGATCACCGGCGGGTCGCCTCGGCCCAGCCAGACCACGATCGACGTGAAGTAGGCGACCCAGGGCGCGACCAGGATCATCACCAGGACCGGTTGCGTCGCGTGCTCGGCGAACCGTGACGCCGCCAAGCCGGCACCGAGCAGGATCGCCACGACGAGGGCGATGAGCAGTCCGGCCGTCGCTTGGCGGGCCGTCACCAGGGCCGCGTCGAAGTAGAACCGCGGGTGGTCGAGAAGCTCGGACACGATGCGCGACGGCGGCATCAGGATGAACGGCTTCACGTCGAGTACGCGGACCAGCAGCTCCCACAGGAGCCCGAACACGACGACGCCGGTGATGCCGGCGAGGACCAACCGCCGTGTAGTCATCGACCAGCGCCTTCGTGGAGGAAGGACCGCAGCTTCGTCTCGACGGCGAAGAACTCGGGGGCGTCTTCCAGCTCCGGGTTTCGCGGCCGCGGCAACTCGACCGATTCGACGCCGACGATGCGGCCCGGGCGGGACGAGAGCACGAGCACCCGATCGGAGAGGAACACCGACTCCGGGATCGAGTGGGTGACGAAGAGCACGGTGGTGGCGAGCGGCTCGCACAGCCGGGTCAGGAGATGGCGCATGTCGGTGCGCGTGATCTCGTCCAGCGCGGCGAACGGCTCGTCCATCAGCAGCAGGGGCGCGCCGAGCGCGACGGCTCGCACGAGCGACACCCGCTGCTGCATCCCTCCGGACAGCTCGTGCGGGTAGGCGTCGGCGAACGGCGTCAGGCCGACGTGGTCGAGCAGCTCCGTGGTCGTCGGGCCGCGGGTCTCGCCCCGCCGGCGGTTCACGTCGAGGAGGAGCCGCGCGTTCTGCGCCACAGTCCGCCACGGGAACAGCGCCGGCGACTGGGGGACGAATCCGATGCGCTTGCTCCGGCGGGCCCGGTGGGGGCTGGCACCGTCGACCGCGACGCGGCCGGAGGTCGGTTCCTCGAGCCCGCCGACGATCCGGAGCAGTGTCGTCTTGCCACTGCCGCTCGGCCCGAGCACGGTGACGATCTCGCTCGCCACGACCTCGAGGTCGATGCCGGCGAGGGCCTCCGTCGAGCCGAACGTCTTGCTGACGCCGCTGAGCTCGATCGCGGCGGACACGGCCGAGCACGGTACCGGTTGTCGCTGTGCTGAAGACCGCCGTAGCCTTGCCCGGTCCGTCGAGGCTGCGACCGCGGCGTCGGCGCGATGCTGCGGCGCCACCCGGCGCCGGGGCGAGGTCACGACCGGGCGCGGCCCGGGGAACAGGACGACCCGAATCACGATGTCCAAGCAGGACACCATCAGCGAGCACCGCATCCATGAGACCGACACCGGCTCACCCGAGGTGCAGATCGCGTTGCTCTCCGCCCGCATCAGCCACCTCACCGAGCATCTGCGCGAGCACCCCAAGGACCACCACAGCCGGCGCGGCCTGCTCATGCTCGTCGGGCGTCGCCGGCGGATGCTCGACTACGTCCGCTCGATCGACGTCAACCGCTACCGCGAGATCGTCGCCCGCCTCGGCCTGCGTCGCTAGTCACGTTCGCGCCAGCACGACCGCCGGCTTCGCCGCGCCGTCGCGGAACGGTTCGTACACCGCGAGCAACTCGCCAGCGCGATCGACCATGACCCACGGCCCCGCGCCGTCGGGCGCGGCGAGCACCCGTCCGGTGGCGATCAGCTGCGCCGTGGCGTCGTCGACCGGCACCTTCGCCAGCGCCCGCAGCGACTCGACCGGCGGGAGCAGTTCGACCGTGTCGGGGGGCCGCGCCTCGTCGATCGTGAACGGTTCGACGGCGGTGCGGCGCAGGTTGCGCAGGTGGGCTCCGCCACCCAGGAGCCGCCCGAGGTCGGCGGCCAGCACGCGCACGTAGGTCCCCGCCGAGCACTCGACCTCGATGGCGAGGACGCCCGGATCGTCGGTCGCCGTGACCGCGAACGAGTGCACGGTCACCGGCCGGGCCTCCCGCTCGACCTCGATCCCCTGGCGGGCCAGATCGTGGAGCCGGCGGCCGCCCAGCTTGAGCGCCGAGACCATCGGGGGCACCTGGCTGATGTCGCCCGTGAGGTTGGCCGTCGCCACCTCCTGCGCCTCCGCGGCGGAGACCGCACCCATGTCGTGCCGGGCGGTCACCTCGCCGTCGGCGTCGAGGGTGTCGGTCTCGACGCCGAGCACGACCTCGCCGGTGTAGCGCTTGCGGCCGTCGGTGACGAAGCGCAGGAGCCGGGTCACCGTTCCCACCCCGACGACCAGCACGCCGGTCGCGCTGGGATCGAGGGTGCCGGCGTGCCCGATGCGTCGCTCGCCGAACCGCCGGCGCAGCATCCCGACGACGTCGTGGCTGGTCACGCCGGCCGGTTTGTCGACGATCGCCAGCCCGTGCACCTGGGGCGGCCGGCGCCGCGCCATCAGTCGCGGCGGGAACGGTCGGCGCGCAGGATCCCTTCGATGCGCTCCGCCGACCGGATCACGTCGTCCGGCTTGAACGCGAGTACCGGCGTCTTCTTCACCCGCAGTTGCCGGTTGATCGAGTTCTGGATCCGCCGGCGGTGGCTCTCCAGCACGGTGAGGATCGTCGCGTCGCCGTCCTCGCCGGCGAGCGAGTCGAAGAAGACGATCGCCCGGTTGAGCTCGTTGTCGACCTCGATCGCGGTGATCGTGACGAAGGCGAGACGCTCGTCGTCGATGCGCACGAGCTCGTCGGCGATCACCTCGCGCAGCGTTTCCCCGAGGCGAGCGGAGCGGGGATAGCGGGGTGCGGGCATGGCGAAAACGGTAACGGTGTCCCAGCATCCGAGGGTTTCCTGCGGGGATGTCCGGCACGAAACCCTCGGGTGCCAGCTACGTCCGAGCGATCTCCTGCTCCTCGAAGGTTTCGATCAGGTCACCCTGCTTAAGGTCCTGGAAGTCGGACAGGCCGATGCCGCACTCGAATCCTTCGCGCACCTCGCGGACGTCGTCCTTGAAGCGCTTCAGCGAGGAGATCTCGCCCTTCCAGATGATCGTTCCGTCGCGCAGGAAGCGCACCTTCGACCCGCGGGTGATCACGCCCGAGCGCACATAGCACCCGGCGATCGCGCCGACCCGCGGCACCCGGAAGATCTCCCGGACCTCGGCCTCGCCGGTGACGACCTCCTCGTACTCCGGAGCGAGCATGCCGACCATCGCCTGCTCGATGTCCTCGAGCAGCTTGTAGATGATCTCGTACGTGCGGATCTCGACGCCTTCGGCGTCGGCCAGCTCACGGGCCTTGCGATCAGGCCGCACGTTGAACCCGATGATCGTGGCATTGGTGGTGGCCGCCAGCCGGATGTCGTTCTCGGTGATGCCACCGACGGCGCGATGGACGAACGTGAGCTCGACCTCGGGCCGGTCCAGGCGGCGCAGGCTCTCCGTGACCGCCTCGAGCGAGCCGTGCACGTCGGCCTTCAGGACGAGGTTCAGCGTCGCCGTCTCGCCCGACTGGATCTGGGCGAAGATGTCCTCGAGCTTGGTGCCGGTCTTGACCCGGGCGTCGCCGCGCTGGCTGGTGAGCCGTTGCCGCTGCTCGCGCGATTCGGCGACGATCCGAGCCGTCTTCTCGTCGGGAGCGGCGCGGAACTCGTCGCCCGCCTGCGGTACGGCCGAGAGACCGAGCACCTGGACCGGCGTCGACGGACCCGCCGTCTTCACCTGGTCGCCCTGGTCGTTCATCATCGCCCGCACGCGGCCCCACGCCGCGCCGGCGACGATCGGGTCGCCGATCGCCAGCTCGCCCTTGTCGACGAGCACGGTCGCGACCGGACCCCGTCCGACGTCGAGGTTCGCCTCGAGTACGACGCCCTTCGCCCGGCCGGTCGGATTGGCGCTGAGCTCCTCCAGCTCGGCCACGACGAGAACCTGGTCGAGCAAGTCGTCGATGCCGACATCCTGGGTCGCCGAGAGCTCGACGACGATGGTGTCGCCGCCCCAGGCCTCGGGGACGAGCTCGCGCTCGGCGAGCTGCGACAGCACCCGCTGAGGGTCGGCGTTGTCCTTGTCGATCTTGTTGAGGGCGACGATGATCGGCACCTCCGCCGCCTTGGCGTGGTCGATCGCCTCGATCGTCTGGGGCATCACACCGTCATCGGCGGCGACGACCAGGATCACGATGTCGGTGGCCTCGGCGCCCCGGGCCCGCATCTGGGTGAACGCGGCGTGACCCGGTGTGTCGAGGAACGTGATGCGGTTGCCGTCCCGCTCGACCTGATACGCGCCGATGTGCTGGGTGATTCCACCCGCTTCGCCGGCGACGACGTTGGTCGACCGGACCTTGTCGAGCAGCGTCGTCTTGCCGTGGTCGACGTGACCCATGATCGTGATGACTGGTGGGCGCGGCTGCTGGTTGACCTCGTCGTCGCTGTCGTCGAACAGCGCCTGGAGCTCGATCTCCTCCTGCTGACCGGGGTCGACGAGCATGATGTCGGCGCCGAGCTCGAGGGCGAACAGCTCCATCTGATCGTCGGTCAGCGTCATCGTCGCGGTGACCATCTCGCCGTTGTTGAGGAGGAACCGCACCACGTCTGCCGACGTGCGGTTCAGCTTCGGTCCGAACTCCTGCGCCGAGACCCCGCGCTCGATGACGACCGTGCCCTCGGGCACCGGCGCGTCGCTGCGCGTGTAGTTGGTGAACTGCGGCTGCAGCTCCTCGCGGTCGCGACGGCGGCGGCGACTGCGCGCCCGCCGCGGTGGACGGCGCTGCCCGCTGGGACGGCCGGGTCCACCACCCGGTGCACCAGGCCCGCCGGGGCGGGGACCGCCGGGACCGGCGTAGCCGCCGGGCCGGGCGCCACCACCGGCACCACCACCGGGGCGGGGACCGGACGGGCGGGGAC
>JBKOUV010000091.1:0-6455 GCA_046723555.1 Actinomycetota bacterium | reverse complement strand
CGATACCAGCCCGACACCCTCGTGCTCAACGCCGGCGCGGCGCCACTCCTGCGGCCGCTGCAGCAGCACACGTGGGAGACGTTCGGTCGCAACTGGGACGTCGACGTGCGCCACGCGTTCCACTGGATCCGCGAGGCGCTGGTGCGCCCGCTTCGCCCCGGGAGCACCGTGATCGCGATCTCGAGCGGCGCGGCCGTGGCCGGGTCACCGCTCAGCGGCGGCTACGCCGGGGCCAAGGCGACGATCCGGTTCATCACCGGCTACGCCGCCGACGAGTCGGAGCGGACCGGGCTCGGCATCCGCTTCATCTCGGTGCTGCCGAGGCTGACCTCGGCGACGGAGCTCGGGGCGATGGCGGTGGCCGCGTACGCCCGCCGTGAGGGCCTGGACGTCGATGAGTACCTCGCGCGAACGGGGCCGGGGCTCACGCCCGATGAGGTCGGCAAGGCGACCGTCGACCTGGTGACCTCGGCGGCGTACCCGTCCGGGGCGTACCTGCTGACGACGGCCGGGCTGGCTCCAGCGGGGTGAGCGGCGCGGCGCGTACCCTGGCCCCCATGAGCGGTTTCTCCGCCAGCGGTGCGATCTCGGCGGAGCAGTTGGAGCAGTACCGCCGAGAGCTGACCGGCTACTGCTACCGGATGCTCGGATCGATCTACGAAGCCGAGGACGCCGTGCAGGACACGATGCTGCGCGCGTGGCGGGCGCTGCCGACGTTCGAGGAACGGGCCGGGCTGCGCCCGTGGCTGTACCGGATCGCGACCAACGTCTGCATCGACCTGTTGAAGGGGCGCGCACGGCGCGCCCTGCCGATGGATGTCGCGCCGGTCGCCAGCGGGGAGCTCCGCCGGGGCGATTCCCGGCCGGAGGCGACGTGGATCCAGCCGGCACCGGACGGCCTGATCCTGCCGCCGGACGGTGATCCCGCCGAGCAGGCAGTGGCACGCGAATCAGTGCGGCTCGCCTTCATCGCCGCGCTGCAACACCTCGCGCCCCGCCAGCGCGCGGTGCTCATCCTGCGCGACGTGCTGCACTGGCGCGCTTCCGAGGTCGCCACGCTCCTGGACACGAGCACCGACGCGGTCAACAGCGCGCTCCGCCGGGCCCGGGCCGCGCTCGAACCACTCGACCGCGACTCCGCACGGACCGTGCCGGCGGCGGAGGACCACGAGTTGCTCGCCGCCTATCTCCACGCCTTCGAGCGCCACGACGTCGACGCACTCGTCGAGCTGTTGCGCGACGACGCCATCCTCGAGATGCCGCCGTTCGAGCTCTGGATGCGTGGCCCCGCCGACATCCGCCGCTGGCTGCTCGCCGTCGACGCCTTCGGGCAGGAACAGTTCACGCCGGTCGCCGCGAACGGGTCACCCGCCGTCGCCGTCTACCGGCCGCCCGCCCCAGGGGGCCAGCCGGCCGCGTTCGCCATCCAGGTGCTCGAGAACGTCGCCGGCCGGATCGGCGCGATCCACGTGTTCCTCGACCCGGGGCTGTTCGAGCGGTTCGGACTTCCGCTCGTCCCGGCCGACTAGCGCCGCGGCGGCGCTGAGCGGCAGCGCGGGCACAGCTGCAGCACGTCATCGAGCCCGACCAGGTCGAGCAGCTCGAGCAGACCGCTGTTCACGCCGTGGAGCCGGACCCAGCGTCCGCATCGGATTGCGGCCACGTGCAGTCGAGCCAGCGCATCGACGGCGTTGAGATCGGCCGGTACCAGCCAGGAGACGTCGAGGTCCACCGCACCGTCGTCAGGAGCGCCGCACCGCCGGCACTCGTGTTCGTCACTGCACATCCTCAGAAGTAACTGCGCGCGACGGAGAAACTGGTCACGCCAGCCGCGGCGCCAGACGGCGAGCGCCGGTCGACCGCCGGCGGGAGGACGGCGGCGATCAGCGGACTCGTCACAGCGTCGCCGGCAGACCGAAGGTCGGGAACACCGATGCATCGAACGTCGTGATCTCGACGACAACGTCGTGTTCGATCCGCAGCACGTCGAGGGTCACCCCGCGGAACGCCGACTCCCCCCGCCGGCGCAGATAGTTGGCGGCAGCCGGCTGCCGGTTCGCCCTCGTCGGCGCGAGCCACCACTCGCCCGGACCGTCCGGGCCGAGCAGTTCACGGAAGAAGCCGGCAACCGCGGGCCGGCCGTCGAACCGGGTCTGCTCCTGAAGCTGACCGTCGACGATCGTCGGCATCGTGAACTGGACGTCTTCGCCGAGCAGCTCGATCACCGCGGCGGCGTCGGCGCGGGCGTGGGCGTCGATGTACCGCTGGAGCAGTGACCGCTCCCGCTCGCTCGTCGCCGTCGCGCCCTCCCAGGCGCGAGGGTCGCTGGCGCCCACCGCCCGCATCCGGGCGCGGGCGCGCTGCAGCGCGCTGTTGACCGCGGCCACCGATTCGCCCAGCGCGGTGGCGGTCTCGCCGGCCGTCCAGCCGAGCACGTCACGCAGGATCAACACCGCCCGCGGCCGGGGGGCGAGGTGCTGGATCGCGGTCAGGAACGCCAGCCCGACCGTCTCCGCGGCGATGACCACCGCGTCCGGCTCGTCGGCGCTCGGTGCCGGCTCGTCGAGCAGGCGATCCGGGATCGGCTGCAGCCACGGAACCTCGTCCAACGACGGTGGGCGTCCCATCGTCGGATCCACGATCGACACCCGCCGCTTCTTCCGCTTGATCGCGTCGAGGCATGCGTTGGTCGCGATCCGGTACAGCCAGGTCCGCACCGTCGACCGCCCCTCGAAGCCGGCGCGGCCGCGCCACGCCTTGATCAACGTCTCCTGGACGACGTCGTCGGCGTCGTCGAGATTCCCCAGCATGCGGTAGCAGTGGACCCGCAGCTCCCGGCGATGACGCTCGACGTAGGCGGCGAACTCGACCTCACGACCCCGCCGGACCACGGCGACAACGGACGGATCCTCGCCCGCCACTCTCGTCTTCTCGCCGTTCACCGCATCCACCTCCTCGACGGCCGGAGCCACGGGCGTCGCGGGTTCTGACGACCACGCGCCCGGGGAGTCATCGCGGTCGCACGATGTTCACCACGTTGGCCGGGCGCGCCCGCTGGCGGCGTCGGGACCGCCGCCGTGTCGCTCGAGGAACCGCAGCAGGGCGCGACGCATGGCCGCGATGTCGGTGGCCCCGAGGTCGTGCCGCAGCTCCGCCTCCATGCGACGACTCTCGTTCCGGGCCGCCTTCCGGACGGCCAACCCCTTGGGCGTGAGGGCGAGGACCTTGGCCCGTCGGTCGTCGGGATGGGACTCCCGCGTGACGAAGCCACGCGACTCCATCTCGTCGACGATCTTGATCGCCGCCTGCTTGGTCACCCCGAGCCGGTCGGCGAGCTCGGTGAGGGTGAGCCGGTCGCCGAACAAGGCGCGGATCACGTAGCCGTACGGCGTGCGCATTCCTTCGATGCCCGCTCGCACGACCGCGTCGTTGAGCCGCTCGGCGACGTAGTGGTTGGCCCCGACGACCAGGATGGCGAAGTCGGGCTCAGCGACGAAGAGATCTTCGTCGCCCTCCACGGCCGGGTCCGGGCCGAGTACGGCGACGGCAGCGAAGAGGTCCCCGCCGGTGGCGCATTGATCGTCCCGGCCGGAGTCGAGTTCACGCTGATCAACCCGGGAGACGAGCCCTTCCAGGCGGTCGTCGTCCTGCCCGCCGGAGCCAAGGCGACGGTCGCGGGTGAACGGGTCGAGCCGCCGTGGGCGCGGTCACCGTGGCGGATCAGAATGCGCGGGTTTCGAAGTCACCGAGCGACAGCGCTCGAGATGTGTACTCGATCGCCGTCTGTTCGTCGAACGCCTTGCACGTGAAGAGCACCACCGCGACGAAGCGGACGCCGGTCCACACGTAGATCGAGATGCCGGAGTCGATCAGCGGGATGAACGCGTCGAATCCCTGGTTCTCCGCCCGCCCCGCGCCGCCGGGCGAGAAGATCGCCGAGCGGCCATAGGTGCGCAGCCCGAGGTGGGCCGCCAGCCCTTGCAGGTAGCTCTCGATGCGGGGTTCGTCGATCTCCGATTCGTAGTAGCCCTCGATCAGGAGACGCTGCCGGACAATGTCCGGCGCCAGCCGTGCCACCCCTTGATTCAACCCGGCGCGCGTCGGACTCGAAAGGCGGTGACGAGGATCGCGGCGGACACCGCAACCTCCGCCCACAAGCTCGCCGCGTTGAGCGCATCCTCGCGACTGTTCAACGCCTCGGCCGGATGGGCGAGGTGGAAGATGGCATGGGGCAGGGCGAAGGCGAGGAACACGGCCATCGCGACGATCACGACCTCGCCGCGGCGCCAGCCCAGGGCGATGGCCGCGGCAACGCCCGACGCGAACAACCCGCTCGCCGCGTCCACGGCGAGGTGCTCGTTGTACGGCGGGAACGCGGCGACGAGCCGCGGCGCCCAGCCCGGGAACTCGTCGAACCAGTTCTCGGGTGCGAACAACCCCCACAGCCCGGCCGCCAGGTTCGGGACGGCGAGGACGGCGAGGCCGACCGTCACCCAGATCGACGACAAGGCCTTCGTCCGCTCCTCGGTCCCGGCTTCCGTCGCGCTGATGCTCATCGTGACATCTTGACGAACCACCGGGGATGTGACGGAGTCGGTCTGGCCGGGTCGATCGCGTCAGCGGACGACGAGGTCGACGAGGCGACGACTGAAGTCACGGTCGAGGGGGGCGCCGGTGAGCAGGTGGCGGTAGAAGAACGGACCGAGAATGACGTCGACCAGCAGGTCGAGGTCAGTGTCGTCCGGCAGTTCCCCGCGTTCGATCCCCCGGCGGAGGATCAGCCGGATCGTGGCCTGGCGGGCGCGGGTGTACTCGTCGAGCGACGCCCGCAGGTGGTCGTCGTAGCAGCTCGCGGCGATGAGGTGGGGGAGGACGTCGGAGCCGCGGCCGGCGCCGAAGCGCTCGATGAGCGCGTCGGTGTAGGTGATCAGATCGGCGCGGAGGGCACCCTCGTCGGGTGTCGGGATCGGCGTCGTCGCGGTGTGCAGGGCGTCGAGCACCAGCGCCTCCTTCGAGGTCCACCGACGGTAGATCGTCGCCTTGCCGACGCCGGCGCGCTGGGCGAGCTCGTCCATCGACAGCCCGCCGACACCCACCTCGGCGAGTATCTCGAGGGCCGCCGAGAGGATGGCCTCGTCGGCGTCCGCACGCCGCGGGCGACCCCGGCGCGCCGGTGCTGGCGCCTCGCCGACGGCGGCAGCCCCGGTTGCGGCGACCGCGCTCATTCCCCCGCCGCCGGGACGAGCGCCGGCGCGGCCTCTGGCGTGCCCTCGGGGACGTCGACAGCCAGGGGGTCGCGGGCGCGTGCGGGAAGGAACCGCCAGGCGACGACCGCCGCCACCAGGATCACCACCGAGGCCAACCGGAGTCCACTGCTCAGCGCGTCGACGAAGCTGTCCTTGACCTCGCTGATGAACGAGGAGGCATCGCCGCCGAGACCGCTGCCGACCTCGAGCGCCCCGCCTAGAGACGCCCGCGACTGCGCCAGCTCGCTCCCCGTGAGGCCGAAGCGTCCGGCCACGTTACTGACGTTGGCGGCGTACACGGCCGAGACGAGGCTGCCGATCACGGCCACGCCGAGGGCGCCACCGACCTGCCGGGTCGTGTCGTTCACCGCCGACCCGACGCCGGCCTTCTCCCGCGGGAGCGAGCCCATCACCGACTCGGTCGCCGGCGCCGTCGTCATGCCCATGCCCGCCGCCATCACGCAGAACAGGCTGATCACGACCACGTACGGCGTCGTGGCGTGGATGAACGACAGCGACAGCAGGGACGCCGAGATCACGAGCAGGCCGGTCGTGACGACCCGCTTGGTGCCCACCCGCTCGACGATGCGGGCCGACAACGGGGCCGCGATCATCATCACGCACGCGTAGGGGATCACCCGTACCCCGGCGCCGAGCGGGCTGTAGCCGTGGACGAACTGCCAGTACTGGGTCATCAGGAACATCGACCCGAACATGGCGAAGAACGTCAGCGTGATCGCGCTGTTGGCGGCGGTGAACCGGGGGTTCTTGAAGAACCGCAAGTCGAGCATCGGGTTCGGGGCGTGCAGCTCCCACGCGATGAACGACACCAGCGTGGTGAGGCCGACGATGAACCCGGCGAGCACCCACGGGTCGCTCCAACCGTGCGACGGACCCTCGATGATGCCGAAGAGCAGCGCCCCGAGGCCGACGATCGAGAGCACGGCACCGAGCGGGTCGAGCTTGCCCTGGTTCGGATCGCGTGAGGTCGGGATCAGGAAGTACCCGAGGATCAGGGCCAGCGCCCCGATCGGGAGGTTCACCCAGAACACCGAGCTCCACTCGAAGTGGCGGAGCAGGAGGCCCCCGGTGACCGGGCCGATCGCCACGGCGAGCCCGGCGAAGCCGGCCCACACCGCGATCGCCCGTCCCCGCTCCCGCGGGTCCTTGAACACGTTGGTCAGGATCGACAGCGTCGACGGCATGATG
>JBKOUV010000276.1:0-8924 GCA_046723555.1 Actinomycetota bacterium | reverse complement strand
AGGTCGCGTCGGTCGAGTACCCGCGGCAGCCGCCCGTCGCCGCCCTGGGCCTGCAGACCGACGGTCGGATCGGTCGTCACCCGTCCGGTGCGGGCCAGCCAGCGGAAGTAACGGCGCAGCGACGCCGCCTTGCGGGCGATGCTCCGCCGGGCGTACTGCCGCGTCGTGAGGTAGGCGAGGTAGCGACGAACGGTGGTGCGCTTGACCCCTGCCGGCTCGCTGATCCCGCCCCGGGCGGCCCACTCGGCGAAGCCGCGAACATCGGTGGCGTACGCCTCGACCGTACGCGGAGACAGCGACGCGAGCGAGCGCGCGAACGGCTCGACCGACCACGCCAGCGACGCCGAAGCCTCGTCGGATGGTGCGACCGAGGTAGGAGCAGACGAGTGGTCCCGCGCGACCGACATCGAGGCGAGGGTATTCGGTCGTCACGGCGCAACCTGGGCATCTCGGTCGGTCCACGACACCACCGGCTCGAACCAGCCCCCCGCCTGTCGCACCCAGCCGGTGCGCTCGAGGTGGGCGAGCGCCATTGCCGCCTCGGCGATCGGCAGACCGAGGTCGACCACGACCTCGTCGAGCGTGCACGGATCGCGGCGGCAGCGGGCCAGGACTGCGGCCTCGACCCCGCGCGGGAGCGGGCGAGGGTCGTACGCGGTCGGTGTCGTACGTCGGGTGTCGAGTCCGAGGGCGACGAGCACGTCGTCGGTGCAGGTGACCGGCGCCGCGCCGTCGCGGATCAGTTGGTTCGTCCCCGCCGCCGCCCGATTGCGGACCGAGCCCGGGACGGCCATCACGTCGATCGAGCGCTCGATCGCCGCCTGGGCGGTGATCAACGAGCCACCTCGCTCGCGGCTCTCGACGACGACGAGTACTTCGCAGAGGGCGGCGAGGACGCGGTTGCGCAGCGGAAAGCGGAACGGTTCGGGTGCGGTTTGGGGCGGCCATTCCGAGAGCAGCAGACCACGGGCGGCGACCTCGTCCCACAGGGCCGCGTGCTGTCGCGGGTACGGAGCGTCGAGGCCGTTGCCGACGACGGCGACCGCCCGCCCCGACCGCCCACGGAGCGCGCCACGGTGGGCCGCCCCGTCGATCCCCTTCGCCAGCCCGGACACCACGCTCACGCCGGCGTCGGCCAGCTCCCGCCCGAGCATCGCCGCGGTCTCCCGGCCGGTGCCGGTGGCGTTGCGCGTCCCGACGATCCCGGCCCGGCGGGCCTCGAGCGCGGCGAGGTCGCCGCGCACGAAGAGGACGGCCGGCGGCTGCGGGTCGTTCCGTAACGGCGCGGGGAACGCGGCGTCGCGCAGCGTGACGACCCGAACGCCGGCGAGGCGGCACCGCTCGGCCCACTCGGAGGGGCGCCGGCGCTCAGCCGACGTCCGCCAGGCCGACCGCAGCTGGGGCGTGAGCAGACGGGCGATCGGAGGAGCGGGCGGGGCCTGGCCCGCAGCGACCGCGTAGGCCTCGACCGGATGATGGTGGGCGAGCAGCACGCGCAGACGAGACACCGTCATCAGGTCGAAGCCGGCCAGCGCGGCTACGTGACCGTCCACGTTCACGCCACCAACCCCGGCGCCGCGGCCCGCAGCCGGGTACGCAGCGACAGCGCGACCTCGACGTGGCCGACGTCGACCGATTCGACCGGCGCCGCCGCGCCGTCGAGATCGGCGATCGTGCGGGCCACCCGCCGGATGCGGTGGTAGCCCCGTCCGGTGAGCCGCCCCTGCTCGATCTCTGTCCGCAGGCGGGCCCGCGCGCCGGCGGTGAGTGGTGCGGCCCGATCGAGCAGTTCTCCGTGCAGGCCGGCGTTGAGCCGTCCGGCGCGCTCGAACGCGACGGCGCGAGCGGCGGCGACTCGCCGGGCCACCACCGCGCTGGGTTCGCCCCCGCCGGGATCGAGCAGTTCGTCGACGCCCGGACGCTGCACCGCGACGCGCAGGTCGAACCGGTCGAGCAACGGGCCCGTCAGCCGGCGCAGGTAGCGCATCCGGGCGATGTCGTCGCACTCGCACGCGCCCGGTCGGCCGCCGCCACCCGGGCCGGGGTTGGTGGCGGCCACGAGCTGGAAGCAGGCCGGCAGCATGGCGTGGCTGTTCGCCCGCGAGATGCGGATCACCCCTTCCTCCAACGGCTCGCGCAGTCCGTCGAGGACCGAGGGAGCGAACTCGGCGAGCTCGTCGAGAAACAGGACGCCGCCGTGGGCGATGCTGATCTCTCCGGGACGCAGGGTGTGCGAGCCGCCGCCGACGAGGGCGACGACGGAGCTGGTGTGGTGAGGCGCGCGGAACGGCGGCGTCAGCACGAGTCCGCCGCTCGGCATGCCCACGCCGGCGGCCGAATGGACCATCGTCGCCTCCAGCGCCCGCGCGCGGTCGAGTGGTGGCAGCAGTCCGGTGAGCCGTTGGGCGAGCATCGTCTTCCCCGAGCCGGGTGGCCCGACGAGCAGCAGGTGGTGACCTCCGGCGGCGGCGATCTCCAACGCCCGGCGGGCGACCGGCTGACCACGCACGTCGGCGAGGTCCGGGGCGACCGGCTCGGCTCCGTCGACGCTCGGACCAGGATCGGGCGGCCACCCGGCGCGCCGGGTGAGCGCGTCGAGGACCTCGCTGAGCGTCGAGGCGACCCGCACCGTTCCTGTCGCTGCCGCGTGGGCCTCGGCGCTCGATCCGACGGGCACCACGGCGTCGACCGAGTCGAGCACGGCGACCATCGGGGCGACGCCGGGAACCCGGCGCAGGGATCCGTCGAGGCCGAGCTCCCCGATGAAGCCGAACCCGACCGCGGACTCGGGTGGCAGCTGGCCGTCGGCCACCAATACGCCGACCGCGATCGCCAAGTCGAGCCCCGCCCCCGCCTTGCGCCGCCCGGCCGGCGCGAGGTTGACGGTGATCGACTGCTTCGGCCACTTGCGATCGCTGCTCAAGACCGCGGCCCGCACCCGGTCGCGGGACTCCCGGCACGTCGTGTCGGGCATGCCCACCATGTGGAACCCGGGCAGGCCCGGCCCGACGTGGACCTCGACGGTCACCTGGTAACCGCTGGCGCCGAGAACGGTCGCTGCGGGAATCGATGCGAGCACGGCTCCTCCAACCAAACGTCGATCACATTCGGTTGGGGCGGAACCGGCCCCACGACGGCGTTGACGACCCTACCGGCAACTGCTCGACGACCGTGCCCCCCGCTAACACCTGGCCTTCAGCCGGTACGTGCGGGCGATCGAAACCTCGTAGGCGGTTCCGTCGACCTCGTAGGTGAGCACGAGCGTTCGCGCCTCGCCAGGAGAGCGGTCGAGACGAAGCCCGATCGAGATCAGCTGTTTGTCCGCCCCGACGGTTGCTCCGGGCAGCTCGCGGGTCTGGGCCCACACCTCGTCGGGGACGCGGTCGGGCGGGTAGCCGCGCCCGGCCGCGATCAATGGGAGATCTGGTGACGAGATCACGGCTCCGAGCGTCGTGATCCCGTCGGCCTCGGCGAACGACAGCCCGGTCAGGGTCAACGCTCCGTCCGTCGGGTTCTCGACGTAGACGTCGGCGAACGTGGCGGCCTGTCCCGGACGACGCGGCACGCAAGTCTCGACGGCGAGGTCGCCGTAGAGATCGTCGAGGGGGCCGGAGCGGTCCGAACCGTCGCATGCGGCCACGACGGCCACGACAACCAGCACGCCGAACAGCGTGGCTCGCACGGCGTCTCAGGCCCGGACGACGATGAAGCCGGGGGGTTCGTCGAAGGTCGGTGTGTTGCTCGTGCCGCAGAGCCGGCGACCGGCCACTTTGAATCTGAATCCGACCCGCACGCGTTCCGACCATCCCGACTGGGCCGACAGGTCGAACCCGATGATGCCGCTGACCGAGACGCCATTGGACCAGTGGAGGTTCTTCGCCCGGAGGAGCGACGTCGACGAGCCCTTCTCGTAGTACCGGGTGCAATGGAAGGCGTTGGGCTTGTGACTCGTCAGATACGACCCGGCTCCACCCCGGTACTTGTCGGGCTTGAGCTCGTAGAACATGCCGTTCCAGCAATTCAGCTTCACGTAGTCGTAGTGCGTGTAGTACACGGTCTTCGACCGACCCGAGCGCGCCCTCCACGTCGTCTCGACCGATGACGACCGAGTCGTCGTCCCGCTCGTCTTCCACGAGCCGTCGGCGAACTTGATCGCCATGCCGAGCGTGCTCTGCGAGCCGACGACGTAGTTGAAGCGTGAGGTGACGCCACGGCGGTAGTGGTACACCTGGCCGAGCACCGTGCGCCGGCCGAAGTACCACGCCACCGGCTCGCAGTTCGCCGCGGCGGACTGCGACGCGAGCGTTCGGGCGGCACCGGGCACCGACTCGGTGCGCAACGTCACGGACGGCGCGCCGTCGACGACAGATGACCGCGAACCAGTCGCCGGAGAAGCGGTCGAAGACGCTGCCCGGGCGGCGGGAACGGCCGCGGTCGGGCCGGATTCGAACTCGGGCTGCAGCGCACCTTCCGGCGTCAAGGTGCGGGGGAATGCCCACACCGCGAGCTCGTCGCCGGTGAAGGCGATCGCCTGGAAGTTGACCACGCCGTCAGTGGCGTGGCGCCTCAAGTCGATCCGTGGATCGACCCTGGCGGCGAACGTGCCGTCGGTGGCGACCGGGGCCCACGCGACGGGATCGAGCTCGAGGTCGGCACTGCCGTCGGTGGCCGACGGCGGCGACTCGGCGTAGACGAGCACGTACCCGGCCGTCGCCCGCGTGCCGTCCGGCCGGACGACGCCGCCGACGAGGACGGGATCGGTGTGCAGGGCGGTCGACGCCGGCAGGGCGCGGAAGACGCCCGGCAGCGCGGGCGCGGTCGGCAGGGCATCGACGGTTCGGGCGCCGAGCGGCGCGGCGAGCAGGCCGAGCGTGAGCGCGATCGCGCACCCCGACCGATGAGGTTTCGTGAGTATCGCTCTGAATCTCGAGAGCACGGTTCCTCCAACCAAACGGGTGGTGACATTCGGTTGGGACGGTGCCGGTCCCACGACGGCGTTGGCGTGACCATACCGAGGGGGTGTCACGGTCAAGGAGGAGCGCAGGCGCGCCGGAGGTAGGACGGCCGGCGGAGGCGTCAGCTCCAGAGGGTGACGTAAACCGGTGGGCGGAAGCGCGAGGCGGGTACGCCGCCATCGGCGCGGTACATCGCCTGGGTGGCGTCCGACGTCCGCAGGAACCGGTGCAGGCGGGTGGCCACGGCGGGGCGACGGTCGCCTTGCAGCATGCTCACGTGCCACAGCAGCTCGAGCGGGGTCCCCGGTACGGCCAGCGGGGCGACGTCAGGGTGCCGGTCGCGGATCCACAAGTGCTCGATCGCGGGGGCCACGCCACGACACGTGGCCGCGGCCGCCCACGCGGCCGGCTGGGTCGGGAACACGCGCACATTGGCCTCGGGCACCCCGACCTGGGCGAGCAGCCGGCCGACGTCCGACCCCGGGTCGGTGGCGCTCGGGTCGACGAGCCACTCCTCGTGCCGGAGGGCGGCGAGCGAGCGGACCCCTGCGTGGTGGGCGCAGTGGGCGCGGGACGCGACCACGTGCAGCCGGTAACGGAGCAGGGGTTCGCTCACGATCCCGGGCGCCCCGGCACCTGCCAACGACGGACCGAGCGCGACGTCGGCGAGCCGCTCGGACAACAGCGCCTGCATCTCGCTGGTGGTCGCGATGCCGAGCGTCGCCTCGACGTTCGTCGCCCGGCGGGTGAACGCCTGGAGCAGGGCCGGCGCCACCGCGTCCCCGAGGTTGGCCCCGGCGACCACCCGCAACAGGTCGGCGTCCCCGTTCGCCGCCCGGACCGCGTCCTCGGCTGCGACCGCCAGGTTGACCATCTGAGAAGCGAGACCGACGACGCGTTGCCCCGCCGCCGTCAGGGCGAGGCCCGCACCCGTCTTGGTGACCAACGGGTCGCCGAGGCTCTGGCGGAGCGCGGCAAGCGCCTGCGAGACGGCCGGTTCGCTGACCCCCAACGCGCTCGCCGCCGCCCGGAACGAGCCCAGGCGGACCACCAGCACGAACACCTTGAGCTGGTTGAGCGTCACGGGCGGATGGTACGCATGTCGACGGGATCCGGGAATTTCGCGGCGTGAGAACGGCTTATACTTGTGATCGCAACAATCCGAGGAGGCTCTCGCCAATGCCCGCTGTCACCGCCGACCCACTCACCCTGCCCCGGCTCGCCGAGCCGTCGGTGGACCGTCACGACCGTCGCGTGGTTTCCGTGACCACAGCCCCCCGGGGCTTCGAGGGCGAAGGGTTCCCGGTCCGCCGGGCGTTCGCCGGCGTCGACCTGCGTGACCTCGACCCGTTCATCCACATGGATCAGATGGGTGAGGTCGATTACGCCCCGTTCGAGCCGAAGGGCACCGACTGGCACCCGCACCGCGGCTTCGAGACCGTGACCTACATCCTCGATGGGGCGTTCCAGCACCAGGACTCCCACGGCGGTGGCGGCCTCATCACCAACGGCGCGACCCAGTGGATGACCGCCGGCGGCGGAATCCTCCACATCGAGACCCCGCCCGAGGACCTCGTCGTGAGTGGCGGCCTGTTCCATGGCATCCAGCTCTGGGTGAACCTGCCGTCGCGCGACAAGATGGCGCCGCCCCGCTACCAGAGCCTCGAAGGCGAGCAGGTGACGTTGCTGTCGTCGCCGGACGGTGGCGCACTCCTCCGCCTCATCGCCGGTGAGATCGCCGGTCATCGCGGACCAGGCAGCACGCACACGCCGATCACGGTCGCCCACGTGACGCTGTCACCGGGCGCGCAGGTGACGGTGCCGTGGCGTTCCGACTTCAATGCGCTGGCTTACGTGCTCTCGGGCTCCGGTTCGGTCGGCACCGAGCGCCACCCGATCGCGCTCGGCCAGCTCGCCGTGTTCGGTGACGGCGACACCGTCACCGTCACCGCCGGCCCCGACGCGGCCCTCGACGTCTTGCTGCTCGGTGGCCAGCCCCTCCGCGAGCCGGTCGCCGCCTACGGACCGTTCGTGATGAACACCCGCGCCGAGCTGGCGCAGGCGTTCGACGACTTCCAGGCCGGCCGGCTGGGGACGATCCCGGCCGACGGGCTGCGCCCGTACCGCCGCCCGCAGTAACCCGCCGGACGGCCGGTTGGCCCCGGCTTGGTTGTTCTCACCAGCCGATCTGGGCGCAGTTGTTCTCACCGGCGAGAACGATCGCGCCCAGATCGAACCGGCCCTTCCTTGAGGAGCTCTTTCGCCCAGCCCAACGCCCACGGAGGCGGATTCCTGTCGCCTAGCGGCGCACGCGCTTAAGCGAATCCTTATCTCCGTGTTGACCCGGCCGCCGCGGCCGGTGGATCATCGGGTCCCTGGGGGTCACTGCTCGCGCGCGGGCAGTGAGCGTAGGACTCGTGCGGAACGGAGGACCATGCAGACACCGGCACCGTTCGGATACGAGCGGGCGGCCAGCGTCGACGACGCGATCGCCCTGCTCGAGCGACTGGGCCCCGAAGCGCGGCTGATCGCCGGCGGCCACTCATTGCTGCCGATGATGAAGCTGCGCCTCGCCCGGCCCGAACATCTCATCGACATCAACGCCCTCGCCGACGAGCTGTCCTACATCCGCGTCGATGGGGACGAGCTGCGGATCGGACCGATGACCCGGCACGCCGAGCTGCTGGCGTCCGCCGTCGCCGGGGAGCACTTCCGGATCTTCCACGACGCCGAGCGGGTGATCGCCGACCCGATCGTGCGCAACCGCGGAACCGTCGGCGGCTCGATCGGCCAGGCCGACCCCAGCGAGGACCTGTCGGCGGTGTTCTCCGCGCTCCGGGCAACGATCGCCGTCCGCGGGTCGTCCGGCACCCGCGACGTGCCGGCCAGGGAGTTCTTCCAGGGCCCGTACGAGACGGCGGTCGGTGACGCCGAGATGATCACCGAGATCCGGGTGCCGATCCGTCCCGGCGGCGGCAGCGCGTACCAGAAGGTCGAGCGGAGGGCCGGTGACTGGGCCGTCGCCGCCGCGGGTGCGTGCGTGTGGCTCGACGGCGGCTCGTTCACCGAGGTCGGGATCGGGCTCACGGCCGTCGGCGCGGCGAACTTCTGCGCGCCCCAGGCCGAGGACGCGTTGCGCGGCGCCCCCGCGTCCGACGACGCGATCGACGCCGCCGGCGAGTTCGCCACGGCGAACTGCAACCCGGTCACCGACCAGCGCGGGCCGGCGGACTACAAGCGACACCTCGCCGGCGAGCTCACCAGGCGAGCACTCCGGCTCGCGGTCGCCAGGGCGCAGGGACAGGAGGCCTGAGATGAACGTTTCGGTCAACGTCAACGGGGAGACCCGCACCGCGGACATCGAGCCGAGGGTGCTCCTCGTCCACCTCTTGCGCGACCAGTTCGGCCTCACCGGGACCCACTGGGGCTGCGACACCTCCAACTGCGGGGCGTGCGTCGTGCTGCTCGACGGCACCCCGGTGAAGAGCTGCACCGTGCTCGGCGTGATGGCCGACGGTCGCACCGTCGACACGGTCGAGGGCATGGAAGGCCCCGACGGGCTCGACCCCGTCCAGCAGGGGTTCATGGAGTGCCACGGCCTGCAGTGCGGGTTCTGCACCCCGGCGATGATGATCACCGCCCGCTGGTTGCTCGAGCGCGATCCGGACCCGACGGAGGAGACCATCCGCGAGGCGATCAGCGGTCAGCTCTGCCGGTGCACCGGATACCACAACATCGTCAAGGCCGTCCGCTGGGCCGCCGAGCATCCCCGCGAGGAGGTCGGCGCGTGAGTACCACCGAAGAGACCCCGGTCTCCGCAGCCGGCAATCCGATCGGCTTCGGACGGATGCTGCGCAAGGAGGACGCCCGCTTCCTGCGCGGCCGGGGCAACTTCCTCGACGACGTCACCATGCCGGGCATGCTCCACGGGGCGATCCTCGCCAGCCCGTACGCCCACGCCCGCATCGT
>JBKOUV010000333.1:0-4614 GCA_046723555.1 Actinomycetota bacterium | reverse complement strand
CGACTCGGTCACGTACACCGGCACGTGCTTGCGCCCGTCGTGGACGGCGATGGTGTGGCCGACCATGTCGGGGATGATCGTCGAGCGACGCGACCAGGTCTTGATGACCCGGCGCTCGCCGGCGGAGTTCTGGGCATCGACCTTCTTGAGCAGATGGTCGTCGACGAACGGGCCCTTCTTCAGGCTGCGCGACATGGATTACCTCCGGCCCTTGCCGGTGCGGCGCCGGCGGACGATGAGCGACTGGGATGGCTTGTTCTTGTCTCGGGTGCGACCCTCCGGCTTGCCCCACGGAGACACCGCCGGGCGACCGCCCGAGGAGCGGCCCTCGCCGCCACCGAGCGGGTGGTCGACGGGGTTCATCGCCACGCCGCGGGTCTGCGGGCGCACGCCCTTCCACCGGTTGCGACCGGCTTTGCCGACCTTCACCTGCTCGTGCTCGGCGTTGCCCACCTCGCCGACGGTGGCCCGACAGTCGATCTGCACACGGCGCATCTCGGTCGACGGCAGGCGCAGGGTCGCCCAGTCCCCTTCCTTGGCGACCAGTTGAACCGCGTTGCCGGCCGCCCGGCCGATCTTGCCGCCCTGGCCGGGCCGCAGCTCGACGTTGTGGACCGTGGTGCCGACCGGGATGTAGCGCAGCGGGAGGGCATTGCCCGGCCTGATGTCGGCGCCGTGGCCGCTCATCACGTGGGCGCCGACCCTGAGGCCGCGCGGGGCGAGGATGTAGGCCTTCTCCCCGTCGGCGTAGTGGAGCAGGGCGATGCGGCAGGTCCGGTTCGGGTCGTACTCGATCGCCGCGACCTTGGCGGTGACCCCATCCTTGGTGCGCTTGAAGTCGACCCGGCGGTACTGCTGCTTGTGTCCACCGCCGCGGTGGCGGGAGGTCTTGCGACCGTGGGCGTTGCGGCCGCCGGTCTTCGGCTTCGGGCCGAGCAGCGACTTCTCCGGCCTGGCCTTGGTGACCTCGGCGAAGTCCGAGACGGTCTGGAAGCGGCGGCCGGGGCTGGTCGGTTTGCGGGCACGGATCCCCATGACGACCTCAGTTCTCGAACAGCGGGATCTCGCCCGCCGCCAGGGTGACGATGGCCCGCTTGCTGTCGGGCTTGGAACCGATGCGGTTGGTGCCGCGCGTGCGGCGGCGCTTGCCCTTGCGGTTGAGGGTGTTGACCTTGCTCACCTCGACGTCCCAGATCGCCTCGACGGCGTCCCGGATCTCCGGCTTGCTGGCCGACGGGTGCACCTTGAACGTGTACACACCCAGCTCCATCAGGGCGTAGCTCTTCTCGGAGACGACGGGAGCGAGGATGATGTCGCGGGGGTCTTTCATTCGGACTCGGCCTCCTCATCCTCATCCTCCGAGCTCGCTTCGCTCGCCGGGGTATCAGTAGTCACGCTCTCGGCACCCGGCAGGTTCGAGCTCGTGAAGACGATCCAGTCGTTGCAGAGCACGTCGTAGGCGTTGAGCTCGCCCGGGCCGATGAGCTGCACGTCGGGGAGGTTGCGGAAGCTCAGGGCCGTCGCCGCGTCGTCGCGATCGACGACGAGGAGAACCCGGCCCTCGAGGCCCAGTGCGGCCAGCGCCGCTTTGCCTTCCTTCGTGCGGGGGGAGTCGAACGACCAATCGTCGACCACCACGACCTTGCCCTCGCTCGCCCGGTCGGAGAGGGCCGAGCGCAGCGCCAGCTTGATCATCTTCTTCGGAGTGCGTTGGGCGTACGACCGGGGCTTGGGGCCGAGCGCGATGCCACCGCCCGTGTACTGCGGCGCCCGCAGCGAGCCCTGGCGGGCCCGCCCGGTGCCCTTCTGCCGGTACGGCTTGGCGCCACCGCCGCGGACCTCGGCGCGGGTCTTGGTATTGTGGGTGCCGGCCCGCCGGCGGGCGAGCTGAGCGGTGACCACCTGGTGCATTACGGGCACGTTGGGCTCGATTCCGAACACCGTGTCGTCGAGCTCGACCGTGCCGGCGTCGTTGCCGGCCCGGTCCTTGAGCGTGATCTCGGCCATCGTTCTCAGCTCCCTGCGACCGCGTCGGCCGGCGACTTCACGGCGTGGCGGACGAGGACCACGCCACCGTTGGGGCCGGGCACCGAGCCCTTGACGAGGAGCAGGTTGCGCTCCGGGTCGGACTCGACAACCTCGAGGTTCAGCGTCGTGACCTGCTGGTGCCCCATCTGGCCGGCCATCCGCATCCCCTTGAACACCCGGGCCGGAAACGCACACGAACCGATCGCTCCCGGGGCCCGGTGGTGCTTGTGGTTGCCGTGGCTGGCGCCCTGGCCTTTGAAGTTGTGCCGCTTCATCGTGCCGGCGAACCCCTTGCCCCGGCTGACCGCCGTGACGTCGACCTTGGTGCCGGCGGCGACCGCGTCGACGGAGATCTCCTGGCCGACCGCGTAGCCGTCGACGGAGTCGATCCGCAGCTCGACGAGCCGCTTCCCGGGAGCGACGTCGGACTTGGCGTAGTGCCCGGCCGTCGGCTTGGTGAGCTTCCTCGGGTCCCGGAAGCCGTAGGTGACCTGGAGCGCGCTGTAGCCGTCGCGCTCGGGGGTCTTCACCTGGACGATGCGCATCGGCTCGACGCGCAGCACCGTCACGGGGACGATCTTGTCGTCGACCCACTTCTGGCTCATGCCGACTTTCTCGCCGACGATCGCGGTGGTTGCCATGGCGGCTGTTACTTCCTCAATTTCGGGCGCCGCATCGGGCGCCGTCCATGCAGATGCTCCGCCGGCCGGGCCTGCGGAGCATCGAGATCGGTTGTCGCCGTGAGGTCCCTGACGAAATGCGTCAGGCGCACACGGACATCGGTTGCGAAGCGTTCCGGACCGTGCCAGTCACCTGGCACAAGGAGGGAATGCTAGCGGGCGCGCCGCAACGCGTACAACCAGCCGTTTCCCACGGATTTCCGCCCGGTTCAATCCCCGGCGGGACGCTCCGCGAGGGTCACCTCGAACGTCTGCGTCTCACCGTCGCGCAGCACCACGACCTCGACCTCGTCGCCCGGCTGGTGGTCCCGGACGGCGGCGACCACGCCTTCGGCCCCGTCGGTGGTGGAGTGGTCGACCGACAGGATCACGTCGCCCTGCTCGAGTCCGACGTCGGAGGCGGGCGAACCGTCCTCGACCTGGGTGACGAGCGCCCCCTGCCCGCCGTCCGTGCGGTCGTTCAGGCTGACGCCGAGGAAGCCCTCCACCCGTGGCTCGCCCCCGCTCTCGCGCATCGCCGCGAGCACGTGCTCGACCTCGTCGATGGCGATGGCGAAGCCGACGTTGGTCGCCGCCGTCGTCACGTCGCTGCGGGCGACCGCGGTGTTGATCCCGACGACCTGTCCGTTGGCGTTGACGAGCGGTCCACCGGAGTTGCCGGACGAGATCGCGGCGTCGGTCTGGATCAGACGATCCAGGGCGCCGTCGGCGGTGCGCAGGGTGCGGTCCAGCGCAGACACGATCCCGAGGGTCACCGTGGGGTCGCCGTCGAGGTCGAGGGCGAATCCGATCGCGACCACCTGGTCGCCGATGGCGACGTCCCCCGGCCGGGCGAACTCGGCGGGGACCAGATCGTCGGCGTCGATGTGGAGCAGGGCGAGGTCGTTGCCCTCGTCGCTCGCCACCAGCTCGGCCTCCGTCGGCTCGGTCTGGCCGGCCAGGCGGACCCGGATCTCACTGGCGGCGGAGATGACGTGGGCGTTGGTCACGATCTCGCCGTCGTCGGACACGACGACGCCGGTGCCCACGGCCTCCCCGCCGCTGACGTCGGCGCTGATCGTGACCACCGACGGGCCCACCTGCTCCGCCACCGCCTTGACGTCGAGGCCCGCCGTGCCGGCGGCCACCGGCGCCCGCTCGTCGCGGTTGTCGGTGCCGCCGTCGTCCCTGAGACCGGAACCGATCAACGCTCCGACCACACCCGCCAGCAGCACCGCTCCGAGCGCCACACCGACCAGCACCGGCCAGTGCCGGTCAGGGCGCGCCGACGGGCGCAGCGGCGGCCGGGGAGGCACACCGGGGGCCGGGGGCGGGAGCGCCGGGCCGACCATGATGAATGTTTACCGCCGACAGCCGAGGGTCAATCATCGCCTGCCCCGCCGCCCCTTCGGTTTGTGTCACCGAAGCGCCGGTTGCCGGCGAAAACGGTGACACAAACAGGGGTCAGCTGGCCTGGATCTTGATCTCGATGTCGACGCCGGCGGGGAGCTCGATGCGCTGCAGGCTGTCGATCGTCTTGGCGTTGGGGTTGACGATGTCGATCAGGCGCTTGTGCACCCGCATCTCGAAATGCTCGCGCGAGTCCTTGTCGATGTGGGGGCCACGGATGACCGTGTACCGGTGCTTGGCGGTCGGGAGCGGGATCGGCCCGCGGATGGTGGCGTCGGTGCGGGTGACCGTCTCGACGATCTTCTTCGTCGACTGGTCGATGATCTCGTGGTCGAACGCTTTGAGACGGATGCGGATGCTCTGGGCCATGACTACTTGATGATCTTGGTGACGCGGCCGGCGCCGACGGTGCGGCCGCCTTCGCGGATGGCGAAGCGGAGGCCTTCGTCCATCGCGATCGGTTTGCCCAACTCGACGGTCATCGTGATGTTGTCCCCCGGCATCACCATCTCGGTGC
>JBKOUV010000038.1:0-4581 GCA_046723555.1 Actinomycetota bacterium | reverse complement strand
TCGTCGGAGCGAACCGACCACGCGTGGCCGATGGCGATCGGCCGCGCGCCCTGATCGACGTGTGGCGGAGCCCGTTCCAGGGCGAGCTGGGTGACCGGATGCGAGCGACGCACGAGCGGGCAACGCGGGAACTGGGGCTTCGGGACGAGCATCTCGAGGCGGTGAGCTTCACGAGCAGGCCCAAGGGGGTCCCGGCCCGCGCCCTCGACGACGCCCAGGCGGAGTTGCTGCGGGCGGTGCTCGACGTGTACATCCGGCGCATCCCCGACGCCCTCGCCGACGCCGAGGCGGCGAAGTACGCCGGCTCCCGGATCGGCGACCTCCACTTCGCCTGGGCCGGCGGGCTCGAACCGGGCGAGCCGCACTACTACCGGATCCAGGGGCCGCGCCTGCTCGTCGAGTACGACAACACCCAGCGCAACGTGAACCACGTGCACTCGGTGTGGCGCGATCCCACCGGCGACTTCGGCGACGACGTGCTGGCCCAGCACTACCGGGCGGCCCCCTCCGATCACGGCCACAGTTGACGTTTGTGTCAACATCGGAGACGTACCACCACCAAGCGGAAAGGGGGGCCCGCAGTGTCCGAGCTCACTGAAGTCACGTCCGGCCTCAAGTTCCCGGAGGGCCCGATCGCGATGCCCGACGGCACGGTGATCGTCGTCGAGATGTTCGGGCCCCGCCTGACTCGCGTCCACCCGGACGGGACCAAGGAGACGATCGCCGAGATCCCGGGCGGACCGAACGGAGCGGCGATCGGTCCCGACGGCGCCGTCTACGTGTGCAACAACGGCGGCCGGTTCACCGAGGTGGAGTTGGAGGGGCTCTGCTTCCCCGGGCCGGTCACGCCGGAGCGCTACATCGGCGGGCGGATCCAGCGCGTCGACCTCGCGACGGGTGAGGTGACCGACCTCTACACCGAGTTCGACGGCAACCCGCTGTGGGCACCGAACGACCTCGTCTTCGACGCCCACGGGGGCTTCTACTTCACCGACCACGGCTACGCCCACGAGCGCGAGCAGAAGGTGACCGGGATCTACTACGGCAAGGCCGACGGATCGTCGGTGAAGGAGATCGTCTTCCCGGCCCACGAGCCCAACGGCATCGGCCTCTCGCCCGAGGGCGACAAGCTCTACTGGGCCGAGACGTGGAACGGGCGGATCATGCAACGCGACATCGTCGGCCCGGGCGAGGTCGCCGAGGTGAGCGTCGTGGACGTCTCCGTGTGCCTCTACGGGTTCCCGGGGTACCAGCTGCTCGACTCGCTGGGCGTCGACAGCGACGGCAACGTGTGCGTCGCCACCCTGGTCAACGGGGGCGTCTCGGTGGTGTCGCCGAAGGGCGAGCTCGTCGACTTCGTCCCGACCGGTGACCTGCTCACCACCAACGTCTGCTTCGGCGGCCCCGACCTCAAGACCGCCTACATCACCCTCTCGGGTACCGGGCGGCTGGTGAAGACGGACTGGCCCCGCCCGGGCGCCAAGCTCAACTACCTCAACGACTGATGCTGCTCCCGGACATCATCGGCCTGAACGCCGGCAAGGAACCCGACCGGCCGGCGCTCGTCGACGGCGACCGCCAGGTCTCCTACGGCGAGCTCCACGAGAACATCACCCGCCTCGCCAACAGCCTGCTCGGACTGGCGGCGCCCGGAGACCGGGTGGCGATCCTGGCGCAGAACGTCGCCGAGTTCGTCGAGTGCTACTACGGAGTCCCGGCGGCCGGGATGGCACTGACGTTCCTGAACTACCGCCTGCACCCGAAGGAATGGGCGTGGATCCTCGACAACGCGCAGGCCCGGGTGCTCGTCGTCGAGCAGGCCTTCCTCGATCAGATCCGCCCCGAGCTGGCCGCCGTCCCGTCGATCGAGCACGTCGTCGTGATCGGCGGCGACGCGGACGGGGCGGTGCCGTACGCCGAGCTGGTGGCGGCCGGCGCGACGACCAGGCCGCCGGTAGAGGTCGACGAGGACGACACCGCCTGGCTGATCTACACGAGCGGGACGACCGGGTTCCCGAAAGGGGCGATGCTGACCCATCGCAACCTGGTCGCCGCGGTGCTGGAGTCGGTGATCGAGTACCAGCCGCAACCCGACGATCGGAACCTGCTCGCCTTCCCGCTGTGCCATGTGGCCGGATACACGGTCCCGCTGATGCACCTGCGCGGCGGGCTCGTCGTGCTGATGAAGGCGTACGAGCCGGAGCTGTTCATGCAGCTCGTCGAGCGCCACGGGATCACATCGTCGGCGCTGGCGCCGACGATGCTCAACTTCCTGCTGCAGCACCCGAAGATCGACGAATACGACCTCTCGACGCTGCGCAACATCGGCTACGGCGCGGCGGCGATGCCGGTGGAGGTGCTCAAGGCGGCGATCGACCGGTTCGGGCCGATCGTGTACTCGGGCTTCGGCATGACGGAGCTCGGCGGAAACGTGCTGGTCCACTCCAAGGAGGCCCACATCCGGGCGATCAACGGCGAGGAGCACCTCCTCGCCGCGTGCGGAACGCCGATGTGCCTGGCCGACGTCAAGGTGGTCGACGACGCGATGCAGGAGTGCCCGCCGGGCGTGGTCGGCGAGATCGTGATCAAGGCCGAACAGGTGCTCAAGGGCTACTGGCGCAACGAAGACGGGACCAAGGCGGCGTTCGACGGGGGATGGTTCAAGACCGGTGACATGGCCCGGCGCGACGAGGAGGGGTTCTTCTACATCGTCGACCGGAAGAAGGACATGATCGTCACCGGCGGCGAGAACGTGTACTCGCGCGAGGTCGAGGAGGTGATCTACACCCACCCGGCGGTGTCCGAGGCCGCCGTCATCGGGCTGCCCGACGCGGTGTGGGGCGAGAACGTCACCGCCGTCGTCGTGCTGCGCGCCGGGATGACCGCGACCGACGCCGAGATCATCGGCGCCTGCCGCGATCGGCTGGCCGGGTACAAGAAGCCGAAACGGGTCGAGTTCATCGACGAGTTGCCGAAGAACGTCAGCGGCAAGATCCTGAAGCGCGAGCTCCGCGAGCGGTTCGCCGGCTGATGCTCCAACTCGACGCCGGGCTGTTCACGGCCCAGCGGCTGGACGGATCCGATCAGAGCTGGGGCGAGCTGTACGCCGACACGCTGGCGATGGCCGAGGAGGCCGAGCGGCTCGGCTTCGACGGCGTCTGGGTGAGCGAGCACCACTTCACGGACGACGGCTACCTGAGCGCGCTGTTCCCGGTGCTCGCGGCGATCGCCGCCCGCACCGAACGGGTGGTGCTCGGGACCAACGTGGCCCTCGCTCCGCTCTATCATCCGCTCCGCCTCGCCGAGGACGCCGCCGCCGTCGATCTGCTGTCCGGTGGCCGGCTCCTGCTCGGCCTGGCCATCGGGTACCGCGATCCGGAGTTCGATGCCTTCGGCGTGGCGAAGCGTGAACGGGTCGGTCGGCTGGTCGAATGCGTCGAGGTGTGCCGCAAGGCGTGGACCGGCGAGCGGTTCGACCACGACGGACCAGTCGTGTCGACGAACGGGCTCACCGTGCGGCCGGTGCCACCAGGCCCGCCCGAGATCTGGCTCGGTGGCTGGATCGACGCCGCGATCGAGCGGGCGGCGGCGATGGCCGACGGGTACATCTCGCCCGTCGGCGCGCTCGATGACACCCGCCGCCGCCTCGACGTGCTCGACGTCGCCGCCGACAAGTACGGCCGCGGCCGGCTCCCGATCGCCACCGCCACATGGTGCGCCCTCGATGCCGGGGGACAGCGGTCGGAGGCCGTCGAGCGGGGGATCCGGCACCTCTACGCCAACTACGAACAGTGGTACTCGTCGTCGTCGGACGGCGGGGGTGGGCGAGCCGTCGGGCAGATGATCGCCGGGCTGGCCGGGTTCGCCGCCGGCGAAGCACCGCCGGGTGTGGTGAGCGGATCGGCCCAGCAGCTCGTCGACGCGCTCGCCCCCCTGGCCGAGCTGGGCCGCGAGCGGACGTACCGGATGGCGGTCCGCCTGCACTACCCGGGGATGGCCCGGAGCGAGGTGCTCGACCGGCTCGGGGCGTTCGCCACGGACGTCGCGCCGAGCCTGCGGTCGGCCGCGAGTTGAGGAAGGAGCGCGGATGGAGGACTTTCGCCAGCTCGGCAAACGGCTGAGCAATTGGGGTCGGTGGGGGGCGGAGGATGAGCGGGGAACGCTGAACTTCGTCACCCCCGAGCGGCTCGTCGCCGCGGCCGCATTGGTCCGTCGAGGGGCGGTGTTCGATCTGGGCATCCCGTTCGACGACGAGGGACCGCAGCCCGGCGGAGCGCGCATCAACCCGGTTCACCTGATGTCGCAGACCGGCGACACCCAGGTGTTCCCGGGTGGCTTCCGCTACGCCGACGACTACATCTTCATGCCGCTACAGGGAGCGTCACAATGGGACTCGCTGGCCCATGTCTATTACGACGGCCAGCTGTACAACGGCTTCCCGGCGAGCGACGTCACGGTCGTGGGCGCCTTCCACGACACGATCGACCGGATCGCCAAGGGCGTCGCCGGTCGGGGAGTGCTGCTCGACATCGCCCGGGTCCGGGGCGTCGACTGGCTCGGCGTCGGCGACGTCGTCACCCC
>JBKOUV010000246.1:0-10722 GCA_046723555.1 Actinomycetota bacterium | reverse complement strand
CTTCAATGGTGAGCGTTCTCTCGCGACGGACCAGCATGGGCACTGACGGGCCGTGGGCGTGACGAACCGCTCCGAGGCCGTTGATCACGTGCTCGTGGTGGCCTCGGCGAGCTCGGCCAAGGACCGCTCCAGGCACTGGATGTAGAACTGGAGGTCCGGGATGTGTTCGTGGCAGCTGGTCACCGAGAGGTGGATCTTGCCGAGATAGCTCACCACGAGGTGAATGGGGCCGGCGTAGTCGTAGACCGGTCCAAGGCCGTAGTAGGAGTCCATCCGAGCCCCGCACAGGTATAGCGGCACCTGCGAACCAGGCACGTTGGTCACGCACACGTTCCCCATCACCGAGGTCACCGCGTCGGCGCCCAGCTGCGGCAACGCGCGCACTGCGAGGCCGAGCAGCGCTCCGGGGAACAGCTGTGACGCCTCGGCCAGAGCGCGAGCGCCGACGCCGGCGTTCGCCTCCTTCGAGTGCGCTGTCGATTCGTGCACGGCCCCGAGGCGATCGAGTGCTCCGGCTCGATCCGTGCCCAGGGACACGATCATCAGCGAGATCCGGTTGCCGCCTTGGCCTTTCTCGTCGTCGGTGCGCAGCGACACGGGGACTCCCGCGTGGATCGACGTCGTGGGCAGCACGCCCTTGGAGTCGAGGTAGGCGCGCAGCCCGCCGCCGACGATGGTGAGCACGACGTCGTTGACGGTCGCACCCGGCACGGCCGATCTGATCCGCTTCGCCAGGTCGAGTTCGAAGCGAAATCCGTCGCCGACGCGATGTGTCGTGGCCTTCCGGTTGAGTGGTGTCGTCGGGAGGCGCGGGACTCTCATGCGCTCGAGTTCTCGCACTGGCGCCGAGCGCGTCCCCGACATCGCCGTCGTGAGCAGTTGCAGGAAGCGAGCCGGCGCGAACGCGATCCTCTGGCCTGCCCGGGCGAGCATCTCCCACGGTGCGGGATCGTCCTCGCCCTGCCACGTGTCGGGCGGCGCTGCTCGCCCGTCGGGGCTCAGATCGTGGAGGGCGTTCATCAGCTCGATGCCGGAGACGCCGTCGATCGCCGAGTGGTGCACCTTGATGAAAATGCCGAAGCTTCCCGCCGGACCGTCCCCGGCAGTGTCGAGGCCCTCGATGATGTAGAGCTCCCAGGGCGGGCGGCTGAGATCGAGCGGGTAGGAGTGCAGCCGGGCGGCTTGGACCCACAGCTGGCGCCAGTCGCCAGGGGAAGGCAGGGCGACGCGGCGGACGTGGAACTCGAGATCGAAGCTCCGGTCCTCCACCCAGTACGGGTAGTCGAGGTCGAACGGCACACGTACCAGCTTCCGGCGAAGCACCCTGGCCAGGGGCAGCCGACGCCTCACCTGCTCGAGAATTCCATCGAAGGTGACGTGTCCGTCCGGGGCGGTCGATGGGTCATAGACGTGGAGCGAGCAAATGTGCATCGGCACCGTCGGCGTCTCGGCGTAGAGGAAACTCGCATCTTGTTGGCTGAGCTGCTGCACGATTCCTCCCGTTCCGTTCTCTCAGCACCCGGCTGGGGTCAGCCGAGCCCAGGTCGACTCATCGTCGATGATCATCATAAGGAATATCTTGACGAGTCAGCGTCCGAGTGGTTTGCTCGAAACCGACGCACAGATCGGCGAAGCCGCGAGGTGCCCCGGGAGGTGAGTGGTTGGTGGTCTTGAATTCGTGCCAATCCTCGAGCCGAGCCGCCCTCGGTGGACCGGACGGATGAGCGAGCGGCTGTCGTCGGCGCGGCGCACCATTCGGCGGACGGGGACGGCGTGCCGCCATCGGCGTTTGTCAGGCCAGCAACGACCCGAGATCGACGAGTCCGGCCTGGACGTACGCGTCGAGCCAGTTCACGTACGCCGTCTGTTCCTTGACGCGGCCGTCCTCGAATCGGAAGACCATGCACTCGTACGTGGCGAACGGGTGATCGCTGCCTCGAAACGTCTGCGTTGTCGGGATCGTTCCCTCCCGCTTGGCGACGACACATGCATGGCGATCGGTGCCGAAGGCGACTTGCACGTCGTGGGACGCCGGAGGCTGGCGGCGAAAGTTCTCCATGATCGCGTCTCGCCCGGCGACAACACCTCCGAAGGCTCGCGGCACTCCGGCCATCCGGAAGGTCGCGTCTTCGGCGTAGAAGGCGGCGACCCGTCCCTCGTCCCGATCGGACACGGCTCGCAGGAGCTCCTTCGCCAGGTCGACCGGTGACTCAGGTTCCATGCGCGACCTCCGCTCGGTTGAGGATGAGGAGGATAGGTCACTCGGCGGGCGGCGTCCGAGGACGGGACACGCCATGAAGCAGCTGAGTGGCATCGACGCGGCGTTCCTCCACGCTGAGACGGCGACGACCTTTGGGCATGTCGCGTCGCTCATTGTCGTCGATCCCTCGACGTCGAGGACGGGCGACGTCTACGGCGATGTCCGACGCGCCTTCGAGCAGCGACTCCACCTGCTCGAGGTCTACCGGCGCAAGCTTGTCGCCGACCCTCTGGGCCTCGACCAGCCCTACTGGGTAGACGACGCCGACCTCAACCTCGACTTCCACCTGCGCGAGATCGCACTGCCACCGCCCGGCGACAGCCGTCAACTGGGCGAGCAGATCGCCCGCCTCGTCGCCCGGCCGCTCGACCGCTCACGACCCCTGTGGGAGTTCTACGTCATCAGCGGTCTCGAAGGGCGACGGGTGGGCCTGCTCAACAAGGTCCACCACAGCACGATCGACGGTGTGTCTGGCGCCGAGCTCTTGAACGTGCTGCTCGACACCGAACAGGAAGGCAGGCGCGCCGAACCTCCGGCAGAACCATGGTCGCCAGAGCGGCAACCGACGTCGCTCGAGCTCACGTGGCGGGCCCTGTCCGGGTGGGCCACGCGACCCCTCAAGGCCATCGAGCTTCAGCTCAGGCTGTGGCGAACCGTGGGTGATCTCGCCCGCCTCCCCGTGTTCCGTCGGCTGGCGGCGTCGACAATGCCCGGCGGGCACCGTGCCGGCGTGCCCGCCCGCCCGGCGCCCAAGACACCGTGGAATCGGTCCGTCACCGGTCACCGCCGCTTCGCCTTCCGGACGCTCAGCCTGAGCGATGCCCAGACGGTGAAACGAGCCTTCGGTGTCACGGTCAACGACGTGGTCATGGCAATCAGTGCGGGCGCGCTCCGCCGGTACCTCACCGACCATGACGCCCTCCCGGACGCCCCGCTGTTGGCGATGGTGCCGGTGTCGGTGCGGACGGGTGACGAAGCGGGGACCTTCTCCAACCGGGTAACCGGCGTGATCGCTGAGCTGCACACCCAGGTCGCCGACCCCGCCGAGCGCCTGCTGGCGATCCACGACTCGATGGCGGCAGCCAAAGAGCTGCAGCGCGCCGTGCCCGCCGACTTACTCTCCGACATCACCCAGTTCGCCCCGCCTGCGCTGTTCGCTCAGGCGTCGCGGATGGCCGCGAGCGTTCGAGTGGCCGATCGAATGAACCCGCCGTTCAACGTCACGATCTCGAACGTGCCCGGGCCCCGCCAGCCGCTCTACTTGGGTGGCGCCGTGATGGAGCACTTCTACCCCGTGTCCCTCGTTGCCGACGGCCTGGGTCTGAACCTGACCGTCCAGAGCTATCTCGACAACCTCGACTTCGGCCTGATCTCCTGTCGAGAACTGGTGCCGGACCTGTGGAACCTCGTCGATCACTTGGCCGAAGCCCTCGACGAGCTCCTCCGGGCCGTGCCGGCCGCGTGAGCGCGCGTCGGTTCCGCCGGTACCCGGGTTACACCGGCGCCATCGCGTCGGCCGAGGGCGCATCATGCCGCCCGGCCGAGCAGCGGTAGAGGTACCGCAGGCCGTGGGGTGGACTCCAGGGCGCCCACTCGCCCTCCGGCTGGGCGAGCCGATCGGCGATCGCGATGATCGCGGCGACGTTGAACCCGAGACCCGTGTGCGTTCCGATGACCTCGACGCTTTCACGATGTTCGCCCTCGTCCTCGATGCAGGCGCGCCAGTCCACGACGCCATCGGTCTGCGTATAGATCGCCGTCGAGGGCACCGGGAGCCGTGGGCGGGCCTCCTCCGAGAGCCGCTGCTCGAAGTAGGGGTCGCGGCGTGGTGCGACGATGTCGTAGAGCCAGGTGGACCAGGTGCGATCGCCGGTGCGCAGCCGAAATGGGCTTCCCAGGGTGATGACCTGACGCACCAGGTCCGGAGCGTCGCGGGCGAGCTCGCGGGCGTACACACCCCCGAGGCTCCAGCCGACGACGCTGACGGTCGTGCGATAGCGCCGATGCAGCGCGTCGAGCCGTCGCCGCATCCCGTCGACAACGGTGGGGTGCGGACCCATGTTGCGACCGAGGCCCCAGCCGTGCACCTCGTGTCCTCGCCAGCGCAGCACCGATCGCAGCGGGCGGGTCGATGTGTCTGTGGCGGTGAAGGCCGGGAGCACCAGCACCGGGTGGCCGTTGCCGGCCGGCGCCGCCATGAGCAACGGCGCCGCGAAAGCAAGGGATGTGTATTCGACGATGGCGAACGATTCGAGAGCGAGCAGTTGGACCGGCGGGACCTGCACTCTACTGCCCGCACTCATCGTGCTCACGCTAGGTCTCGGCGACCAATGGTGACGCGCATGGTGCGCGACCCGGCCCCATCCGAGCCGCGGCTCAGAGGTTGGGCCGCTCCTGCTGCCGGTAGCCAGGAGGTCGCCGACACCGACACGAAGTCGGAGCCCGCCCGGGATCTGGGAGCTCAGCGAGCAGATATCCGCCGTCTGCGCTCACACTGCGAGGTGCCGGTGATTCGCGGCCGCGGACTGTGACTACTCGGTGACGAAGTCGATCTGCTTCGTATCAGGACTTGGGCGTCAACGTTTCGGCCACGGACTCGGCGTTGGCGAGCGCCTGCTCGACGAACGGCGCGAACGCCTCGGCGACCGCGTGGTAACAGTCGCGCTGCACGTTCAGCAGCTTCTCCAGATTGTCGAAGGTGGCGTCGACGACCTCGACCGGACCGGGGAGCGGCTGGCCGGTGACCAGGTTGGAGGCGTTCTGCCGAGACACCTCCCACACTTTCTGTACCTGCTCGTTCCAGGACTTGACCGCGTCGAGCGCGACCTCCTGGCTCTTCGTCGCGGCGTCGATGTATTGCTGGGTGAGATTTGACATGGTTCCTCGTTCCTCGTGGAGGGTGCTCACTATAGTACGCAAAAGTTAGCATGGCAAGCCCGGAAGGGCTTTCCTCATGAGATTTCGACGAAACCACGGTAGACGGCCAGGAGCGCCTGCTTCTGCTCGACAGTCAGGAGCGGATCGGCGAGGATCGCTCCCTCGGTGAGGGTCCGCCTTGACGATGGTTCAGCGCCGCCACTCCGGCCCGCCGCCGGGTTTTCGCTCAGCGCCGGGGCGTTCCGGTCGTCGGACAGATCGTCGTCCTCGAGCACTCCGGCCTGGGTCAGCATCTTCTGGTACGAGATGTTCAGAGCCTCCGCCAAGGCTCGGAGGACGCGGACCGATGGTTGGTGTTGCCCCCGCTCGAGCTGGCTCACGTACGCATTGGACACGTCGGCCATCGCGGCCAGCTCGCGGAGCGAGAGGTCCGCGAGCTTGCGCTGCGCACGCAGGAAGCGGCCGAACCCCTCGGCCTGCTGCTTCCAGAAATCGTCGACTGACACCACCGCCGAGTGTAAGACGGCGCCTCCGAAACCACGGATCCATCGCGGTGCCCGCGAGGCGGGTTGGAATCCGTTTGAGGGAGCGTCGGCGTGACCTTGACCCCGCCACGACACTCCATTATCATCATGAGGAATTGTGAGTCGATTCACGGGCAGGAACGTGCGAGCAAGCTCGCGGCCGAGTCTCGTGATCTCGACGGTGCGGGCGACCTTGCACCCCGCCCACGCCCCCCAGAAGTACGACGTCCCGTACGCATCCACAGGAGGATCGTCCTGATGGCCGCCGAGTTCGATCTCGCTCAGACCGACCGCCTGCTCACGACCACGCGCGCGGTGCGCAAGCGCCTCGACCTCGCCCGGCCGGTGGGACGAGAGGTGGTCATGGAGTGTCTCCGCATCGCTACCCAGGCGCCGAGCGGCGGCAACCGGCAGCGGTGGCGCTGGCTCGTGGTGCAGGATCGACCCAAGAAGATGGCGATCGCCGACCGGTACGTGCGGGCGTACGAGGCGTATATCGCGCCGCAGCTGGAGTTGCTCGACCCGGACGATCGGGCCTCCGTACGCATGGTCGAGTCGTCGCGACATCTCGCCGACCACATGGCCGAAGTGCCGCTCCTGGTCATTCCGTGTGTCCTCGACCGGGTCGCGCCCAACGCCGGGACCGCGGAACTGGCGAGCTACTACGGCGGGATCCTGCCTGCCGTGTGGAGCTTCCAGCTGGCGTTGCGCAGCCGCGGGCTCGGGTCGGCCTGGACGACGTTGCACCTCGAGTACGAACGGGAAGTCGGCGAGCTCCTCGACATCCCCGAGACGGTGACCCAGGTCGCCCTGCTGCCAGTCGCCTACTACCGAGGCGAGGGGTTTGAACCGGCGCCGCGGCGCCCCATCGAGGAGATCACCTACCTTGATGGTTGGAAGGCGCGCTGGGAGTGACAATCGCTGGCGCGAATCTTTGGTCCCGTGGCGTCTCCCTCGGCGGCTATGCCAGCCGTTCCGTGATGCGGTCTGGTGTGATCGTGGCGCGGACGGCGGCGCTGGTCGGATGACGGAGGACTTGGCCGAGGGGTCGGTCGAGTAGGCACAGCAGCGCGGGCTGGCCGGGGGTGACGCGGCGTTTGGCGCCGGCGGGGTCGTCGGCGGACGTGTGGAACATGGCCAGTGCGCGTCGCGGCGCGATGCGTTCGACGGGCCCGAGGCACCAGCCGGCGGCGGTTGTTCGTTGGGCTGCGGCGGCGATCGCTCGCCATGGGTCCGGGTGGCCGAACGGCGCGTCGGTGCCGGCGGCGACGGGAACTCCGGCGGCGAGCAGTGTGCCGCATCGCCAGAGATCGCCGTGCTCCGCGGCTGGCACGTCGCGCAGGTAGCGGTCGCCCCGGTCGATGACAAAAGAGGGTTGGGTGACGACGATGAGCTCGAGTTCGGCGAGGCGGGGGAGGAGTTCGATCGGGATCTCGGCGCCGTGCTCGACGCGATCACCGGGCAGGACTGACGCCTCGTCCCAGGCGGCGAGGGCGATGACCAGGGCGGTGCGGCTGACGCAGTGCAGGGCGACGGCGCGTCCGTGTTCGTGGGCGCGCTGGATGTCTCGGGCGAGGTCGCGGATGTCGGGCAGGTCGTGGTCGGCGACGAGGAGCTTGACGGGGCCGCGAGCGAGGGCGGCCCCGGCGGTGGCGGGAAGTTCGAGCCCTCCGGTGATGGTGACCTCGACCGGGAAGTCAGGGCCGGTGACGTGGCGGGTGAGGAGCTCGACGGCGGCTGGGTCGAGGGTGGGAGTGAGGTCGGTGACACCGGTGACCCCGTAGCCGGCGAGTTGGCGACCGATGGACGGCAGGTCGAGCGGTGTGGGCGGAGTCCGCTCGCGTAGCAGGTCGTCGAGCCCGTAGAGGCGGCCGGTCGCCCGGCCGTGCTGATCGCGTTCGACGCCGTCGAGCTGGAGCCCCTCGAGGCCGGCGCGGTCGAGGGCCACCGAGTTGAGTATCCACAGTGCGCCGCTGGCGTGTTGCACACGGGTGGGTCGGCTCGGGACGAGCTGGTCGAGGCGGTCCCGGTCGAGCGGTCCCGCGTGGGACTCGTGGTATCCGACGACGCGGAGCCAGTCGTCCCCGGATGCTGACTGCAACAGCCGGTCGAAGGCGGCTCGAGTGGTGACGGTGGGCGACGCGGCCGACAAGGAGGCGCGGGCGGCGGCGAGGGCGAGGAGGTGGATGTGGTGGTCGTGCAGTCCGGGTAGTAGTGCCCCTCCGTCGGCATCGAGCTCGATGTCGGCGCCGGTAGCGCGCGCTCGGCTGGGGCTGACGGCGGTGATCGTCCCGTCGCGGCAGACGACGTCCACGAGGGCTCCGTTCACTTCGGCTCGCCGGAGGAAGATGGTGGGCTTGGAGCCTGTCATGCCAGCGCGCACTCGGCGACGACCGCCGCCGTGTCCGCCCCTAGCGGCCGGGCCTGGCCGAGCGGCGTTCGCGACCGTGGCCGCGCGACCTCGCCATCCCACGTTTCGACTATTGGTGGCAGCCGGGCGGACCACGCCGCGACGTGGGCCATCGACAGGTCGACGAGTCCGCCTTGGCCGGTGGACAGCAGGTCGAGGGCGACGGCGGCGCCGGTGAGCCCGGAGAGGGGGTCGGCGACGGCGTCGGCGCAGAACCAGGGTTGGTCGGAGGATCCTGCTGTGAGTCCGCCAGCGACGGCCGCGTCGTCACCGAACGCGACCCGCGTCCCGTCAGCGCGGCCGTACCCGGTGATGGACAGCCACACCGTGCCGTGCTGGGCGACAACCCGTTCGGCGGCGATGCCGAGATTGGCAAGCGCCCGCGGCCGTGATGCTTCGATCACGACGTCGGCCCGACTGAGCAAGCTGGCGAGCCTGCTGATGTCCGCAGGGTCGGTGAAGTCGAAGGCGACCGACTCCTGGCCGGCGTGGAGAAGGTCATAGAACAGCGGCGGTCCGAGACGGGCGCCGTCGGGGCGGCGGCTGCTCTCCACCTTGATCACGCGGCAACCGGTGAGGGTGAGCACCTGCGCGGTCAGCGGGCCGGCCCACAGCGCCGAGAGGTCGATCACGACTGTGTCGGAAGCGTCGGCGGGGATCGGCCGCGAGACCGGGTCGGACACCACGAAGGCGGGCCGCGTGGCGTCGACCTCTCCGAGGCCGGACACGGCGAGACCGAGCACAGCCGCGCTGGCGATGAGGTCCTCTCTGGCGCGGCGAGCAACGCGGTCGGCGACGTCGGTGGCTCCCAGCCACACCGGGAGCAGCTCGATGTCTTCGGAGCGGGGCAAGGCGACGGCGAGCCAGCCATCGGTCGCTCGCAGCAGCTCAGTCGATCCTCCGCAGCTGCGCCGCCCGTGGCGGGATAGCCCGGCGATCGCCGCCCGCTCGCCGAGCAGGGCGAGGGCGTCCAGCTCGACGCGGCGACCCAGCCGGTTCGAGCTGGTGGCGATCTCGACGGCGAGGCTGTCGACCGCGGGCACGAGCGATGCCGGCGCGGCCTGCGGGGCCTCCTCGGCGGGTCCGGTCAGGCTCATAGCCCCCGACGCTGCCCAACACGCCAGATCGGCGTTCGTGGGGGCACTCGTGAACACGCGGTCGTGGAGATCCATCGCGGGCCCGATCGTATGGTCATCGCTGGGCGAATTACCCTGCGGCGATGACGGCTCGCGCCCCCGCGATTGACGCCGCCACCCTGGTCGCCCGATTCGGACCGGTGTCGGTGGACGAGCTCGGACCGGCCGCCGGGCAACCATTGCTGATCGTCGAGCCAGACTCCGCGAGCCTGATCGGCCGCTGGTCGCCGGGGGCGCATCCGGTGGTGGTGGTCGGCCTGCGCGAGCCGGGCTGGGACGGGGCGATCGATCCCGACGACCCCTGTGACGTCGTCATCGCCGCGGACGACCCGCTGCTTCCCGAGCTGGTCGACGTGGTCGAGCAACATCCCATCGCCGCGTCGGCGCTGGTCGTACACCTACGTCACATCGCGCCCACCGTCGAACAGGGCTTGGCCGCCGAGTCGGCGCTCTACTCGACGCTGCAGGCCGGACCCGAGTTCACCACCTGGCGTCGCACCCGACCGACCAAGCCCCAAACCGACGAGGGTGAACCCGTGCTCGTCGACCGCGCCTTCGGACGTCTCGACATAACTCTCAACCGACCGCGACGCCACAATGCGCTCAGCCAGGCCATGCGCGACGCCCTCACCGAGGCCCTCGCCCTCGCGGTGCTGGACGACTCGATCACTCGAGTCCGGCTGCGCGGGGCGGGACCATCGTTCTGCAGCGGCGGCGATCTCGACGAGTTTGGAACGTTCCCCGATCCCGCCACCGCCCACGTCAGCCGGCTCTCCCGAAGCCCCGCCCGATTCGCCCATCGACTGCGCGACCGTCTCGTGGTCGAGCTTCACGGCGCCTGCATGGGCGCCGGCATCGAAATTCCCGCCTTTGCCGGAAGCGTGATCGCCGCGCCTGACACCCTGATCTCCCTCCCCGAGCTCGCCGTCGGGCTGATCCCGGGCGCCGGCGGAACGGTGAGCCTCCCTCGCCGCATCGGACGGCACCGCACCGTCCTGCTCGCCCTCACCGCTGCCCGCATCGACGTCGCCACCGCCCTCGCCTGGGGCCTCATCGACCTGATCGACGACAGGTGACGAGGGTGCAGGACGGTCCAAGACTCCGGCGCGGTCAGTAAGGGCGTCGGACCCCGCGCGCGTGAAGAATTCCCTGTGCTCAGTTTGATCGCCTGAACACACCCGCCGGCGAGGACAACGAACAAGCACTGACCAGGGCTTCCACCGTTCGTTTGCGCGTCGGTGGCCCTTTGCCGCTGGCCGCTCTAGTCACGCCGTAGTCACGGCGAGCCTGGAGGAGCCGGCGACGACACCGCCAAAGTGCGCGCTGAGCTGGACTTTGCTCGAGAGCGGATGAGGGGAATCGAACCCCCACTGCCAGCTTGGGAAGCTGATGTTCTGCCATTGAACTACATCCGCGGGTTGGAGCGAGGTTAGCGGACGGCAGCCGATCCCCGCCGGGCCGTCTGGCTACGGTGTGACGCGTGGTCCAGCCGGCCGTGTTGAGCCTCCCGTCCGA
>JBKOUV010000244.1:0-21035 GCA_046723555.1 Actinomycetota bacterium | reverse complement strand
TGGAAGACCCGAGTCTGACCGACTCGGACCCCCGGGAGCGGAGGCCCCGCTCCTTCATCGCATCACGTCCGCGTGCCCGCGTCATGAGGTGCCAATGACGGAGCCAATGTTTGGCCCGCCGCGCTAGTGGTCGTTGCGGTGGTGGTCTGGGGTGAAGCCGTGCTGGCCGCCCGCATCCGGCCGTGAGAAAGACGCGTGCGATCCGAGGCTGGTGGGCGTCACGATGGCGGCGTGCGGTTCTTCGATGGAGCCGACGCCGTGCGCAGGGCCCGCGAGACGTTCGACGATGCCGGCTTCACTCTCGAGGCGGTGACCGAGCGGCTCGGCCCTCACGTCTTCGCCCACCTGGCCGCGGGCGAGGTGGCCCCGCTCGTTCGGGCCACGCGCGCCGGCGATCGCCTCGACGTCCTCGCCCGGCTGTTCCTGGTCTGCGAACCGGTTCCGATCGACGATGCGAGGGTTGCCCTGGCCCCGCTGTCCGTCGAGGAATGGGAGGCGGCCGGAGTCGTCACCATCGGCGGCGATTCCGTACGCGCCCTGGTTACGATTCGCCCGCTCGGCGGTCCAGACGATCAACTCGTCGCCCACGACGTCGCGGGCGGATCGGGCACCGCGGGGGCGGACCATGTTCTCGGGATCAGCGCGTCGACGCTGGCCCTGGCTGGCGCCACGATCCGTCGCCCGATCGACGCTGCGTTCGACCTCGGGACCGGTTGCGGTATTCAGGCGATGCACGCCGCCAGGCACAGCCGGCGTGTGGTGGCGGCGGATCTCAACCCGCGGGCGGTGGCGATGGCCACCTTGACGATGGAGCTCAACGGATTGGAATCCGTGTCCGTCCGGCACGGCGATCGGTTCGAGCCCGTGCCGCGCGAGATCTTCGAGCTGATCGTCGCCAATCCCCCGTTCGTCATCTCCCCATCGCGGCGCTATCTGTTTCGCGATAGCGGTCTTCCGCTCGACGAGCTGTGCCGCTCGATCGTGCAGTCAGCTCCCGAGCATCTGGCCGAAGGCGGGCATTGCCAGCTGTTGGCCTCGTGGGCCCACATCGAGGGCGAGGATTGGCGCGAGCGTCTCGCCGGTTGGTTCGCCGGGACGGGCTGCGACGCCCTCGTACTGGAACGTGAAGTGCTGGAGCCAGCAGCCCACGCCGCGAGCTGGCTCCGTCAGACCGAACGACCGGACCGCTGGGCGGACGAGTACGACGCCTGGATGGCCTACGACGAGAAGTACCACATCGAAGCGGTGGCGTTCGGACTGATCACGATGCGCAAGCGGGCGAACGGTGAGGCGTGGTTCCGCGCTGAGACCGCTCCCCAAGAGTTCGTGATGCCGTGCGGCGATCAGCTCGGCGCGATGTTCGAGCTGGCCGACTTCCTGGAGGCCCACCCCGACGAGGCTCTGCTCGATGTAGCACTGCGGGTCGCTCCCGACGTGGAACTCGACGAGCGGGCACGGCCGGAGCCCGGCGGTTGGCTGGTCACCCAGCGACAGCTCCGGCAGACGTCGGGTCTCTGCCACGCCGGCGACGTGGACCCGGGTGTGGCGGCCATCGTCGGGGCTTGCGATGGCCGCCAGCGCGTGGGCGCCATCCTCGCCAGGGCCGCCGCCGAGAGCGACATCGACTGGAGAAACATGATCGAGGCAGCGTTGCCCATCATTCGCCGCCTCGTCGAGCAGGCGTTCCTGCTCCCTTCGGGCGACACATCCGCCGAATGGATGACGGCGGGACCTGACTCGATCAGATCTTCAGATTCGACTTGAGGTCGAACCCGAACGTCACCGGTGCGCCCGCCTTTCCGCTGCTCGTGACCGGCGAGTAGCTGACCTCAACCTTGGAGAAGTTCAACGAGAACTGTTCGGTCGGCGCTCCTTCAGGGTCGTCACCGTGCTGGACGCTCGTGACCGTGACGTCGGAGAGCTTGTACTTCAAGAAGTCGGTGCCCTTGCTCTTCCCGACAGTGCTGGCGCCGCTCAGGGTCGCCAGCTTGATGTGACTTCCCGTGGCGCTCGCCTCGAGGAGTTGAGGTGATGCCGCGCTGATCCGCGAGACGAAGTGAAAATCCTGGAAGGTTGCCTTGCCCGCGCCGCCACCACCGCCGGTGCCCGACGTACCAGTCTGGGTCACGCCCCACGACCACGACTGCACATCGATCTCGCCCTTGTGGGCGGCAGCGGTTGACTCACCGACGATCCCGTCGATCTTCAAGAACCAGCGCTCTTTCATCGCCTTCCAGCCTGCTCCCAGCGCTTCGTTCGAGCAAGCAATATCGTGAGCTGTTCGCCCACCGCGCCGACACCGACGATGCTGAACGGCATGTACCTGCGCGGATCGGATGTGCTGGTCGGGCAAGCCGCGACGTGTTGCCGCGATGACTGGGGCGGCGCGACCGGAGCGGAAGCGACCAGTCGGCGCTGGCTCCTGGCCGCCCGTCGTACGATCGAGGTGTGGCCAATGCTTCGCCTTCGCCAACACCGAACCCGGACGCAATGAAGTTCACGTTGGACACCACGCTCCCGGCGATGCTCAACGTAACCAGCGCAGAGGCCGCAGCCGGTCATCGATTCGCTGAGGCGGTGTTCGCCGCGGGAGGCGTCGCCGCAATCTACGGAGTGAACGACTTCATCACCGTCACGCGCCAGCCCGGCTCCGACTGGGATCCGATCGTCGCGGCAGTCATCGCGGCAGCCGCGAGCGACCTGTAACGACCGATCCGAGCCCAATCGACGGCACGAGCACCGCTGCCGTGACCCACGTGGAACGGCGACGGCGCGGTGATGATGGCATCGAATGACGACGTTCACGTGGTCGCGGCCGCGCCGGAACGAATACCCGTGTTCGTCCGGGTCCGCGATGCGGGATGCTGGGCTCGCGTCGGTTCGAGGGTCGACTCGTTAGCGTCGAGGCGTGGAGATCGGTATTGGGCTTCCGTCGACGATCTCGGGCATACCGGGGAGACGCATCGTGGAGTGGGCGGTGGCGGCAGAGGCGGCCAACTTCTCGACGCTTGGAACGCTTGACCGCGTCGTGTACGGCAACCACGAGACGGTGCCGACGCTGGCCGCCGCGGCGGCGGTCACGGAGCGGATCGGATTGACGACGGCGATCTTGATCGCGCCGTACCGTGGTAACGGGACAATGCTCGCCAAGCAACTGGCCAGCGTTGACAGCATTGCCGCCGGGCGATTGACCGTTGGCATCGCGGTTGGAGGGCGACCAGACGACTACGAGGCCACCGATGCGCCGTTCCACGGGCGGGGCCGCTTGTTCGATCGTCAGCTCGCCGAGATCCGCCAGGTCTGGAACCAGCAACCGCGAGGCTTCGCCGGTGCCGTCGGGCCGGCCCCGGTTCAGAACGGCGGACCGCCGCTGCTGCTGGGCGGCAACAGTGCGGCGGCCTTTCGGCGCATGATCGAGCATGGCGCGGGCTGGATCAGTGGTGGCGGCGGCCCGCCACTGTTCGCCGCTGGAGCTGAGCAGGCCCGGGCCGCGTGGCGTGACGCCCGTCGGGAAGGTGAGCCTCGACTGGTGGCCCTCGCCTACGTCTCCCTCGGCGACGACGGGGAGGGGCACGCCCGCCGCTATCTCACCGACTACTACGGCTTCCTCGGTGACGTCGCCGAGCAAATCGTGGCCGGCGCGCTGACATCACGGGGAGCCGTTCAAGACGCCGCAGCGGCGTTCGCGGACGCTGGCTGCGACGAGTTGATCCTGTTCCCGTGCAACGCCGACGTCGCCCAAGTGGACCTCGTCGCGGAGGCGGTGACGAAGTAGCAAACCATGCCGCGCCCAACCCCGAGACCAGCGGGCCGTGAAACGATCGCGAGCAGCCGCCACTGGGAGAACGGCACCTTGAGGGCCCGCCGCGGGCTGCGATGGCTAGCTTCGTACGTCGTGTCGAGTGCCGTTGCGGTCGCTCAACACGCTGACACTCGAACGGAGTTCACCTTCGAGCCGCGCATCGCGCCCCGTGGCCTTCGTGTGGCTCCGGGTCGGTGTCACTCTTATGCGGGAGTCCGGACGAGCGTTATCGCCCGTCACGCCGCCTTCACCCCGCCGGCCCGGTGCGACAGTGTTGTCGACGAGCCGGGGCAGCCCGCCAGTCATCCGGCGAGCAGGAATCGTCGAAGCTCTGTGGCTGTCTCGTTTGGGCGCTCTTCAGGGAAGAAGTGCCCTCCGTTGATGGCCCGACCTTCGACCTGGTTGGCCCACTGTCGCCAGACCGCAAGCGGTCCACCAACGTCGGCGTACCAGGTGTGCAGGCCCCCGGACGCGCTCCACAGCACCAGCACCGGGCACTCGATGCGGTTACCGGCGGCACGATCGGTTCGGTCGTGGTTGCGGTCGATCGTCGCGGCCGCTCGATACTCCTCGCAGATCGCGTGCGCGTGGGCCACGTCGCTGAGTGCGTCGATGTAGGCGGCGCGCACCTCGGGAGGGACCGACACGGCGGATGAACCCCATCCGCCGAGGGCGTCATCGATGACGGCGTCGGGCGCCGCGGTGAGGAGGCGCTCGGGCAGCGGCGCGGGCTGCGCCAGCAGGCTCCATGGCCAGAACGCCAGCGCCAGTCGGTCATCGGCACGCTCCCAGGCGTCGAGGATCGGGACGACGTCAAGCACCGCCAACCGCTCCACGACGTGCGGATGATCCAACGCCAGGCGGTACCCAACACGCCCACCGCGATCGTGACCGACGACGGCGAACCGTTCAAAGCCCAACTCGGACATCGCGGCGCGCAGGTCGCGGGCCATCGCCCGCTTGGAATAGGGCAGGTGTTCCTCGTCCGACGTCGGGCACCCGCTCGCGCCGTATCCGGGCAAGTCGGCGCAGACCACCGTGAACTCCGTACCCAGCACGGGCGTAACGTCCCGCCACATCAAATGCGTCTCCGGAAACCCGTGGAGCAGCAACAGAGGCGAACCGGAGCCACCGCGTCGCACATGAATCGTCGTGCTCGCCGAGGCCACGTCAACCGACTCGAAGTCGTCGATCACGTCATTCTGGCTCGACCGCGTGCCCGTAACCTCGACGCTGCGCCGCCACCTCGTCGCCGATGGCCAGGGTTCGCACCGCCGCAACCGCTCATTCGCCTCACGCAACCAGAAAGCGTCGGGGACGGATTACCCCTCGCGAACCCACCACGGCGCCTCGGAACACGGCGATGTATCCGGATGTGCACCGATTTGCCTGGTGGGTATCCGCTTAGAACGCCTGAAATTCCCGTGCCCGCGTCTTCTACCGCCGGCTCGAAGGCGATACCAAACGTCGCACGCGGCTGTTCGGTGCGTGACCTATCGCGCAGCTCCTCCGCGAGATGGTCCCAGTCGGCGACGGAGGTCGCCTGGTTGCCGACGGCGGCTGGAGTGCAGAGTACCTGGCGCGCCTACACCCCGGTGAGGAACGACCTGGCACGTTCAACCATCTGACCGAGGAGCGACTTCGGCTCGAGTTGATGCTCGAGGCGGTAGAGGTAGGCCGCCGGCGACGCGGCGAAGGCCGCCTTCGCGTCCCGGCGCTTCGCCCGCACGATCGGGACCAGACTGAAGAACCCTGCGATGGCGAACGCAAGCGGCGACGTCATCGGCACTCCGGCGAGGACAGGCGGCATCGCGATAGAGGCACCCATCGCGGCCTCAACGGTGTCGATCGCTCTTCCGCGCATCTCTGCCTCGAGCGCCATCAGCTGCGGTCGGACGTCCTGCTCGTACGCGACGGCGAAATGAGCGGCGACGGCGGCGGGATCCGCGGATTCACCAAGCTGTGGCACACCCTCTGCAACCGTGTTGAGAAAGCTGCGGAACCGACTGAGCTCCAAGGGTGAGGATTCACGGATCTGCTTGATCTTGTGCACGGTCAGCGCCGTCGGATCACGTGGCATCACCGCCGAGATCGAGATCATGGCGAGCACCGCTTCGGCTTCGCCATCGAACGATCCGCCCGACCGGTCAGAATCGTCGGCGAGAAGTGACCGATCGTCGAGAAGCGTCGCCGCCAGGCGGTGCATCGACCAGCCCGTCGCCGCGACGTGGTCCAACGTCTCGTCCGTGGTCGGGCTGAAACCGTTCACCGTGGCCGCCTCCTCCGCCAGCGCCGACATGTAGACGAACGCCAGCCGGGGGTGCACGCCGAGCCAGAACTCAACACCGTCGTAGTGCCCCATGGCGAGCCGCTCCTCTTCGAGCCGTCGCACCAGCGACTCATCCAGCTTGGAGCCATGCACGTAGGCGAGATGGGGGTCGCGCAACGGGGCGTAACCCGCAGTCACACGGTCGATCGGCCACCGATCGCGTCGGCTGACGTCGTAGCGGCTCCGCAACCGCTCAGCATGGTGGACGACCAGGTCCGTGAACACGGCGCTCACCGGGTACGTGCTCTCGTCCGGTCGAATGTTCACGACGTAGTCGAGCTCGTCGATCAGACCACGAGTGATGTCCGAATCACGCGACAGCGCGTTCCCACCGCCCGGTTCGCGGTACGAGTCCGGAACGATCCGCGCGATCCGATCCCAGTACAGCGCCGAAGTCTTCAACCACTGGTCGTCCTTGAAGTGGATGAAGGGGTAGTACAACCCGATCGTCGTGATGGCCACCTCCCTCGAAGACCGACCCTCGGACGATAGACGGCGCGACGTGTCAACGGGACCGAAATCCACGGCCCGACATGTCTCTCAGCGAGCAGCCGTGGCGGTCACCGGCGATGACCCCAACGTGAGCCATGGCGGGTCCAGCGCCGTGCGGATGCTGCCGCCGACGCCGCCCACACACCGTTACGGGTCCAGCTCTCTTTCACCGTCGCGCTCAGAATGAGCGTGCAGAACGACGGCTGCCTCCTCCACATGACCAATACCGAACGGCACGAGTGGCGCGGACGGCGGTGTGAACCGCCCCGGGATCCGCGGAGGCTCCGTTCTGTGTCGAGAGGATGGAGCCGATGGGACGACCAAGGGTGTATCCGGATGAGTTGCGGGACCGGGCGGTTCGCCTGGTGCGCGAGTGGCGTGAGGCGCGGGGAGTGAGCGACGGCGGGTACACGGCGGTGTGTAAGCAGCTGGGTCTTCACCGCGAGACGCTGCGCCGCTGGGTGGTTGAGGCCGAGGTGGAGGCGGGCGGCCGCCCCGGTGTGCCGCGGGCGGAGCGGGATCGGGTTGCCGAGTTGGAGCGGGAGAACCGGGAGCTGCGCCGGGCCAATGAGATCCTCAAGTCCGCAGCGGCTTTCTTCGGGGCGGAGCTCGACCGCCGACCGAAGAAGTAGTCGCGTTCATCGACGCCCATCGGAGTCGTTGCGAGGTCGAGCCGATCTGCGAGGTTCTCGAGGTCGCCCCGTCCACCTACTACTCGGCCAAGCACCGACCACCGAGCCGACGGGCGGTGCGTGACGTCGACCTGCGGGCCCACGCACGCCGGGTGTTCGAGGAGAACTACGGCGTGTACGGCGCCCGCAAGGTGTGGCGTCAGCTCAATCGGGAGGGAGTCAACGTGGCCCGCTGCACCGTGGAACGCCTGATGCGCCAGCTCGGCCTGGCCGGACGCGTGCGGGGCCGGCGACGGGCAACGACCATCCCAGGACCCGCCGACGATCACCCGACGGACCTGGCCGACCGGGCGTTCACCGCCTCGGCGCCCAATCAGCTGTGGGTGGCCGGCATCACCTATGTGGCCGCGTGGTCGGCATTCGCCTACGTCGCCTTCGTCACCGACGTGTTCTCCCGGATGATCGTCGGCTGGCGGGTCGCCACCACCCTGCGCGCCGACCTGGCCCTCGACGCGTTGGAGATGTCGGTGGGGGCCCGCCACCAAGACGAGTACCCCGGACTGGTGCACCACTCGGACCGGGGCGTGCAATACCTGTCGATCCGCTACACCGAACGGCTCGCCGAGCTCGGCGCCGCCGCCTCGGTCGGCTCCCGTGGCGACAGCTACGACAACGCCCTCGCCGAGACGATGTTCGGGCTCTACAAGGCCGAGCTGATCACGATGCACGGACCATGGCGGACCGTCGAAGACGTCGAGCTGGCGACCCTGTCGTTGGTCCATTGGTGGAACACCAGCCGCCTCCACTCAGCAATCGGTGACATCCCACCCGTCGAGTTCGAGGCCGCCCACTACGCTCAACAACAACTGACCGGGTTCGCCGGCCAGCACTAAACCGAGCCTCCATCAGACCCGGGGCGGTTCAACACGTTCTGGGTCATGGCGACGCGAGAAACAGCCCGGTAGCTCGAGCAGCACCTCGCCCGACCCGGGCGGCTTTCCGGTTCGATGCGTGACAGCGCGGCAGGCCGGTGGGAAAGGGTTGCGCGCGGACTGGCGTGGCGCTCAAAGCGCCTTCCGGAGGTGCACGTCCTCGGGCTCGCGCTCAAACAGCTCCGGCAGCGGGTCGGCCATGGGTTCGTAGCCGCGACCCAGGTAGAAGCGCACCGTGTTCTCCGATGGCGTCGCCGACACGACCATCGCCGAGTCTCCGGCGCCGCGAGCGATCTGTTCCAGCGCATCGGACAGACGGCTGCCGATGCCCGCAGCGCGGCACGGCTCACTGACATGAAGGAACGCCAGTTGCCCGGTCGCGGGCCGCAGGTGCGGCACGACGACACCGACCCCGACCAGCCGTCCTTTCGCAAAGGCGCCCAACGCGATCCCGCCCGCCTCGACGTAGCGCTCGAGTGCCTGCCGCTGGGCCTCAACGGAATGTTCACCGTGCCCATCCGGATCCCAGGCCGAGGCGCTCCAGTTCCCACGCCGCTCCACCAGCTCCGTCCCCCGCTGCTCGTAGACGAGGTCGATGCGTTCGGTTCGATCGATCTCACTGACGCGGCTCAGCTCCGTGCGAGCCAGCTGGCGGATCTCGACGCCTTCCACGACCGGTAAGAGTCGCGCAACGAAAGGCCTGATTGAGTTGTCCTAGGCGTCGCGAGGGGTTCTCGTAGCGTCGAGAGGCTCCGGCAGGTTCGCTCTCGAAATGCCTGCTTGCCGCGGCACCAATTGCGCGGGCATTCAACGGGAGCGCGACCTTCTTCGCGGCCCAAACAGCGCGCGCAGGAGCGGAAGCGGGTCGCCTCGGCGTACGAGACGGCGGGCAGGGCCCGTCGAAGATGGCGGTGCTGGTCACTCGCGCTTTTCGGTGCTCTGCTTCTCCCGGAGTCTTCCCGGTGGCTGCACTGATCGACGTGCCGGTCGGGTGTGGTCACGCGGACCGTCGGCGACGGCGGCGTGGGGATCGTCACCGAGGTGTTGCTGGAGGTGGGTCAGCTCGGCAACCAGCGTGTCTCGGACGGCCCGAGAGGATGGGTCATGGATGAGATTCCGCGTTTCGTGCGGATCGTTGCTGAGGTCGTAGAGCTCCCACGCCGGGGGATCGACTGGACCATTGGCTCCGGGTTGCCCGAGCGGATCGTTGTAGTAGGCGATCAGCTTGTGAGTGCGTGTGCGTACCCCGTAGTGGGCCGGTGCCTGAACGGCCTCGTCGCGGTGCATCCAATAGCGGTAATACATCGACTTCGGCCAGTGCGGTGGAGTGGTTCCTCGCAGCAGTGGCGAGAACGAGCGGCCCTGCACTTGTGCGGGCACCTCCACGTCGGCGAGGTCGAGGAGCGTCGGCGCGAAGTCGACGTTGACAACCATGTCGTCGTTCGTCGAGCCGGGGTTGACGAGGGGCGGGTAGCGGATGAGGAACGGCATCCTTATCGACTCCTCGTACATCAGCCGCTTGTCGAACCACCCGTGGTCGCCGAGGAAGACGCCCTGGTCCGAGGTGTACACGACGATCGTGTCCTCGGTGAGTCCGTCTGCGTCGAGACGGTCGAGCAATCGGCCGACGTTGTCATCGATCGAGGCGACGACCCGCAGGTAGTCCTTGATGTAGCGCTGATAGCGCCAGCTGACCTCCTCGTACTCGGTCATGCCATCCGGCGGGAACGATTTCAGATCCCGCCACGGGTCCAGGTCCATCATCCGCATCCGCACCGCCCGCACCACCTTCGGCTTGGTTGTGAGGTCGTCATGCAGAGTCGCAGGTTCAGGAATTGACACGTTCTCGAACATCCTGGCGTGCTTCGCGTCCGGCTCCCAGTGTCGGTGCGATGCCTTCTGGTGGCAGAACAACGCAAACGGTCGACCGTCATCGAGCTCGTCCAAGAAGCGAAGACAGTCGTCGGTAATGACGTCGGTGACGTACCCCCGCCGCTCGACGACGCGCGGTGACGACCCGTCACGCCGGCGCTCGAGCATCACCGGGTTGTGGTAGTGGCCCTGCCCCGGCAACACCGCCCACACGTCGAAGCCCTGCGGGTCGTGTCCGCGGCCGTGGCCGAGGTGCCACTTGCCAAAAAGCGCAGTGTGATAGCCGGCGGCCTGCAGTGCCTGTGGAAACGTCCACAGCGAGTCGTCCATCGGCGTGTCCAGCGTCGTCACGCCATTGATGTGGCTGTAGGTGCCGGTGAGAATTGCCGCCCGGCTCGGCGTGCAGATCGAGTTGGTGCAGAACACGGCATCCATCCGCATCCCCTCGGCAGCGATGCGGTCGAGGTGCGGCGTCTGGTTGATCGCGCTGCCATATGCGGAGATCGCGTGCGACGCGTGATCGTCGCTCATGATGAACAGCAAATTGGGACGCTCCGCGGCCACCAATCCAAGTCTCCCACGATGTGCGGCGTCGGCCTGCAGGACCGACGGCAGACAAGTCGAGCCAGCACGAGCCGATCGGCGAGCTCGCGCTCACCGCTGACGTGCCGATCTGGCGCGCCGCCGCCGTGACGCCGCCGATGTTCGGTATCGCAGTTCTGGCGTTTGGGTTACCGGAAGAGCTCGGACGGCAGGGCGAAGGTCACCGGTCGCACCGCCCTCCGTTTCTCGGCTATAGCCGTGGACCGCCGCTGGGGCGGGGAACCGGGTGGCAGGACTCGGTTGGATCAACGAGGTCCTGCCACGATGGCCGTCGGGAATCGGCGAGGCCCTGCGGGTGTCGCGCACGAGTCGACCTGGCTCTCGAGAACAGGTCGCCAGTGGTGGCACGGTGATCTCGACAGAGTTGACTGGGTAGTCGCTGGACAGCGGGCAGTTCGACCTGGTGCGCACCCGCGCGCGTAACCGTTGCCGCCCTCGGTGTGGTGCGAGCCTGCACTCGTTACCCTTATCGCAAAGCGGCAGGTAGACCGGATGAGCCGCATCATCCCAGATCGCGTGGCCGGCCCTGAAGCCGACCACCGGCCACCTTCGCCGGCTGCCGCGTTCGTCAGCTGGCGGCGAGCGTTGGAGTGGGCGCTGATCCCACTCGCGTTCGTGATCATCCGCTTTGTGCCCGACCGGCCCGGCAGTGCGGGCGCCTGGCTCGTGCTGGTCATTGCCGGGGTGCTGTTCGCGTCGCCTGCGATCCTTGCGTCCTACCGCGAGTATGTGAAGGGACGCCTGGCAGGCTCCGCCGAGGAGCTCGCGATCGAATACCGCACCCGCCTCGGCCTGACCCTGGGCGAGGCTGTGATCCCGATCGGCGATCTTCTCGGCCGGATCGCTGTGGCACCCGCCGCTGAGCGGTCGGGTCTGCTCGGCCAGCTCCGCCAGCGGGTCGTCGACGCGGCCGCCGCCCTGGCCAATCCGCAACGAACACGGGCGGTCTACTTCGCCCTCGAGGGCAGAACGCTGCGCGCTGCGGCATGGGCGGGACGACCCGATCCACCCGCGGCCACACTTGGTCGCAGCGAGCGGGGAGCCGCCGCCTACGAGTTGATGGAACAACACGTCCGGCTGCTCGTGCCCGACATCCGCCACGAAGACGCGGCCGATCTCGGGCTCGGCGGTGAGTATGCGACCTGTCTCGGTGTCGCCGTCTTCGCCGGTGTGAGGAACTTCGGAATATTGGCACTCGATGCGCCCGATCCCGGCGTGCTGGAGGAGGCCGACGCCGACATCGCCGCTGCGCTCGCCCAGATGCTCGCCGCGGGCTTGGCCCTGGAGCGATCGTGAACCACAATGAGCCCTGCATGATCCGCAAGCCGCGTCCGACCAATCGCCAGGTGCTCTCGGAGCGGGCGAAGAAGTGGATCGCCGGCTCGCTCGACTCAGACGTCTATTTCTCAATCGCCCGACGCCAGGCTCACGAAGCCGCACGGCGGGAGGTTGTGGCCCGACTGCAGCGCACACCCTGGTGGATCGACGTCCCCACACCGAACCGCGCCCGCCACTGACACGATCTGGTTCACTGCAACCCGCCGTCAAGGCGTTCAAGGCTCTCGAACCGCCCACAACGACGCGCCCAAGCGACGGCGACGTCGCCGTCGGAAAGCGGACCGATCGGCATCTACTCACCTCTACCGTATGGGCGCGACTTCGGAGTCGCCTCGCGTGGTCGGTCACGGCTGGGGTCACGTCGAGGTCGAGCGCGTCGGTAGGTTCCGGTGATGCCAAGCTGTGGCCGGGCGGGGCTCGGGCGTGGAACTGGAACCAGACCGGCACCCGACACCGTCCCGGGATCCAGCCCGCCGACGTGTCGGAGCTCCTCGAGAGGCATCCGACGTCATGGTGCTGAGCCGCGGCCGTCAGCTGCGACTCGAAACCTGCGACGAGACCATCGCGCTGCTGAAAGAGCGCGGTATCCGCGTCGTGCGCGAAGAGACCGGGTCGGCGATCGCCGAGTACAACCGTCTCGTTGAGGCTGGTGAACGCGTCGCGGCGCTGTTCCATACCACATGCTGATCGTCAGCAGGTGCGGTTCGCTCACTCCGCCCTTACTGCTGAGCACCGAATCGCCACACAGATCGTCGCTCGCTCCTTTCTCCAAAGCGCGCCAGATGCGCACCTCGGGCGTGAGTCCCCCGCTGAAACCCCACGACCGGTTTGGGCGTCCGCGGATGAGAGCCGTGCCGTCGAAGGGACCGCGTGGCGCCTCGTACCTTGGTTGGCATGAAGCTCTATCTCGTCCAGCACGGGCAGGCGAAGTCCGAGGACGAGGACCCTGAACGGCCGCTCACTACAGACGGTGCTGACGAGGTCGCTCGCGTTGCTCGCCGGGCAGTCGAGCGGCTCGGTGTGCGACCTCGCCGGGTGGTCCATTCCGGCAAGAAGCGGGCTCGCCAGACCGCTGAGATCTGGGGTCGACTGCTCGACGTTGATGTCGAGCAGTCCGATGCACTAGCGCCGAACGATGACACGACGGCCTGGGTCCGACGCATCGCTGACGAGATCGAGGACCTCATGCTCGTCGGTCACCTTCCCCATCTCGCGCGGCTAGCCACGATGCTCCTCACCGGCTCCGCCGACGATCCGCTCCTGCAGTTCCAGCAGGGCGGACTGGTCGCGCTCGAGCGAAGCGACGCTGGTTGGATGGTGGGGATGGTGCTCCCACCGCGAGCTGTCTGACTGTCGCCGTCCGATCACAGTCAGTCGCTGCTGATCACGAGCGCTCCGACGACATAACGCGCCGCACCGAATGCCGCCACGCGATCGTCACGACCCCGCCCAGATCGGCATCTACGCGACGGGTGGTGGGTGATCACGACGCCGAGGCTGCGACCAGGGACGACCCGGTCAATGCGGACCGACGTCGATGCCCGCTCGGTCGCGGCGTGGGCGTCGCCGCCAGCGCGTTCGATTATGACGGTCGGCACGGGCAGGGCGCCGCTGGCTACGGCGAACGAGGTGACCGTGGGAGGGGCGATGGCACGAGAGACTGAGGTGGGGGCCGCCGCCGAGCTGGTGCCGGGAGTTGTCCGCGGTGCCGGACGGTACGTAGTGGGAAACGCGGACGGTGAGCTGTTGCGGTGACTCGCCGTTGTCGGCATCTCGGTGCCGATCTCGCCAATGGATCGTTCGCCCGGGAGAGTTGCCTGGTCTGTCCGTGGCATGGCGCCAGATACGACGTGGCCACGGAGCGGATGACCCGGGGCCCGTAGGGCTTCTTCGCGAAGATCCCCGGCGCGGATACTGGCTACCGTCTGCTGACGAGGGTCCTGCCCCTCGGTCGGGGCGTGCTCGTCGAGCGAGAAGGCACCGTATTCGTTCGTTAGCAGCGACCCGAGGAAGGGACGATGATGGTCGCGTTCGATGAAGTGGTGGAGAAGATCACCGACGCTGTGCGTCATGTCGAAGCCGATGCGGGCGCATCGCCTGTGCTGGTGGCCGTCGTCGGAGAGTTCCAGGCGAAGCTTGCGAAGGCGAGGAAGCACGCGACCGGTGGCGTACCTGATCGCGACTTCGTGGTGGAGCTGGAGCAGGCCGGCGATAGTGCGAAGGTGGCCGCCGAGGCCGACGCAGGGTTGTCGAGTGATGCGCGGGAGTCGGTGCTCGCCGCTCACCTGGCGATCTGCCAGCTGAAGGCTGGCGCCTGACCGCACGGCGCGCCTGGCGGTCAACACAACGCTCCCGGTGCGAGTTCGCGTCGCAGTCCGGACCGTCCCCAGCCCTCACCGTGCCCGAACGGCAGCACCGTACGCCGCCGTCGAGCATGGCCGACCGTGCACATAGCGGCATGTAGTTCGCGTGCGCATACGCGGACATCCGGCGATCTCGCTTGGTGTACACGGGTGGCCTGGACTGTCTGACGCGGAGTCATCGGATTGTGACTTCTCGGATGCCGCTCCGATCAGGGTTCTGCTTCGGTTCGGCAGGTCAGCCAGCTCATTTGGCTGGGAATTTCGGGTTGCAGCCCCGCCCCACGGCGCTCGCCTTCACGCTGGTCTCCCCGTTCTCCGGCTTCGCGTGCGCGGCAACCTCAGAGCTTGGCGGCGTGATCCCGCTGCTCGCTGCCGATGCCGGGGTCCGTGCCGAAGTAGGCGTGCTTGGACATGTCGGCGCTGTATCGGCTCGCCGGCGGGGTCCGCCCGAGCGCTTCGGCCACGCTGCGGATGTGGTGCGGCCCCGCACCGCAACAGACCCCGATGTAGTCGATCCCCATCGCGTGGGCGGTGGAGGCGAAGCGGCCCATCTCGTCGCGCGTGCAGGTGAACGGGTCCAGAGCGGTCGGGAACGCCATGACGTCCGCAGACGGCTCCCGCGGGTCGCGAAGCGACTGGAAGGTCGGTTGCTCCTCCGTCGTACGGTACGGCACCGGGAGGGCCGCCATCGGTCCGGTGACCTCGCCTCGGATGGCCTCGAGCAGCGGGAGCATCGTGCGCGGCCCGCGGGCGCAGTTCAGTCCCACCACGTCGGCTCCGGCCTCTTCCAGACGACGGCAGGCATCGGCAGGCGTCCATCCCTCCCAGGTATGGCCATCCCGATGGATGGCGAGGGTGACGACCGCCGGAAGGCCCACCGCGTTGATCGCTTCGAGGGCGAGCAGGGCCTCCCCGCCCCACGAGAGCGTCTCGGCGATCACGAAGTCGACTCCCGCCTCGGCCGCCCAGCCGACCTGCTCCTCGAACATCCGCTGCGTCGAGGTCACCGCGGCCGCGTCGCCAGGGGTGAAGACGTTGGTGTTACAGACATCACCGGCGAACAGCGCCCCGCTCTCGGCGGCGACGTCTTTGGCGATGCGCAAAGCCTCGCGGTTGATCACCTCCAGGTCCGCCTCCCGACCGATCAGGCGCAGCTTCTCCCGGTGGGCGTAGTAGGTGAAGGCCTCGACGACATCGGAGCCGGCGTGAATGAACTCGCGATGTAGCCCAGCCACCATCTCCGGATGCTCGAGCACCACCTCGGGCACGAACGCGCCAGCCTGCAGGTATCCCCGCCGTTCGAGCTCGAAGAGATAGCCCTCGGCGCAGATCACCGGCGCGGACCGCAGGCGGTCGAGCAGTCCAGGCTCAGCCACAGAATTCCTCCTCGTCATGCGCACGGTAGACGGTTTCGTTGCGCCGCAACTCGAATGATCGACATCGCCGCCGCGGCCACGATCGGCAACCGGCTGCGGAGGGGATGCTGTCGACGATCCGGCGGACTCCACGAGCTGAGCTCGCAGAACCACTCGGGACGGCTGAAGAGCGCCAGAAAAGCTACGGAACGGCGACCGATCCGGAAGGGATCCGCCACGGCCGCCAACAATTCGGGCTCCAGCTTCCTGAGCCTCCAAGAGACCCATGACGCGCTCGACCCGCATCCGCATCGGCGGTCAGCTCTCACCCGCCGCGTTGACCACGTCGGCGTACATCGGATTGGAGTCCTGGACGCCGCATGACAACGGAACGTGATGCCGTGATCGGCTGACCGTGACCTTCTTGGGCCGCCCGCCGACCTCTTCGCATTCCGTCGCCCCGATCGCCGGGTGCAGTGACGGTTGGGTTGGCTAACCACGCCGCCGACTCAGCGATGAGTACGCGCGCCGGGGCACTGGGCGGGCCCTGGCCGGGGCGCGTTCCGCTGTGACTTTGGATTGAGCGGCGCCGCGTATCGGCAGACTGGGGTGGTGCACGGATGGGAGTCGGTCGAGGCGCTTCATCGCTCGACGATGCACGGCGAGCAACCGGCTCGCCCTGACCGGCTGCTGGCGTTCCGTCCGATGGATCCAAGGAACCGACCCGCCCCGCTGAAGACGTATCCGGGCGTACAAGCCGTCTTGTTGCCCCGCGATTTACGGCGCTCGTCGTTGCCAGCCGTCGAGGTGCTGTCGGGCCGCCGGGGCGAGTCGCGATTGGTCGATGAGAGTCTGCTTGGCACACTGCTGTTCCTTGCCGCCGGTGTGACGCGGTTGGCTCGGACGGTTGATGGTGATCCGATCTGGTTCCGGTCCGCGATGTCGGCGGGCAACCTGCACCCGGTGGAGGTCTACGTCGTGGGTGCCGACGTGCAGCACTACCAACCCCTCGCCCACGCCCTGGTGCCCGTACGCCGCGGGGTGAACGTGTGCGATGGGGTCGTCTTGGTGCTCACCGGGATCCCGTTCCGCACCTGTTGGAAGTATGGGGAACGGGGCTGGCGCCACCTGTGGTGGGATGCCGGCGCGCTGCTCGCCAACTTGTTGGCGGTCGCAGACTCCCATGGGCTGTCTGTCCACGTCATGACCGGGTTCCCCGACGCCGCGGTGGCCGGCCTGGTGGGGGTCGACGGCATCGACGAAGTGCCCCTCGCGGTGGTCCGGCTCGGCGAGGGGGAGCTGCGACTCCCCCCAGTGGGCAGCCTCGGGCCGGTGGCGGCACGGGCCGAGCCGGTGGCCCGCCGGGTGCTGCGGTTCCCGTTGGTGGTCGACGCGCAGGCCGACACCGCGCTCGACCTCGAGGCGATCGCCCGATGGCAGCAGGCAGCGGTGGCGGTCTCCCGGCCAGCGCCGGCCAGCGTCGAACCGCCTCCCGCCGCGGCACCCGGCGATCGCATCGAGCACGTCATCTTGCGCCGGGGCGCCACCCGCCTGTTCCGCCGCCAGACCGCGCCCTCAGATCTGCTCGAGTGGGGAATGGCGGCCGCGTCGCGAGCGGTGCCGCTCGACGCCGCACCCGCCGGCACACTGCTCGAGCACTTCGTCAACGTGCACGAAGTCGCCGATGCGGAGCCGGGCGGATACCGCTACACGGCCGCCGACGGGTTCGAGGGCCGGACCCGAAGCGACGATCCCCGCGCCATCGGCGCTCACCTCTGCGTCGACCAGCCCCTCGGAGGGGACTCCGCGTACACGGTGTTCCACGCTGCCGCGCTGGCACCCCTGGCCGAGGCGCTCGGCGGCCGCGGCTACCGGGCCGCGCAACTCGAGGCCGGCATCGCCGCCGGGCGGCTCGCCCTCAACGCCGTCGCACTCGGCGACGGGGCGACCGGACTGACCTTCTACGACGGTCTCGTGTCCCGGTACTTCCGAACCGAGGCGGCGCCGATGCTCGCGACCGCGGTCGGGATCCCCGACACCACACCTGCGGCCAGCGGCACACCAGGCGAACCAAAGGAACTCATTGGCTACGGCCGGGTCATGGCCCGCCTCGCCGCCGCTCTCCAACGCTCCTAGGTCGACGGTCATCCCGGTGTCCTCGCTGCACCCCACCAAGACCGCCCTCTCCGGGGTGTCCGCCCGCCCTGCACTCGGCACGCAGAACGATCTTCGCCGGCGCGGTGGGCGAGCGCAGAACGACCACAACGACGACGTCGCCCGATCACGCGCAGTCGGTGCAGCACGGCATACCTGTGGTCGCCGCGCGCTCGGCTCGTATCGGCAGCGCGATTCTTGGCACTTCAGGTGGCGGCCTGGCCAGCTGCTCAACGACACGCCGACCGGGACGCCGGTCAGAAGAAACCGGCCGCACTGAACGAAGCCACAGAACCCGACCGCGTTCGTACGGACGTTGCACGGGAAATCAGGACGTCGCCGGTGGTTCCGGGACAGCAGGTCGGCGCCGCATCAATTCCTCGCCCACACCTGGCTCAAGCGAGGGCGCAGTAGCAGGCCGATGCCGGTGAGGCTGAACAGAAGCAGACTGGTACTGGACGCCAACTCGGTGTACCACTGCCATCCCACCGCGTCGTGGTGCCCCGTAAGCGGGCAGGCGATTGTTGTCGCCACCCACAGGACCCCCAGGCCCGTCGACCACACCAACGCCTTCGACTGGCGAGCGACCGCGGTCGCGATGGTGCCGAAAAGTCCAACCATGCCCGCCACAAACACAGCCGAGTCAACGAGAGTCGGGACAGCATTCGGATCGGCCGGCTCCGGGGCCAAGGCCGTCATGACGACCAACAGCAGCGGCCAACCGGCTCCCACCGCCAACGCCCACGATCGGGGCAGCGGACGCGGGTGGCGCCGGAGCCGAGGCACTGTGTGCGGCAGTCGGGTGAGCTCGCTGACTCGGCGTCCGTCCATGTCGACCTCCCAGCTCGGAAGACACCTCCATTCTCGCGCTCTTCCGGATCTCAGCCGTTCGTGCCTGCCGCCGGCCCGCGCCGAATGACGCCGTTGACGCCTTCGCGACGCGCCCGGACGATTACCTCTCGGTGGCGGCGATGACTCGGGGCGGCGGCCGGGGCAGAACCAACCAGTCGGCGGCTGCTGGCCGCCGGTCGTACGATCAACCGGTGGCCCACGCTTCGCCTTCGCCAACACCGAACCCGAACGCGATGAAGTTCACGTTGGACACCACGCTCCCGGTGACGCTCAACTTCTCCAGCGCCGAGGCCGCAGCCGGTCACCGATTCGCGGAGGCGGTGTTCGCGGCCGGAGGCGTTGCCGCAATCTACGGAGTGAACGACTTCATCACCGTCACGCGCCAGCCTGGTTTCGAGTGGGATCCGATCGTCGCCGCAGTCGTCGCCGCAGCGGCGAGCGACTTGTAGCGACCGATCCGAGCCCCGTCGATCGCAACATCATCGCCGCCGTGATCAACGGGCAAGAGCAACGACGCCACAACGATCGGCCCGAACGACGACGATGGGAACATACGCCGCCAAGAGGGATGATCCGGCGACACGTCGGCCACATCTGCGTTGGTGGTCCGGTGTGTCATAGGTTCTCCGCGTGCGTCGTCTGTTCTTGGAACCGGTTGTGCGGGGCCGTCGTCACCTGGTGTTGCGGTACGGGGTCGGAGATCTCCACCTCAGTACGACCTACTGGTATGACGACGTCGACTTCGGAGAGCTCGAGGCCCGTTACGGCGGCGACCTCATGCGCAAGGTGTATTTCCACCTGCTTGCCTTCGAGGCGAACAAGGCGGGCAGCCTGTCACCAACTGAGATCGCGGTCGGCCGCTACGACGACCTGCTCACCGAATCGTTCTGGGCGTTGTGGGAAACGTTGTTCCACAACGTGTGGGGCGTGTGGCGCATGGAGAACGACCTCCCGCACTATCGGCTGCCCCGTCCGGCGGCACCGGACCTCGTCGACAACACGAGCACCGCCATCGACGTCGTCGAAGGCCCGACCAAACTGCTCATGCTGTGTGGTGGCGGCAAGGACAGCCTCGTCAGCATGAAGCTGCTGGAGCGGGCGGGAATCGACTATGACGCGTTCATCTACTCGCACTCCACCTACGGGCGGGGCGAGCGTCAGCATGACCTGATCGACGCGTTGGTGGCGCACTGCAGGCCGCGGCGAGTCCACCGGGCGTGGGTCCTCGATGATGCGGTGGACGCGCCGATCCGGGCCGCCTATCCGGAACTCGGAGTGCGCCGAATCGTGGCGGCAGAGACGGTCAGCTCCTACTGGACGGCCCTGCCCGTGGCTCTCCAGCACGGGTTCACGGAAGTGGCGCTCGGCATCACGCGGAGCACGGACGAACACAACCTCGTGTGGGGCAAGACGGGCGAAGCCATCAACTACCTGTGGGGGATGAGCTCGGCGGCCGAGCAACTGCTTCACGCCTACGTCCGCAGCGAGCTCGTCTCGAACGTGACGATGTTCCACCTGTTGCGCCCGATCTACGACATCAACGTCTTCTCGCTGCTGCGTCGTGATCTCGGCGCCGTTCCGAGCACCCACTCGTGCGCCCAGCAGAAGCCGTGGTGCTGTCGCTGCGCCAAATGCCTGTACGTGTGGATGAACTACGTCGCCTGGCTGCCCCCGGAAACGGTCGCCGCGACCATCGATGTCAACCTCTTCGACTTGCCCGAGAACCGTGCCGTCCTCCGCAAGATGCTGGGGCTGGAGAGCTACAAGCCGACTGATTGTGTGGGCACGGTCAGCGAGGCCCGCCTCGCCTTCGCCATGTGTCGGGCGCGAGGGCTCGCCGGACAGATCACCCGCGACATCGACATCACCGACTTCCTGGCCGAGGCCGAATCCACGCTCGATCATTACGCCGCGGCGATCAGCCCCGGATCGACCTACCCGCGCCGCCTGGTCGAACCCATCGGTTCGCTCCTCCGAGCGAACGCGACCAGCACCCGAGAGTTCGCACGCGACGTGCTCGCTGCCCTCAACCAACAGACGTCGTACAGACCACGGTCGTCCGCGTAACAGCCCTCGGGCAATCTCGAACAGCAGATGCGCCAACGTTCACGTTACGCACCGAACGACAGCACCGAACGCCGATCGAGACCCGGCGAGACTGCACACCGATCGGCATCTGTAAGGAGAATCCCCCGGACGCGTCAGGCGACTTTGGTGAGGGTGACGCCGTAGCCGAGGTCGTGGAGTTGTCGGATGAGGTGGTCGCGTCGCTTGTCGGTGTCGGTGCGTCGGGTGTACCAGTCGCCGCCGA
>JBKOUV010000030.1:0-17800 GCA_046723555.1 Actinomycetota bacterium | reverse complement strand
GACCCGCACCATGTGGTTCGGAAGCCACGACGCGGCGTCGCGCAGCTTCATGCGGTGGGAGCCGAAGGCGCCCAACTTGAGGGCGAAGACGAATCCGGGCGGCACCGTGGCGCTCCAGCCCTTGACCGCGGACTCACTGGGCAACCGGTAGAAGCTGTTGTTGATCTCCACGGTGTCGAACAGCGTGGCGTAGTGACCCAGCCAGTTGCGCTGCGGAAGCGTGGCCGGGTACACCACGCCCCGCCAGTCGCGGTACTGCCATCCCGAACAACCCACCCGGGCGCATCCTCGAGCCGCCACGCCGCTGGTATAGCGGCCTTCCTCAGTGTCTGTGTCACCGCATCCGTCGTCGAACGCGCATGCGGTGACACAGATCGGGTCTGTCCAGGGCTCCTGGAACGTCGACGCAGCTCGTCCGGTCACGAACCGGCGGCGGCGGGTCCGACGGGGACGTGCTGTACCGCCACGATGGCCCCGTCGGCGACGACGAGGTGGGCGACGCTGCAGGTCGGGGCGCGCCGTCGCAGCATGGCCGAGCCGGGATTGATGTGGTGCTGGACTCGACCGTCGCCGGCCCGGACGTCGGTCTGGTGCCACGGCAAATGAGAGTGCCCGAACACGACGGCGTCGGCGTCGGGGAACCACTTTCTGAGCCGTTTGGCCCGACCGGCCGCCGGCCCGCTGTCATGGACCATCGCCACCAAACAGCCGTCGACGTCGATTGCCAGCCGGGTGGGAAGCTCGTCGAGGGCGATGTCGTTGTTGCCGCGTACCGCGTACAGACAGTCGTCGGGCACGTGGGATCGCAGCGCGTCGAGGACCGAGGGGTGGGTGATGTCACCGGCATGGAGGATCAAGTCGGCCCGGCGCAGCTCGCCCGCGATCCGTTCGATCAGCCGGTCCGCCTGGCCCGCCCCGAGGTGAGTGTCGGCGATGGTCAGGATGTCCGTCCGACCCGAACGGCCGCGACCTGTCACGGAACCAGTCTGCCCACAGCAGTCCGGGTCAGCGCCGGGGTGGGACTTCGACTCGATCGAGGTCGGCGGCGATGACGACGTCGGCGAACACTTCCCCCGCCTCGGCGGCGAACGCCGTCACGTCGGCATAGCGGCGCGAGAAGTGCGTCAGCACGAGCCGTCGGGCTCCCGCCTCGGCGGCGAGCCGGGCGGCCTGTCGCGCCGTCAGGTGCATGAACCGTTCGGCGAGATCGGCGTCACGGTCCAGGAACGTGGACTCGCACACGAGCAGGTCGACACCGTCGGCCAGCTCGAGCGCGCCCTCGCACCAGGTGGTGTCCATGACAAACGCCACTGACTGCCCCGGCCGCGGCGCGCTGACCTCCTCCACGGTGATCGTGCGCCCGTCGAGCTCGAGGCGGCCATCGCGGCCCAGGCGGCCGACGTCCGGGCCGGCGACGCCGAAGGCGGCCAGGCGCTCGGGCAGCATTCTTCGGCCATCGGGTTCGTCGATCCGCCAGCCCAGTGTCTCCACCCGGTGATGCAGCGGCGCCGAACGAAGGGTGTACGCCCCGCAATCGACGGCGGAGCGGGCCGCCGTCGCCCACCCGCGGGTCTCGACCCGGTCCTGACCGAGCGAGGCCCGGCACAGACGGTTGAAGAATTCGCGCCCGCCCGATGGGTAGTGCACATCGACCGGGAGGCGGCCACCGTCCAGAGCCAGCTTCATCAGCATGCCGGGCAGTCCCAGGCAGTGGTCACCGTGGAAGTGGGTCAGACAGATCCGCGACACCGCCCGCGGGCTGACGCCGGCCAGGATGAACTGCCGCTGGGTGCCCTCACCGGGGTCGAACAGCACGCCGCTGTTGTCGTCCCACCGCAGGAGGTACCCATTCTGGTTGCGGTGACGGGTCGGCACCTGACTCGCCGTACCGAGCACGACCAGCTCACGATCGCTCACCGACGCTGGTCTACCTGCTGAGCCAATTGGGTTGACATCTGTCGTGTGCTGCCTACCGTGAGCGGACGTGTCGAACACACGCAGGCCGGTGACCGATTGGCAGCCGGCGACCAGTGAACCAGGCGAGCTGTTCACGATCGAGGGACGGATTCGGGCCGCCGGCGCTTTCGCCCGCGGGCTGCACAGCAGGGATCGTCGCCTCGACGCCTATCGGCGCTCGATGCGACGAGTCGGCGCCGTTGTCGTCGCCTTCGGCGTCGCGCTCGCGCTTCTCGCCGCCGTCGTCCTCTGACGAACGGCAGGGGACGACGTAGATGCTCACCTGACGATCAGCGAGTCGCCGGGAGCTTTCGGCCGACGATCGCCCGGAGTCCGGTCGGGAGCGGCACGGCGCCGAACGAGGGAGCGACGGTTGCTCCCACACCGTGCTCGGCGAGCAGCGCGGGGACGGCGGAGGTGTCGACCAGCACGTTGTCGTGACGTTCGTCGTCACGGCGCCATCCGCCGTCGTCGTTGCGCACGAAGATCGCCATCGTGCGCACGAATCGGTCGGGCGACGGCATGTCGAACTCGGTGACGATCGCCCACTCGTCGGTCACGCGGGCGTAAGGGGGTGCGCCGCGTCGAGCCTCGCCCCACTCCAGATCGCACAGGTCGATGGCCAGCACCCCGTCGGGCTGCAACGCGTCGGCGATCGCGGCGAGGGCCCGATCGATGGCCCCTTGGTCGGGTAAGTAGTTGAGGGCGTGGCCGACTCCCACGATGGCGTCAGCGGGTGGGATCGGATCGTCGGGCAAGGTCAGCCGGTAGCTGCGCTCGACGCCGGGGGCGTGGTCGCGGGCGAGGGCGAGCATCGCCGGCGAGGCGTCGGTGGCGATGACCCGATGGCCGGCGTCCACCAGGTGCTTGGTGAGCAGGCCGCTGCCGCAACCGAGCTCCAGGACCACGCCGTCACGGGCCCGCACCGGCTCGAGCAGCGTCAAGATGCCCGGCGCACACCCGTCGGCGTGGAACCCGAAGCCGAGGTGGTGGACCAGAGCCAAGTCACTCCGGTAATAGGGCTCATTCGACGCGGTCACACGCCATGTTCCTCCAACGGGAAGCCGGCGGTGTTCATCGTCCCCAATATGGGGAACAGTTGGTTGGAGTCCAAAGCAGAAACGAAGGAGGCGCTCCGCATGGCCAGCGAGCACACCATCGCCGACGACATCGTCTATGACCTCATCAGCATCCAGTACCACGCCTTGAAGGCCGCTGAGACCTACGACAAGTTCCTCGACGACGCCCACTCGAGCGAGCACGAGGACGTGGCGTCGTTCATCAGGCAGTGCAAGTCCGAGGACGAACAGCGGGCCGTCCGCTGCCATGAGTTCCTGGTGCAGCTGACTCGATCGGGGATCGGCTGACGCTCGGTGAGTGACGCTGCGCCGACCGGCGCGTTGCCGCGTACGCTCGGCGATGGCTTGATCCTGCGGTCCGCCCGTCTCGAGGACGCCGACGAGCTCGTCGAATTCAACGCCACGATGCACGGCGACGGCAGTACGCCCCGTCTGGCGCTCGCCGACTGGACCCGTGATCTGTTCGAGACACCGCACCCGACGTTTCAAGTCGAACGCGACGTGACGGTGGTCGAGGACACCGCGTCAGGACGGATCGTCTCGGCGATCTTCCTGATCCCGCAGGTGTGGTCGTATGCCGGCGTCCCGATCTCGACGGGCCAGCCGGAGCTGGTCGCCACCCACCCCGAGTACCGGCGCCGGGGACTGATTCGCGCCCAGTTCGACGTGATCCACGAGTGGGGCGAGGCGCGGGGGCAGGTGTGGCAGTTCATCGCCGGAATCCCGTGGTACTACCGCCAGTTCGGTTACACCTATGCCGTCGATCTGCCGCCGCGGCCGATCATCTGGCTGGGGGATGCGGCCCAACCGCCATCGTCCGAGTTCACGCTCCGGACCGCGACCGCGGCCGACGTGGAGTTCCTCGCCGCGCTCGAGGCCGACGCGCCGAGCGGCACGGTGCTCGGGCCGTTGCGCGGCGCCGAGGGCTTCAGCCTGGAGTTGCTGCGACGCCCCGGTGGCCTGGTCGCCTGCGAGATCCTCGTCATCGAGCCGCAGACACAGGGTGCGACGCCCGTCGGCTACGTCGCCCACAGCCGTCGGCTCGTCGACGGCCTGCTGTCCGTTCGGGCCATCGAGTTGCGCCGGGGGACCGACTGGCTGGGACCCACCGCGGCCGTCCTCGCGCACGTGGAGCAGCAGGTGCGCGCCCATGCCGACGGCCCAGGGCGAGGCGTTCGCCTCGCCTTGCCCAGATCGCACCCCGCGACACGCTGTGCAGCCACCCGCCTCGGCTGGGGACAACCGGGGACCTACGGGTTGTACGTCCGGGTGCCTGACGTCGTCGCCTTCCTGCGGGCCATCGCTCCCGTGCTCGAAGCGCGCCTCGCGGCCTCGCCCGCGGTGGGTTGGACCGGAGACCTGCACATCGACCTGTACCAGGACGGGTTCCGGCTCCGGTTCGACCACGGACAACTCACCGCCGTCGGGCCGTGGATCCGTCCCACCGACGACCGCGAAGCCGGGGTCGATGCGCGCATCCGGCGGGACGACCTGCTCCACCTGCTGTTCGGGAGCCGTTCCGTCGACGAGGTCGAGCGGACGACGGCGGACTGTCTCCTTACGACCGACGCCGGGGCGCTGCTGCTCGACGTGCTGTTCCCGACGATGCCGACGTCGACTTGGGAGTACTGCTGACGGCCCGCCGGGTCGACCCGGACTTCGCCTTCCGCTTGCCATCGGCGCAGAGCAGCGCGTAGCAATCGGCGAGCCGGCGGCCACTGTCGCGCTCCTCCGCCACGTAGCGACCGAGCAACCCGCCCGTGACGGGGTCGAGATCCTTGTTCTCGAAGAAGGTGTCGAAGATGTCCCGCTCACCGTTCTGCGGCCGCCCACCGAGTCCGAGCGCCTCGAACTTCTCGCGGTCCGACATGTCGGCGCTGGCGGCGATCGCCATTCGCTCGGCGTGTTTGGGATCGGGCTTTGGTCTGACGGAGTAGCCCAGTTCGTCGATGCGCTTGGCGAAGGCCAAACCGTGCTCGGACTCGCGCAGGGCGATGGTGTTGATCACCGCCTTCACGTCGGATCTCGGCGTGACCGTGGCCCATGCAGCCAGATACTCACCAGCGTCGGACTCGGCCACCGAGATGGCGTTCAGCAGCCCGAGGTAGCTCGGCTTCTCGCTCATTGACCGCGACCGTAATGCTCGGCTGGCGAACCGCCTCGACGCTCGCGTATTCGCTTTGGTCACCTAATTGCCCCACCATGCGGGCGATTTTCGATGACCAAGGCGCCGAACACGGCCGAACAGGTTCGCCCGCTGGTCGTCGCGCGAGCTGTTCAGCGTGGCGTGAACTCGCAGTCCAGTCGCTTGATGCCGTGGATGAACGGGGAGTGGAGCATGTCGGGGTCGTCGACGGCGTGGAGGTCGGGAACCTGCGCGCAGAGCTCGCGGAAGGCCATCGTGATCTCCCGTCGGGCCAGGTTGGCCCCGAGGCAGAAGTGGGGTCCGCCGGCGCCGTAGCCGATCTGCGGGTTGGGGTCCCGGGTGAGATCGAACCGGTACGGATCGGGGAAGTGGGCCTCGTCGCGGTTGGCCGAGGCGTACCACATCGCCACCTTCTCGCCGGCCTTCATGGCCTGCCCGCCGACCTCGGTGTCCTCGGTGACCCGGCGGCGCATGTAGATCACCGGTGACGCCCAGCGGACGATCTCCTCGACGGCGGACTTGGCGAGCCCGTCGAAGTCCGCCCACCACCGGTCGCGCTGGTCGGGATGGCGGGTGAGCTCCAGCACGCCGTGGCTGATCGCGTTGCGCGTGGTCTCGTTGCCGGCCGTGGCCAGCAGGATGAAGAACGAGGCGATCTCGGCGTCGCTCAGCCGCTCGCCGTCCACTTCGGCCTGCACGAGTGCGGTGCAGAGGTCGTCGCGCGGGTTGCTGCGGCGGTCCATCGCCATGGCCACGCCGTAGGCGCCGATGTCCTGGGAGACCAGCTCGAACTTGGCGTAGTCCTCGTCGCTCTCGTACTCGCCGAGGATGACGTTGGTCCAGCCGAAGACCCGGTCCTCGTCCTCCTCCGGGATGCCCATCATCGAGCAGATGATCTGCAGCGGCAGCGGGGCGGCGATCTCCCGCACGATGTCGCAGCGTCCGTCGGGGTGACGCGCCATCATCCGCTCGACGATGCTCCGGGCGCGCGTCCGCACGGCGTCCTCGACGAGCGCCACCATCCTCGGCGTGAACGCCTTCTGCACGATCAGCCGCAAGCGGGCGTGGCGGGGGTCGTCGAGCACGATCATCGAGCCGTAGAACTCAGCCACCTCCGGCTGGATGTCGGAGATCACGATCGACGGCACCGAGCTGAAGGTCTTCGGTTGCCGGCTGACCTTCCACACGTCGTCGAAGGTCGTCACCGACCAGAAGCCCGGACCGACCGGGAAGCCAGGAAGCTCGGGGTCCGAGAAGAACGGCACCGGGCGCTCGTGGCGGAGCGTGAAGAAGGCGCCGTCGCGGAACGAGTCGGGCTGGTCCCAGAACCCCTCCATCGCCCCCAGGTCGATGGCTTCGAGCGGCACAGGCTCCGGCGGCTGCACCCAATCCGACGGCCAATCCAGCTCGAGCAATGTCATGATGCACCCCCTCGCTGCGCCGGCGCCCACCGGCGTGCGCACACGGTACTCGCGGAGCTCTGACAAGACACCGCTCACAGGGCAACCGCGAAAAGTGCCCGCCGGTCGAGGACGACGCCGAGCGGGGGTAGCGTCGGCTCCGGGAGGCGGGACATGGTCAGACGCCGCCAGGTCGAAGTCGTCGAGATCCCGACGGAACAGCTCGCCTACATCCCCGGCCCACGCGCCGATCGCTTGGCCACGTTCGGCCGGTGGTCGGGAGGCTGGAGGTCGACGGTGGGATCCGTCGTGCCGCGGGCATTCTCGGTGCGGACCGCGCTGGGTACCGTTGGCTACGCCGGCCCGACGTTTCGGCGCTTGATCGACGTGCCCGGCGGACGGCTCGCCCTCGTGCTCGGTACGTGGTGGCAGCAAGCGGAGCACGACGACGGTCATCTCCGTCTGGACGCCCCGTGCCCGGTCGGAGAGACGTGGTCGCTGACTGGCGAGCTGCGCCGGACGCTGTGCTCACGATGGCTCCCGATCGAGCTACTGCTGTCGCCGCACCTCGGGCCGTGGACCCTGCTGGAGTTGATGCCGCGCCGGGCGATCCATCCGAACGAGACCTACTTCCGCACCGGCCACCGCTCCATCGATCGTTTCGTCGCCGCGCTTCGCGCCCACGACCGACAGTCCTGAGCCGGTCGAGGTCACGGCTTCTTGTCCGGATCTGACTGGCGTGGGTGGGCGGACGACGATAGGCCAGGACCCGATGTCTGGGGTAGCGGCGGTCGTAACCACCGGGATCTACTGCCGGCCGGGGTGTTCAGCTCAACCGTCGGCGCAGAACGTCCGGCGGTTCCCGCTCGCCGCGGCCGCCGAGGCGGCGGGCTTCCGGGCGTGTCTGCGGTGCCGCCCGTACCGCGAACCGATCGCAGTCGCGGCGACCCAGCCGGAGTTGGTGTGCCGCGGGGTTGGGATGATCCTCGACGGCGCGCTGGATCACGGGAGCGAGGCTGATCTCGGCGCCCGCCTGGGGGTGTCGGGCCGGCATCTGCGCCGGCTGTTCCTCGCCCATCTCGGCGTGACGCCGGACGGATTGGCCCGGTCGGCGCGCGCGCACTTCGCCCGCCGGCTTCTCGACGACACGGACCTGACGATCACCGAGATCGCCTTCGCCGCCGGCTTCGGGAGCGCCCGACAGTTCAATCGGGTCTGCCAGGAGGTGTTCCGGGCGTCACCGCGCGACCTGCGGACCAAGCGCCGCCGGTTCGACCGTTTGGTCGCCGACGGTGGGCTGGCGCTGCGCCTCGCCTTCCACGGCCCACTGGACTGGCCGGCGGTGGTCGCCTTGCTCGATCGCACGGCGATCCCCGGGGTCGAGCGGGTCGCCGGTGACGTCTACCGGCGCACCGTGCAGATCGGTGGTGATCCCGGCGTCTTGGAGCTGGCTCCGGGCGGTGACGACCACCTGGTACTGCGCGTCCACCTGCCCCACTGGGAGGGGCTCGTCCACATCGTCCAGCGAGCGCGTCACATCGCCAACCTGGACACCGACCAGGAAGAGGCGGTCCGTCAGCTCGGACGCGATCCGGTCATCGGACCGGTGGTCCGGGCTCGCCCCGGAGTTCGGGTGCCCGGGACCTGGGACGGGTTCGAGAGCAGCGTCCGCGCCGTCGTCGGGCAGACGGTCGCCAACGGGGAGGCGAACGCCGCGGTCGGTCGGCTCGTCGAGCGCTACGGCGCACCGGCCGCCGGCCTCGAGGAGCTCGGCCTCTCCCACCTCTTTCCGGAGGCGGCGGTCCTCGCCAACGCTGACCTGAGCGCCCTCGGCCTGCCCGCGGCCAAAGCGAGCGCGATCCGCGCCCTCGCAACGGCCGTCGCCGACGGCCGGATCCGGCTGGACCGGAGCGTCACGTTCGAGCGCCTCGTCGCGTCGCTCAGGGCGATCCCGGGGATCGGAACCGCCGCGGCCCATCACGTTGCCCTGCGCCTCGGTGAGTCCGACGCCTTCCCCGTCTCCACCCAGCAGCTCGCGCGCCTCCTCAACGTCAGCACGGACGCCGCCGCACCGGCCCGCGCCCTGATCGACCGTTGGCGCCCATGGCGCGCGGTGGCGATGACTCATCTCTGGATCGCGGGCGACGCCGCCAAATCGCCGGGCGAGCGGGGAGCCGCGTGACCGACGTCTGAATCTCGGACAAAGGGGGTTGACACCGCCATGAGGACCGCCGTTCGAACCTCCAGGCTGAGCGCCGCGCTCACGTTGTTGCTCGTGGCCGTGGTGGGGGCGCCGCCGGCTGCGGCCCATTCCGGCCTGCAACCCGCCGAGGACGTGAGTGAGAGCAGCACCTACGTGATCACCGAGCTCGCGTCGCTCGGCGGGACCAGCAGCGCCGGGATCAGCATCAACGACCGCGGCTGGATCGCCGGGTTCTCCAATCCGGACGGCGACGAAGTGACCCACGCGACCCTGTGGCGCGACGGCGCGGCAATGGACCTCGGCACGCTCGGCGGACCCAACAGTGCCGTGCTGTGGCCGGTCAAGAGCAATCGCGGGATCATCGTCGGCGTCGCCGAAACCGCCGACCTGGACCCGCGCCACGAGCTGTGGAGCTGCTCGTTCTTCTTTCCCAGCCCCACCGGTCACGTCTGCCGCGGGTTCGTCTGGAGGCGAGGTGCGATGACCCCGCTACCCACCCTGGGCGGTACCCATGGCTTCGCCGCCGGTGCCAACAGCCGCGGGCAGGTGGTCGGCTGGGCCGAGCTCGCGACGGCCGACCCGACGTGCAACCTGCCCCACCAGCACCTCGGGTTCCACGCCGTCCGGTGGGACCGCCGTGGCCGAGCGCACGAGCTTCCGCCGCTCCCTGGCGACACCGCCAGCGCCGCCACGGCGATCAACTCCCGGGGACAGATCGTCGGCATCTCGGGGATCTGCGCCAACGCGGTGGGCGGCTTCAGCGCCCGCCATGCCGTGCTCTGGGAGCGCGGGAGACCGACCGACATCGGCAACTTCGGTGGCATGGCGTGGAACACCCCGATGGCGATCAACGACCGCGGCGTTGTCGTCGGATTCGCCAACGCCGCCGGCGTAGCAGGTGACGCCTTCGACGAGCGAGGCTTCATCTGGAGCAACCGTGGTGGCTTCCACGAGCTGCCGCCATTGCCCGGCGATACCCGGAGTCAGGCGCTCAGCGTCAACAACCGCGGCCAGGTCGTCGGCCTGTCACGCGGCCCGAACGGGAGCCGCGCCGTGATCTGGCGGGACGGGGCGGCAACCGACCTCAACTCGCTGGTCGCGCCCGGCTTCGCAGGGCGTCTCGTTTACGCCAACGACATCAACGAACGAGGCGTCATCACCGGTGCCGCGGTCGACGCCGAGACCGGCGACACCGTGGCGTTCCGCGCCGAGCCCCGCCGCGGGTGATCACTCCTTCGCCAGCTCGGCGAGGTGGTCGATGGAGCGGAAGATGTCGTCGATCGGGACGGCGTGATAGCGACGCTCGGTCGGCACGTCGAGGCCGGGGAGCACGATCAGCTGGTCGACTCCGAGCTCGCGGTAGCCGTCGACCAGCCGTCGATCGAGACGGTTCTTCGGCGAGATGACGGTGAAGTCGAACGGTCCGAGCGACTCGGGTCGTTCGAGCTCGGCAAGCTCTCGGTCGAGCCCGGCGCGGGCGGCGCGGGCGGCATCGAGATCGAGGTCGGCAGGGATCCAACCTCGCCCGCTCGTGATCGCTCGGCGCCGGGCCAGCGCGCTGTTGCCGCCGATCATGATCGGGGGACCACCGGGTTGCACCGGGCGGGGATGCGCGTCGACGCCGGCGAACTGCACGTGCTGGCCGTGGTACTCCGGCGCCGCCATCGTCCAGAGAGCACGCATCGCTTCGAGGTGTTCGTCGGCGCGGGTGGCGCGCTCGTTCAGCCGAACGCCGAGGGCGGCGAACTCCTGGGCGAGATACCCGACGCCGATGCCGACCACCAACCGTCCCCGCGAGATCTGATCGACGCTCGCCAGTTGCTTGGCCAGTAGCACCGGCTGATGCAGCGGCAGCTCGAGGATCCCGGTGGCGACGGTGATCGACGTCGTGCTGGCCGCGGCCAGCGCCAGCGCGACGACGGCGTCGAGGAACGGGATCTCGGGAGCGATCGCGTAGTCCGGCGGTTGCGGGCTCGGGAGCACGATGTGCTCGCCGGCCCAGAGGGAGTCGAGTCCGTTGGCTTCGGCGTACTGGGCGACCCGCACCAGCGAGTCGGGATCGGCGCAGGTTCCATAGTTGATCGCGTAAAGCCCGAACTTCACCGGCCAACCGTAGTGTCGTCGGGTGGGCACGGTTCGCGTGAGGGTTTCGCGCCGGTACATATCCGCACGAAACACTCGGGTGCCACCACCTCGGGGGCGACCACCTAATTTGAGTGTACTGTTTCGCGACGAGGGGAGAACGATGACCGATCGAGGCGTGCTTTGGGACGCCGCCGTGCAGGCTCGCGACCCGGCCGAGGTGGCCAAGCGGGCCGCGGACGGGCTGCAGCGCGAGTGGGCGCGGGTGTGGGAAGAGGCCGTGCCGTTCTACCAACGGCGCTACGCGGCCGCCGGGCTCTCGGCCCGGGAGCTCCCGCCGCTCGATGAGATCCCGACGACGACCAAGCCCGACCTCCGCGCCGACGAGGCTGCCAACCCGCCGTTCGGAACTCACCGCGTGGTCGGTCTCGAACGGGCCGTGCGGTTGGGCTCGTCCACCGGCACGACCGGCACGCCGACGCTGATCTTCTACGGCCCGACCGACCTCGACATCGCCGGCGAGATCGGCGTGCGCAACATGTGGCGCCACGGCGTCCGCGCCGGTGACCGCTTCACCCACAGCTGGCCGCAGGGGATCTACCCGACGAACGTCACCGGCGGGCGCTCGTACCTCACCATCGGTGCCGTCGAGATCGCCGTGGGGCCGCCGTTCACGCCGCAGATCGCCGCCGAGCACCTCACCCTGTGGCAGCTGCTGCGGCCGACCGCGTTCATGATGACCGGCGCTCAGCTCCGCACGTACGAGGAGGCGGCGGCCGAATCCAGTGTCGACCTCCCGGCCCTCACGGCCGGCGGGATCTTCGTGTTCCTCGAGGCGAGCTGTCAGTTCGCGCGGCCCCGGCAGCGCGTGGAGCAGGCGTACGGGGTGACGCTGCGGAACACCGGGGGAGCGTCGGAGATCCCCGGCTTCGCCACGACGGACTGCTCCGCCCACACCGGGCTCCACGTCGCCGGTGACCACTTCGTCGTCCAGGCGTGTGACCCGCAGTCCGGGCGGGAGGTCGCACCGGGCGAGCGTGGCGCGCTCGTCGTCTCGGCGTTCGGGATCGACGCCCTGTTCCTCCGGTACGACGTCCAGGACATCGTCACCGTCGAGCACGGCCCCTGCCAGTGCGGTGAGACCGGGCCCCGCTACACGCTGCTCGGTCGCGCCGCCGACGCGGTCGAGGTCGACGGACGGACGCTGCTGCCGCTCGACGTCCAGCTCGCCCTCGACGGTCACGGCGCCCCGGAGTTCCAGGTCCTCGGCTCGGACGGTGGCGCGCTGGCCCTGAAGGTCGAGGACGACGAGCATCGCGCCGACCGCTTCGAGGCCGCGATCCGCGAGGCCCTCGACGTCAAGGCCGCGGTCGAGACCGTCGCCGTCGGCAGCCTGCCCCGCTCGACGTTCAAGCCCCGGCGGGTGGCCTGAACGAATAGAGTACACTGAATGTCGATGGGGGGAACGATCGCGAGCACCGACACCGGCACCGTCGCCTGGGTCGACGGGCGCATCGTCGCCGGCGAGCCGGCGATCCGGCCCGACGACCGCGGTCTGTTGGGCGACGGGGTGTTCGAAGCCCTCAAGGTCGTCGACGGCGTGCCGTTCGCCCTGCGGCGCCACCTCGAGCGGCTCGTGGCGTCGGCCCGTCCGATCGGCTTGGCGTTCGACGTCGACGCCGTCCGGGCGGCGATCGAGGGCGTGCTGCCGAGCGCGGCCCGGATCCCGTCGCCGTGCTGGTTGCGGGTCACCGTCACGGCCGGCCCGGCGAAGATGGCCGCCGGCGACCGTCCCACCGCTCCGACGATCATCGCCTCCGTCGCGCCGCTGGCGCCGTGGCGTCCGGTCACCGACGTCGTCGTGCTCCCGTGGCGGCGCAACGAACACGGGGCCCTGGCCGGGCTGAAGACGACCTCCTACCTCGAGAACGGCGTCGGGCTGCGCTACGCCCGCGACCGCGGGGCCGAGGAGGGGATCTTCGCCAACACCGTGGGGAACCTCTGCGAGGGCACCGGGACCAACGTCTTCGTCGTCCACGGCGGGCGTCTCGTCACGCCGCCGCTGACCGCCGGGTGCCTGGCGGGCGTCACCCGGGGGCTGCTCCTCGAATGGCTCCCGGGCGTCGTCGAGGAGGATCTGCCGATCGACGTGCTCACCGAGTGCGAGGAAGCGTTCGTCACATCGACGAGCCGCGACGTTCACCCGATCGCCACCGTCGACGGCCGGTCGCTCGCTGACGCGCCCGGGGCGCTCACCCGGCACGCGATGTCCGTCTTCGCCGAGCGAGCCGAGGCAAACACCGATCCGTGATGAGCGGGCGGTTCGACGGGAAGGTGGCGATCGTCGCCGGCTCGTCGCGCGGGATCGGCCTGGCGACCGGGCGCCGGCTCGCCACCGAAGGCGCGCGCGTCGTGCCAACCTCAGCGCCGTGGACACCCCGACCCGGCTGGTCGACGCCGCCCTCGACACGTATGGCCGGATCGACCTGCTCGTCTACAACGTCGGCATCAGCCCGTACATCGGGCCGCTCCACGAAGTCGACCGGGACCGGTTCGTGCACACGGTGGTCGTCAACACCTGGGCCGGCGTGGGGCGCGAGGCCCTCGTCGTCGGCCTTCCCGACCCGCGCCGGCCGGCGGTCGTGCACGGCGACTACCGCCTCGGCAACATGCTGTGCTCTGGCGACGAGGTGCAGGCGATCATCGATTGGGAGATCTGGGCGCTCACCGACCCACGCATCGACCTCGCCTGGATGCTGATGTTCTGCCACCGCCGGGAGCAACCGCCCGCCGTCCGCGATGCTCCTGGCATGCCGGACGCCGTCACCCTGCGCCGGGTCTACGCGGAGGCCGCAGGCATACCCGTGGACGCGCCCGAATGGTTCGACGCCTTCGTCCGCTTCAAGCAGGCGGCGACGGCCCTGCTGGTCAAGCGGCGGAGGAAGGCGGCGGTCGACCGCGGTCACGATCCGGGCCCGGTCTCGCCGACGCCTCGTCTGCTGATCACCCGCGGGCTCGAGCTGCTGGGGGTGCCGACCGGATGAGCGACCTCGAGGGTCAGGTCGCCCTCGTCACGGGCGCGGCGGGCGGGATCGGGCGCGCCGTTCTCACCGCGCTGGCCCGCAAGGGTGCCGACGTGGCCGCGGTCGACGTCGACGCCGAAGGCGTGCGGGAGGCCGCATCGCTGGTTGAGGACCTTGGCCGCAAGGGCGTCGCCATCGCCGCCGACATCGGTTCGGTCGCCGAGATCGAGCGCAGCGTCGCCGCGGCCCTCGCTGCCCTGGGCCGGATCGACATCCTCGTCAACAACGCCGGCACCGGCACGCGGGAGCGGCTGTTCGACGTCACCGAGGAGGCGTGGGACCGCGTCCACGCGGTCAACCTGCGGGCGTCGTTCTTCTACATCCAGGCCGTCGGCCGGCACATGGTCGAGCGGGCCGGGGGCGGGCGCATCATCAGCGTGAGCTCGTCGGCCGGGTTCCGCGCCGTGTTCACCCACCCGGTGTACTCGAGCTCGAAGGCCGGGATCGACGCGCTGACCCGCAGCATCGCCAGCGCCCTGGGCGAGCACGGGATCAACGTCAACGCCGTCGCCCCCGGGCTGACCGCGACGCGCATGGGCGCCGGCATCGGTGACGAAGCGGCGCAGCAGCGCGCCGTCGAGTCCGGGCCGCTCGCCAACCTGCTGCAGCGGGTGTCCCGACCCGAGGACGTCGCCGAGGTGATCGCCTTCCTCTGCCTCCCCGAGAGCCGCCAGATCACCGGCCAGACCATCCACACCAGCGCCGGCAACGTCGTCTGATGGGCATCCATGGACCCGTCCTCCGACGCGAGCGAGTGAGCGCCAGCGAGCGAGCGGCCAACAACGGCCTGCGTGGCCGGGGAACGCAATGATCGGCTCGATCTTCGACTGGGACTTCACGATCCCGTTCATCGACTTCGACGTTCCCGCCAACATCATCATCCTCGGCCTGATCACCGGGCTCACCTACGCCCTCACGGGGGTCGGCCTGACGCTGGTGTTCCGCACGTCGCGTGTGCTCAACCTGGCCGCCGGGGAGATGGGTGCGCTGCCGGCGTTGTTGATCCCGATCCTGGTGATCAACCACGGCTGGCCGTACTGGCCGACCCTCGTGCTCACCCTCATCGCCGCCGCCGTGCTCGGCGGGCTGATCGAGTTCCTGGTCATTCGCCGGCTCCACCGGGCGACCCGCCTCACCGCGATGGTCGCCACGATCGGGATCGCCCAGGTCCTGTTCGGGATCACGTTCATCATCCCGCGGGCGGGTGAGCTGACCGGCAAGCAGTACCCGACCCCGTTCAGCTGGCGGCTGTCGACGGGGCCGCTGGTCCTCGGGCCCGGACAGCTGCTGATCGCCATCGTCGTCCCGCTGTCGGTCATCGGCCTCACCTGGTTCCTCCGGCGCAGCCGGATCGGCCGGGCGAGCCGGGCCTCGGCGGAGAACGCCGAGGCGGCGCAGCTCGCCGGCGTGCCCACGGGGCGGGTCGCGTTCGTGATCTGGACGCTGGCGGGGCTGCTGGCCGGGCTGGGCGCGATCCTGATCGGGCCGACCCGGCCGTTGACAATCACCGCCGCGCTCGGCCCGTCGTTGCTGTTGCGGGCGCTGGGGGCGGCGATGATCGGTGGCCTCACCAGCTTCGGCTGGACGTTCGCCGGCGGGATCGCGATCGGGATCATCGAGGCGCTGATCCTGTTCAACTACCCGACCGGCGGAGTGCTCGAAGTGGTGCTCTCCCTCCTCATCATCGGGTGCCTGCTGTTGAAGCCGAGCCTCGCCCGCGCCTACCGCCGGATCGGCGAGGGGACGTGGACGCGGGAGGGTTACGCCCGCGCCCTGCCACCCACCGTCGCCCGCGAGCCGCGTGTGCGGGCGCTGCGGTGGGCCGCGCTCGCGTCGGTGGTGGCGCTGGCGATCGGCGCCCCGCTCGTGCTCAGCCCGTCGAACCAGTTCCTCCTCACCAGCGTCTTGATGATCGCGATGGTCGGCGTCTCGCTGGTCGTGCTGACCGGCTACTCCGGCAACGTCTCCCTCGGCCAGTGGGCGTTCGTCGGTGTCGGCGCGGCAATCGGCGGCCGGCTCTACCAGCTCGGCTGGCCGCACGTGCCGGCGGCGATCGCGACCTTGCTCTGCGGCAGCGTCATCGCGTTGCTGATCGGGCTGCCGGCGCTGCGCATCCGGGGCTTGTTCCTCGCCGTCACGACGCTCGGCTTCGCCCTCACGGTGAGCAGCTGGATGTTCAACCAGCGGTGGCTGGTCGAGCGCACCGGCGGCGGCGAGACGTCGCTCGAGCTCCCCCGCCCGGTGTTGTTCGGCATCGACTTCGCCGACCAGCAGAACTACTACTGGCTGTGCCTGGCGATCTTCGTCCTCGTCGCGTTCATCGTCTACCGGCTGCGGCGCACCGGCCTCGGGCGGTCGATGGTCGCCGTGCGCGACAACGAGCCGTCGGCCGCCAGCCTCTCGCTCTCCCCCCGCCGGGTGAAGCTCACCGCGTTCATGATCTCCGGGGCGATCGCCTCGCTCGCCGGGTTCCTCTACGGGGCGATGCAGGTCAACTTCTCCGTCAATCCGCTCACCACGTTCGGCCCGGACAAGTCGCTCGACGTGATGGTGACGGCCGTGTTCGGAGGGGTCGGCACCATCACCGGTGTCGTGCTCGGCGCGGCGTGGATCGAAGGGATCCCACGCATCCTGGGGCAGGGCTACGCCCTGGTGTCCTCGGGGTTCGGCTTGCTGCTGGTGCTGATCCTGCTCCCCGGCGGGTTGGCGTCGATCGTGTTCGACGCCCGCGACAAGATCGTCGAGCGGATCCGCCGGCCCGCTCCGCCGCCCGTCCCGGCGGCCGAGCCCGTCCGCCCGGCGACGGTGGCCGTCAGCACCCATCACGCCGCCGCGACCGACGGGCCCGACGTCGCGCTTCCGGTGCGGGCGGTCGGGATCACCGTCAACTTCGGCGGCCTGCGGGCGCTCGACGACGTGACCATCGAGGCCCGCCCCGGCGAGGTGCTGGGACTGATGGGCCCGAACGGCGCCGGCAAGACGACGTTGTTCGACGTGCTCACAGGGCAGCTGCGGGCGAACCACGGCGACGTGTACCTCGACGGCGTCGAGGTCGGCCACCTCGCCCCGCACCGGCGGGCGCGGCTCGGCGTCGGCCGGACCTACCAGCAGGCGCGACTCTTCGCCGAGCTGACCGCGACGGAGGCGATCGAGGTCGCCCTCGAGCGCCGGCTACCGACCTACACCATCCCGAGCCTCGTCGGCCTGCCGTCGTCGCGCCGTCGCGAACGCCGGGCGGCGGCCGACGCGGCCGAGATCGTCGAGCTGCTGGACCTGCAGCGCTACGCCCATCGCCCCGTCGGCGAGCTGCCGACCGGGGTCCGTCGCCTCGTCGAGCTCGGTTGCGTCGTCGCCCTCGACGCCGACCTGCTGCTGCTCGACGAGCCGACGGCCGGGTTCACCCACCGCGAGGTGCAGTCGTTCGCCCGGGTGATCGGGGAGGTGCGCGACTATCTCGGCGCCACCGTCGTGGTGATCGACCACGACGTGCCGATGATGCGCACCCTGGTCGACCGGCTGTACGTGCTGGCGACCGGGCGGATCATCGCCGAGGGCCCGCCGACGCTGCTCGACACCGACCCGGCCGTCGCCGACGCCTACCTCGGCGCGCCGGTCGGCGTCGCCTAGTGCCCTCGAATCTGGGCGCGATCCTTCTCAACGCCCGATCTGGGCGCGATCGCCCTCGACCTTGAGAAGATCTGCGCCCAGATCGACCGCGGTGGGCTTCCGGCGCTACTGCCCCGCGGCGATCGGGTACGGGCTGAACTCGCCGTTCCCGGCGATCTCGAAGCACTGGCACTTCGAATTGAAGTCGACCTCGCGCTGGGTCTCGGCCCCGGCGTGGTCGTCCG
>JBKOUV010000240.1:0-20358 GCA_046723555.1 Actinomycetota bacterium | reverse complement strand
CATCGTGGCCGGGTCGACCACGTCCAACTCGCCGGTGCCCATCCGGCACGTGCAGGAGGGGTGCAGCGCGGTCTCGGCGTCGCGGGCGACCCAGTCGAGGACCTCGTCGTCGGTCTTCACGCCCGCGCCCGGCGAGAGCTCACCGCCGTCGAACGGGGCGAACGCCGGCTGGGCGAGGATGTCGCGCACCAGCCCGATCGCTTCAATCCACTCCCGGCGGTCCTGCTCGGTCGACAGGTAGTTGAAGCGCAGCGCCGGCTTGACCCGCACGTCCGGCGAGGTGATCCAAACCCGCCCCCGAGAGTCGGAGTACATCGGCCCGATGTGCACCTGGTAACCGTGACCGCCCGCCGGCGAGGAGCCGTCGTAACGGACAGCGATGGGGAGGAAGTGGAGCATCAGATTGGGGTAGGCGACGTCGTCGTTGCTGCGGATGAAGCCACCCGCCTCGAAGTGGTTGGACGTTCCCGGGCCGCGCCGGGCGAGCCACTGCAGCCCGATCCACGGGCGGCGATACCACTTCATCAGCGGGTTGAGGGACACCGGTTGGGTGCAGGCGTGCTGGACGTAGACCTCGATGTGGTCCTGCAGGTGCTCGCCGACGCCCGGAAGATGGTGCACCGGCTCGACGCCCGCACTCCGTAGCCGGTCGGCGTCTCCGATGCCGGACACCTGGAGCAGCTGGGGCGAGTTGAACGCCCCGCCGCAGAGGATGACCTCGCCGGCGGTGATCCGCTCGACCCGCCGTCCGCGCCCCGAGCGGACGCATTCGACACCCGTCACCCGCGCTCCGTCGACGACGAGCCGCGTCACCAAGGCCCGACACCGCACGTCGAGGTTGGGCCGGTCCCGCACCGGATGGAGGTACGCGCCCGCGGCGCTCAGCCGTCGACCGCGGTGGAGGTTGCGGTCGAAGGCGGCGAAGCCCTCCTGGCGGAAGCCGTTGACGTCCTCGGTCAGGGGATACCCCGCCTGCTGGACGGCGGCGAAGAACGCGCCGAACAGCGGGTTGGCGACCGGTCCTCGCTCGAGCACGAGTGGGCCGGCGTGGCCGCGGTACTCGTCGCCGGTCGGCGCGGCGAGGCAGTCCTCCATCCGCTTGAAGTACGGCAGGCAATGGGCGTAGTCCCACGTCTCCATGCCCGGTTCCGCCGCCCACCGCTCGTAGTCGAGCGGGTTGCCGCGCTGGAAGATCATCCCGTTGATGCTCGACGACCCCCCGAGCACCTTGCCCCGCGCGTGGTAGATCCGCCGCCCACCCATGTGCGGTTCGGGCTCGGACTCGTACTTCCAGTCGTAGAAGCGGTTGCCGATCGGGAGCATCAACGCGGCCGGCATGTGCACGAGGGCGTCGGCGCGGTAGTCGGGCCGGCCGGCCTCGAGCACGAGCACCCGGGCCGACCGGTCGGCACTGAGCCGGTTGGCGAGCACGCAGCCCGCCGAACCACCGCCCACGATGACGATGTCGTACACGCCCGCCATTGTGGACGCCTGCTATTCGACGTGCAGCAGCTGGGCCGGGTGAAGCCGGCGGGCCGAGCGCCCGGCGATGGTCGCCGCCACCGCGGCGAGCAGGACGAGCCCGGCGAGGCCCAACGCCACGATGGCGGCAGGTGTCGCGGCGCTGTCGACCGCGCCCAGGCCGTCGGCGTAGGCGCGGAACACCAGCCGTCCGGCGATGAAGCCGAGCGGCACGGCGATGAGGGCAGGTACGAGCGTCGACGAGACGGCGAGCCAGTTCACGGCTCGCACCAGCCAGCCCCGCTCGGCTCCCAACGTGCGCAGCACGGCGACCTCGTAATTGCGGTGGCGGACGGCGGTGTAGGCCCCGCTGACGACCAGGAGGACAGCGAGCACCGCAAGCAACCCGGCGAGCACGAACGGGATGTACGTGATCCGGGCCTCGTTGCGGATCGCCGGCGGCCGGGACGCGGTCGGATCCGGCGGCTCGCCGAACACGGCGGTGAGGCGTGCGATGGCGTCTGGAGGCGGATCCGGCCGGAGGCGGAAGACGGCTGATTGCGGGCCGACGTCGGGATCGAGGCGTCGGTAGCCCGCACTCGTCACCAGTCCTCCCTCGCCGATCAGGTCGTTGCCGCGGAGGAGCGGCGGGACGATCAGTCCGGTGATCTTGTACTCGGCACCGCCGGCCGGGCCGGCGAGCGTCAGCTCGTCACCAATCGACACCTTGAGACGTTCGGCCGAAACCCGACCGACGGCGATCTCCTCCGGGCCTTCGGGAAGCCGGCCGGCGAGCAGCGGCGGGTCCAGGAGCCCGCGCACCCGCTCCACGCCGGCGACCGGGAGCGTTGCGCCCGCCCCATCGACCCGGGTCGTCGAAGACCGGTAGTAGTTCACGTCGGCGATGGCGGGATCGGTTTCGAGGACGGCGCGCGCATCCGGCGAGATCTGTTCGGAGCCGTTGTCGATCTGGGCGTCGTAGTTGACGCCGTAGCGCGCCGGCTCGACGACCAGGCGCTGAAGGCTCACCGCGTACACCAGCGTGCCGACGAGCCCGGACCCGATCAACACCACCCCGCCGAGCCGCGACAGGAGCGACGTTGCCTCGCGGGTCGTGAAGGCGAACCGCACACCGGTCTCCATCGCGCTCGTCGGACATCGCACGGCGACGGCACCGACTCCCGAGGGGCGGCGGCTCGGCACGACCGACCGGCGGAACCGGGTCATCATCACGACCCAGCCGACCATCCCGAGGACCAGGATGAGGGCGCCGACGGCGAGGACGAGGGCGTCGCCGTGGACACCGGGATCGGGCTCGACCTGACGCGCGAAGCCGAACGGGAAGATCCCCGACGCCGACATCGCCAGGACGGCGGCGAACGCGGCCGCGAGCGTCGCGATCAGGCCGGCGCGGGCGGCGGTCTCGCCGGCGACCTGGGATCGGGTCGCGCCGAGCGACGACAGCGCCGACGTCTCCCCCGCCGAGAGGCGAGCGTGGCGCACGAGGAGCTGACCGAGCGCGGCGACGGTGACGAGACCGGCCAGGGCGGCCAGGATCCACAAGCCGACCGCTTGGTCGTGGACAGCCCGCCGCGTTTCCGGGCCGATGACCGCCGACGGGTCCAAGCGCAGCACGTCCCCGCCGTCGATCGTGTCCAGCTGGGCACGGAGCTCGTCGACGGTCGCACCGTCGGCGAGTTCGATCCCATACACCGAACCACCCGTGGCGATCTGCGCGTCGTCGAGCAACGAGGTCCCGAACACCACCGTGCCTGTCGGGTCGCTGAGGTCGGCGGGACCATCGACGAGCCCGACCAGGACACCGTCGAGCGTCGGCTCGGCGGGTAGTTCCTCGCTGAACCCGGTCGCCGCTTTCTGCTGCGGAGTGAGGGTGAAGAGGTGCACGGTGTCACCGATCGACAGCCCTTTCGCCTCGGCGTAGTCCTTCGACGCGACGAATTCGTCCCCGCGACCGTGGTCCGGCGCCCGCCCGGCGACCACCCGATCGCCGGTCGCCGCCGCCGAGCCAGCGAAGACGAGCCCGTCGTCGAACATCTCCGCTCGGCCGGCGGGCCTGATCACGCCAAAGACGAACGTGATCGAGTGGACCGCCCTCACCGCTGGCAGACCGGCGATCGCACGGTCGAGGGACGGCCCGTCGTCCTGGTAGGCGACGAGGTCGACGGGCACCGGGAGCGCCTGCTGGTACCGGTCGGGAGCGCTGCCCGTGCGACGGGCCCCCGCCGCCAGCGCCAGCGGGACGCTGGCCATCACGGCCACGACGGCGACCATCAACGCCGAAGCGCGCAGCGTCGACCGCAGCCATCGAACCACCCGGTACCCGACCACCCCCACGTGCTCATTGAACACCGCGGGCCGGCGCGAGGGCGAGCGTGCCAGCACCACCGGGCGGCTCGTGCGCGCCCAACGTAAGCTCGGATCGTGGGGGACGAGGCCGCCAGCGCGATCTCGGTCGAGGGGTTGTGGAAGGTCCACGACCGTCATCGGAGGGTCTCGCGCCGACCCGTCCCGCGTGAAACCCTCGGATGGCGCGAAACCCTCGGATGCAGCTACAGCGTGCGGGCGAGCTGCCGGCCTTCGTAGATGGCCAGGCTGGCGCGGCGGGGCGACACACAATCGCCGATCGCGTGGTGGGCGACGCCGGCGCGGTCGAGGGCGGCGGCGAGGTCGGTGCGGGCGACGGGTGTCTCGGCGACGACCAGCCAGTCGAACGGGCGTCGCTCCACGGATCCGGTGAGCGTGGACCGAAGGACGAGCTCCCCGTCCCGCCAGCCGGTGGCGATCGTGTAGGGCAGCATCACCCCGCCGGCGCCGACGAAGCGGCGGCGGGCCGGCTCGTCGGCCGCGCTGTGGTACAGCCCGCCGGCGACCACCGGGGCGGCGGTGACGATCGTGACGTCGCAGCCCCGCTCCTGGAGATGGAGCGCAGTGCCGATGCCCCGCCAGTCGCCGAGGTCATCGAGCAGGGCGACCCGACCCGCCGGCGTCACCGTGCCGTCGAGCACGGCCTCGACGCTGGCACTGCCATCACCCGGGACACCGGGCAGCCGATCGAGGAGTCGGTTGGCCCGCTGGAACCCCGCGTTGGACGGCGCCGCGCCGATCGCCACGATGACGTGGTCGGCGGCGTCGATGACCGTGTCGACCTCGACGGGTGCGCCGAGACGAACGTCGACGCCGAGCCGGCGGAGCTCGCGCTCGTACCACGCGAGGTGGTCGAGTATCTGCGATCGGGTCGGCTGCAGCCCGGCCAGTCGCCATTGCCCGCCCAGCTGGTCGGTCGCCTCGTAGAGCGTCACGTCGTGGCCGCGGGCGGCGGCGACCCGGGCCGCTTCGAGCCCGGCCGGGCCGCCGCCGGCAACGAGCACCCGGCCCGGTACTCGGGCGGGGTCCTCATCGACGCGGTCGCCGCCCCACAGGAACTCGCGGCCCGCCGACGGGTTGACGAGGCAGGAGATCCAGTAGTCGCGCGACCGCCGGCCCCAGCACAGCTGGTTGCACGAGATGCACGGCCGGACCTCGTGCGACCGCCCCGTCCGGGCCTTACCGACGAGGTGCGGGTCGGCGATCTGGCCCCGCACGATCGACACCATGTCGGCGTGGCCCGCCGCGAGCAGGGCCTCCGCGGCGGCCGGAGTACGGATGTGGCTCTCCGCCTGGACGGCGGCGTGGCGGACGACATCTTTCAGCGCCGCCGCGTAGGGCTCACCCAAGCGGGCTGGGTACAGCGAGGTCGGCATCAGCTTCGGGAAGTCGAAGTAGCTCCCCGTGCCGCACGTGACGTAGTCCATCAGCTCCCGCTGGTCGTGCCAGGCGATGATCGCCTGCAGCTCGGCCAGGGGCAGCGAGCCCGCGGAGTCGGGATCGGCGTTGACGGCGAGACCGACGATGAAGTCGTCACCGCACGCCCGGCGGACGCGGTCGAGCAGCGTGCTCGAGAACCGCACCCGGTTCTCCAGCGAGCCACCCCAGCGGTCATCGCGGCGGTTCGACCAGGGAGTCCAGAACTGGTCGATCAGGGCGTGGTAGGCGGCGAACAGCTCGACTCCGTCGAACCCCCCGGCCTGCGCCCGCACCGCGGCGCGCACGAAGCCGTCGATCAGCTCCTCGATCTCCACTTCGGTGACGGCGTGGCTGCCGTCGGCGTCGTGCAGCGACGGGAGCCCGGACGGCGACCAGTTCGGCGCGAAGGAGTTGTCGGCGTCGCCGTGCTGGCCGACGTGGTACAGCTGGTGGATCATCACCACCCCGCCGGTCCCGTCGGCCGCCTCGTGGCACGTGTCGGTGAGTCGCCGGAAGTGGGGCACGATCGAGTCGTCGTCGACCCGGAAGTTGCCGCGGGTGAGCACGCCCGTGCGGTGCACCGGCACCGGCTCGACGACGATCATCCCCGCCCCGCCGAGCGCCCGCTCCCGGTAGTAGGCCACGTGGCGGGCGGACGGCAGCCCGTCCTCGCCCATGTTCGTGGTGTGGGCGCCGAAGTTGATCCGGCAGCGCAGCGTGCGGTGGCGCAGCGTCAGCGACGTGAAGACGTGCGGGAATTCGGTCACGTGCGCTCCTGGCGGCGGCGCCACGCGAAGGCCGCCGTCATCAGGTCGAGGTGCCCGCCGCCCCCGTTCTCGAACAGGGTGATCGCATCGGGGTCGGTGCGCCCGGCGACCACGCCGCGGCAGAGCTCGTAGAGGTCGCCGCGGATGTCCTCGCGCGTGATCAGCCCGGCCTGCAGCGGGATGACGAGATCGCCGTCCTCGTTGAGCGTGGCCTCGCGGTCGTCGACATACAGGTCGGCCCGCACCACGGCGTCGTCGTCGACCTCGCGGTGGTCGGGTTGGAAGGCACCGACGAGGTCGAGGTGGGTGCCCGGCCGGACCCACCGTCCCTCGACGAGCGGCTCGGTGGTCATCGTCGCCGTGCTGATGACGTCGGCTTCGGGTACCGCGTCGGCGAGCGAGTCGACGACCGTCGCACCGATGCTGGCGGCCACGGCTTCGGCCTTCGCCCGGCTGCGGTTCCAGACGAGGACCCGTTCGAGCGACGGGCGGACGGCGCGGTGGGCGGCGATGAGGTGCGGGGCCAGCCCGCCGGCGCCGACCATCAACAGCGTCACCGCGTCCTCGCGGGCGAGGAACCGGGCGCCGAGCGCGGAGTCGGCCGCGGTCTTGCGGTAGGTGAGCTCGGTGCCGTCGAGGATCGCCAGTGGGTCGCCCGTGGTGCCGTCGAACAACACGTAGACCGCCTGCACGGAAGGCCGGCCGGCCGCCGGGTTGGCCGGGAAGATGGTGACCAGCTTGACGCCGATCGCCTCGCCCGGCTGCCACGCGGGCAGGCCGAGGAAGGACTGGTCGGATCCTTCCGGACCGAACACGACCCGCCGGCTCACCGCCGCCTCGCCCCGATGTCCGGCCTCCAGCGCGTCGACGAGCTCGGTGTAGGGAAGGAGCCCAGCGATGTCGTTCGCGTCCAGGATTGGGAGGTGCCGCACGTTCACCCGAGGGTTTCGCGCCGGGACGTGGTTGCGGGAAACACTCGGGTGGCCTCAGACACTCGGGCGGGTGGCGAGGCGGGCGCTGATGCGGTCGGCCGCGGCGGCGACGTGGGCGGCGACCTCGTCCGCTGCGCCCGGCGGCGGGAAGCGGTACGACGGCCCGTGGGCGTGCACGGCCGCCACCACCTGGCCGCCGGCGGCGGTGACCGGGGCGGCGACGGAGCTGATCCCGGTGACGAACTCGTCGATCGTCCACTCCGTCCCGCGCGCGACCACGTCGGCGAGCCGCCGGCGCAGCTCCTCGGGATCAGTGGTCGTCTTCGGCGTCGCGGCGTCCAAGGTCTGGGCGAGGTACCGCTCGCGTTCCGGCTCGGACAGGTGGGCGAGGAGGACCAGCCCCGACGACACCATGTGCGGGTGCAGCCGCTCGCCCGTCCAGTCCCGCACCTGCACCGGGTTGTTGACGTTGACCTGGTCGAGGTAGACGACGTCGGTGACGTCGAGCACGGCGAGCCCGGCGGCCTCGCCCAGCGTCTCGACCAGCTCGACCAGGTGGGGACGGGCGACCGAGATGAGGTTGCGCCCGGGGATCGCCGCGGCGGCGAGGTCGACCATCCCGTGGCCGATGCGGTAGTCGTTCCCGGCGCCCGATTGCTCGACCGCACCGATGGTGCTCAGCGTCGAGAGCAGACGCGACACCGTGCTCTTCGGGAGCCGCACGCGATCGGCGATCTCCGACACTCCCGCCGGCCCGCCGGCCAGACAACGCAGGATCGCGAACGACCGCTCGACCGACTGGACCCCGGTCATCGCCCGCGAGTGTTCCACGATGCGGAACGCATCACAACGCCGAACCGGTCTGTGTCACCGAATCCGCGTTCGAGGACCGATGCGGTGACACAAACAAGAAGGAAGTCACGAGGGGAACGCCCCCTGCCAACGGGCGGCGTCGAGCGTGTTCTGGAGCAGGCAGGCCACGGTCATCGGTCCGGTCCCGCCGGGCATCGGCGTGATCGCTCCGGCGACGGCCTGCACCGAGTCGAAGTCGACGTCGCCGACGATCCCCGCGTCGGTCCGCGAGACCCCGACGTCGATCACCGTCGCGCCGGGCCGGACGTGGGCGGCGGTGATCATCCGCGGCTCCCCCGTTGCGCCGACGAGGATGTCCGCCTCCCGGCAGACGTCCACCAGGTCCGGGGTCTCGCGGTGGGCGATCGTGACCGTGGCGTCGATGCCCTTGCGGGCAAGCAGCAGGGCGAGCGGCAGCGCAACGACCGACGACCGACCCACGATCACCGCCCGCGACCCCTCCGTCGAAATCCCGTAGTCGGCGAGGAGTCGCATCACCCCGAGCGGCGTGCCCGGCGCGTGCCCCGGCTGGCCGCGGGCAAGCCGGCCCAGCGAGGCCGCGGACAACCCGTCGACGTCCTGCTCCGGCGGCACCAGGTCGAGCACCGGCTCGGGCTCGAGCGTGTCCGGCAACGGCAGCTGGACGAAGACCCCGTGCACGCTCGGGTCAGCCACCAACTCGCCAACCGAATCCTCGACCTGGGCCTGCGACGCGGTGGGCGGCAGGACGACCGAGCGGGAGGTCATCCCCGCCTCGGCCGCCTGGCGATGCTTGATCCGCACGTTGCTGAGGCTCGGCCGGTCGTCCCCGACGAGCACCGTCGCCAAGCACACGGGCGGGGCCCCGGCGGCGTCGACGACTTGCCGCAGCTCGGCGACGATCTCGTCACCCAAGCGCACCCCGTCCATCAGCACGGCCGGCATTAGGACAGGCCGACGATCTCCCCGTGCTCGTCGAAGTCGATGATCGCCGCGGCGGGGTGCGCCCCCAGCCCCGGCATCGTGCGCATCTCGCCGCAGATCGGGTACACGAACCCGGCGCCGACGGAGGCCCGCACCTCGTGCACGTCGAGGGTGTGGCCGGTCGGCGCCCCCTTCAGCGCCGGGTCGGCAGAGATCGACAGGTGGGTCTTGGCAATGCACACGGGGAGGTGGCCGAAGCCGTTGCGCTCGTAGGTGGCCAGCTGACGGGCGGCCAGCGGCGAGTACTCCACCCGTCCGGCCCCGTAGACCTTGGCGGCGACCGCCTCGATCTTCTCGGTGAGGCTCGCCGAGTCGGGGTACAGGAAGTGGAAATCGGTCGGCTCTTCGCACGCCTCGACGACCGCTCGCGCCAGGTCGGTGGCGCCGGCCCCGCCGTCGGCGAAGTGCGTGCAGATCGCGACCCGCACCCTCAGCGCGTCCGCCTCGCGCCGGATCACGTCGTGCTCCGACGCGTGGTCCTCGGGGAACGCGTTGATCGCGACGACCGGCGTCACGCCGTGCAGCCGGACGTTCTCGACCTGCTTGCGCAGGTTCGCCAAGCCGGCCGCGACGTCGTCGGGGTTCTCCTCGAGCATCTCCGGCGGTAGCGGGCGGCCGGCGACGATGCGGTGCTTGCCCGAGTGGAGCTTGAGCGCCCGCACCGTCGTCACGACGACCGCCGCGTCGGGGACCAACCCCGACGTCCGGCACTTGATGTTGAAGAACCGCTCGGCCCCCATGTCGGCGCCGAAGCCGGCCTCGGTGATGAGGTAGTCGCCGCCGTGGATGCCGATGAGGTCGGCGAGGATCGAGGAGTTGCCGTGGGCAATGTTGCCGAACGGTCCGGCGTGGACGATCACCGGCGTGTTCTCGAGCGTCTGCAGCAGGTTCGGCTTGACCGCCTCCCGCAGGATCACCGCCATCGACCCCGCACCTCCGAGTTGCTCGGCGGTCACCGGATCACCGCTCGCGGTGTAGGCGACGACGATGCGACCGAGACGGGCCCGCAGGTCCTCGGCCGACGTGGCCAGGGCGAGCACCGCCATCACCTCCGACGCCGCGGTGATGTCGAACCCGGTCTGGCGGACGACGCCGTCCTGCCGGTCGCCGAGCCCGATGACGATGTTCCGCAACGCCCGGTCGTTGACGTCGAGCACCCGCCGCCAGGTGATGTTGTGCAGATCGATACCGAGCTCGTTGCCCTGGTGGAGGTGGTTGTCGAGCATCGCCGCGAGCAGGTTGTTGGCGGCGGTGATGGCGTGGAAGTCGCCCGTGAGGTGGAGGTTGAGCAGCTCCATCGGGATGACCTGGCTGAAGCCACCGCCGGCCGCCCCACCCTTGATCCCGAAGGTCGGGCCCATCGACGGCTGGCGCAGCGCGATCACCGCCGCCCGGCCGATGTGCTTCATCGCCTGGCCGAGCCCGACCGTGGTCGTCGTCTTGCCCTCGCCGAGCGGCGTGGGCGTGATCGCGGTGACGACGACGTACTTCGCCTTGGGGCGACCGGCGAGCTCATCGATGGCGTCGAGGCGGATCTTCGCCACGCTCGACCCGTAGGGCTCCAGGAGGTGCTCCCCCATCCCCATCTCCGCGGCCACGTCCGGCAGCGGCTTCAGCGACGCGCGGCGGGCGATGTCGAGGTCCGTGAGCACGGACGGAAGTGGCATGACGGGGCCTCCCCGCGTTGAGGTGTTCCACGATGCGGTGCTGTTCCAGTATACGAAACGGCGGTCGGCCCCGTCGAGAGGTGCTATATCACCCGCCGTGAGCGGTTCGCAATCGGCCAAGTGCGTAGTGATCGGCGCCGGCATCGTCGGCAACTGCCTGGTCGGGCATCTCGCCCGATTGGGTTGGACCGATGTCGTCCTCGTCGACAAAGGCCCTCTCCCCAACCCCGGTGGCTCCACCGGGCACGCGTCCAACTTCATCTTCCCGACCGACCACAACAAGGAGATGGCGCTGCTGACCCTGGAGAGCCAGCGCCAGTACACCGAGCTCGGGGTGAACACCACGTGCGGGGGGATCGAGGTCGCCCGGGAGGAGGCTCGCCTCGAGGAGTTCCGGCGCCGGATGACGTCGGCGAAGGCGTGGGGCATCGACGCCCGTCTGCTCACGCCGGAGGAGGTCAACGAGCTCGTCCCGTTCCTCAACTCCGACGTCGTGCTCGGCGGCTTCTACACGCCGAGCGTCTCGGTCGTCGACTCGCTGCAGGCCGGGACCCTGCTGCGCCAGGAGGCGATCGACAAGGGCGTGCTCACGGTGCTCGCCAACACCGAGGTGCTCGACCTCGACGTGATCGACGGTGCGATCCGCGCCGTCGTGACCGACAAGGGGACCATCGAGGCCGAGCACGTCGTCATCGCCTGCGGCGTCTGGAGCCCACGCATCGCGGCGATGGCGGGCGCCACGATCCCGCTCACGCCGGCCGTGCACCAGATGGTCGACGTCGGCCCGATCGACGTGCTGCAGGAGTCCAACACCGAGGTCGCCTACCCGATCGTCCGCGACATGGACACGTTCTGTTACGAGCGCCAGACGGCCGGCTCGATGGAGGTCGGCTCCTATGCCCACCGGCCGATCTTCCACCATCCCGACGACATCCCGTCGATCGAGGCGGCGGCCCTCTCGCCGACCGAGCTGCCGTTCACGGCCGATGACTTCGACCTCCAGCTCGAGCAGGCCATCGATCTGATGGAGATGCTCGGCGACGCCGAGATCAAGTACGCGATCAACGGTCTGCTGTCGCTGACGCCGGACGCGATGCCGGTGCTCGGCGAGACCGTGGAAGTGCGCAACCTCTGGTCCGCGGCCGCAGTGTGGATCAAGGAGGGGCCGGGGATCGCCCGCCTCGTCGCCGAGTGGATGACCGACGGGTACCCCCACTTCTGCGACCCGCACTCGTCGGACATCAGCCGGTTCTACGCCCACGAGCGCACCGACCATCACATCCACGCCCGGTGCACCGAGCACTACAACAAGACCTACGGAATCGTCCATCCCCGGGAGCAGTGGGCGAGCTCGCGTGGAATGCGGCGCAGCCCGTTCTTCCCGCGGGAGGAGGCGCTGGGCGCGGTGTTCTTCGACGCCCGCGGCTGGGAGCGGCCGCAGTGGTTCGAGTCCAACGCCGACCTGCTCGACCGCTATCCGCAGGCCGGCGGGGTTCGGCCCCACGAGTGGGACAACCGCTGGTGGTCGCCGATCACCAACGCCGAGCACCTCCACCTGCGCGAGCACGTCGGGATGGTGGACCTCACCGCGTTCAACGAGTTCGAGTTCACCGGTCCCGGCGCCGTCGACTACCTGCAGCGGATGTGCGTGAACAACGTCGACGTCCCGGTGGGGCGGTCGATCTACACGCCCCTGCTCACGCCGGGCGGCGGCTTCCGCGCCGACCTCACGATCATGCGGCTGGGCGAGCAGCACTTCCGGGTCGTCACCGGCGCGTTCGACGGCGGTCGCGACAACTACTGGTTCTCGCGCCATCTTCCCGACGACGGATCGGTGACGTTCACTGATCGGACGTCGGGCATCTGCACGATCGGGGTGTGGGGGCCGAAGGCGGTGGCGACGATGACTCCGATCGTGACGGACGTGGCCAAGTCCCTTCCGGTGGACTTGTCCCAGCAGGGCTTCCCGTACGGGTCGGTGCGCAACGTGCTCGTCGACGGGGTGCCGTGCACGATGTTCCGCATCTCCTACGTCGGCGACAGCGGCTGGGAGGTATACACCAACACCGAGCACGGGCTGCGGGTGTGGGACGCGATCTGGGCGGCCGGCCAGGCCCACGACGTGCGACCCGTCGGGCTCGGGGTCTACGCCGTCACCGGACGGATCGAGAAGGGCTACCGGCTGATGGGCGCCGAGCTGGAGAGCGAGTACGACCCGGTCGAGGCCGGGCTCGCCCGGCCGCGGGTGAAGTCGGCCGACTTCATCGGCAAGGGGTCGTATCTCGCCGCCCGGGAGCGGGAGCCGGCGGCCGTGCTGTGCACGCTGGAGATGATCGACCACACGTCCGCCGCCGGCATCGCCCGCTACCCCACCGGCGGCAACGAGCCGATCCTCACCGTCGACGGCGAGCGCATCGTCGACAGCAAGGGGCGCGTGTCGCGGGTGACGACGGCGGGCGCGGCGCCGTCGCTGGGCAGCTACCTGCTGATGGCGTACCTGCCGCCGGAGCACGCGGTGGAGGACACCGAGCTGCGGGTGATGTACATGAACGAGCTGTTCCCGGTGCGGGTGGCTCGCGTCGGCAGCCGGCCGCTCTTCGACCCCGACGATGTCCGCATGAAGTCGTGAGAATGTCGCTTTTCGCCAACTGTTGTCAGAAAACGACACTTTCTGTCGCCCTGGGCCAAGAGTTGGCGGTGGGCGACGGGGAGGCGCGACGACGGTGAGGATCCTGGTTTGCGTCAAACGGGTGCCGGCCCCGGGGGCGCGGATCAACCTCACGCCCGAGGAGCGGGCGATCGACACCGCCCACCTCGGCTTCACGACGAGCCCCCACGAGGAGTGCGCCGTCGAGGCGGCGGCGCAGCTCGTCGAGGCCCACGGCGGATCGGCGACGGTGCTGACGGTTGGGTCCGCGGAGGCCGAGGAGCAGTTGCGCTACGCGGTGAGCGTCGGCATGACGGCCGCCGTGCTCGTGCCCACGGACGGCGCCGACTGGGACCCGCAGCGCACCGCCCGCGCGGTCGTTGCCGCGATCGTCCGCCTCGAAGCAGCCGACGGCCCGTTCGACCTGCTCCTGTTCGGCAACGAGTCGGCCGACTCCGGCGGCTTCCAGGTCGGCATCCGGGTCGCCCACGCGCTCGGCCGGCCGATGGTGAACGGCATCAAGGGCATCGAGCTCGCCGACGGCGGCGTCCGCCTGCGACGCGACACGGACGCCGGCCAGGAGACGTACGAGCTCCCGCTCCCGGCCGCGGTCGGGGTGAAGGAGGGGATCAACCTGCCCCGCTACCCGACGATGAAGGGGCGGCTGGCCTCGAAGCGGGTGGAGGTCGCCCGCCTCGAGGTCGACGAGACACCCGGGGGCCAGGCGATGGTGCGGCTGCGCCGGCCGGCCGAGCGGCCGAGCACCACCGTGATCCTCGGGCACGGTCCCGACGCCGCGCCGGCGGTCGTCGACCTGCTCGACGAGCTCGGAGTCCTGCCATGAGCATCGTCGTGGTAGTCGAGCACGACCGCGGGGTGATGGCGCCGGCCTCGGCCGAGGCGCTGACCGCGGCGCGGGAGCTGGCCGCGGTGACGGGTGCTCCGCTCGAAGCGCTGACCATCGGCGCCGACGCCGACGGGCTGGCCGGCCAGCTCGGGGCAGCCGGCGTCGCCACGGTCCACCAGGCGCACCACGACCTGCTGTCCGACTACGGCCCGGAGGCGTGGGGCGCGGTCGTCGCGCAGGCGGTCGAGCAGCTTGCTCCGTCGGCAGTGCTGGCGACAGGAACGGACCGCGGCCACGAGGTCCTCGCTCACGCCGCCGCCCGGCTCGACCTGCCGATGGTCGCCAACTGCACGGCGATCAGCCCGGGCGAGCCATGGACGGTGACCCGCGTGCGGTGGGGTGGCTCGCTGCTCGAGGAGGCGACGGTCCACGCGCCCGTCATCATGCTCAGCACCGCGCTCCACGCCTTCGACGGCGACGGCGTGGGCGCGGACGCCCAGACGTCCGGGGCCCCAGACGTTCACGAGTTGACGCCGGAGCTCGACCCGGAGCTCGCCCGGACCATGATCCGGGAGCGGGTCCCGCGGGAGGCCGGGATCACGCTCGCCACCGCGCCGGTCGTCGTCGGTGGCGGCCGCGGCGTCGGTTCGGCCGACGCGTTCGCCGCGCTGGAGGATCTCGCCGGCCTGCTCGGCGGCGTCGTCGGGTGCTCCCGAGTGGCGACCAACAACGGCTGGCGCAACCACACCGACCAGGTCGGCCAGACCGGCACCCGGATCGCCCCGACCGTGTACCTCGCCTGCGGGATCTCCGGCGCGATCCAGCACTGGGTCGGGGCGATGGCGGCGAAGAACATCATCGCCGTCAACCTCGATCCCGAGGCGAACATGGTCACCAAGGCCGGCTACGCGGTCATCGGTGATCTCCACGAAGTGGTGCCCGCGATCGCCGCGGAGATCCGGCGCCGGCGAGGGTGATGTCCGGCTACGCCTGTTTCGGGATGTACCCGTTCCCGCCGCTGCGTCCGGCGTGGGAGCAGCTCTGGGCGGCCGTCCGCGCCCGGGCGCCGTGGGCGCCCGCCGACCTCAACTGGAACGGGGCGGTGCAGGACCACTGGGTCGATCCGGACTGTGTCGTCGCCCACGCCTGTGGGTGGCCGGTCGCGACAAGACTGTCGCCGACCGTGGCCGTGGTGGGGGCGTTCACGCTCGCCCTACCCGAGGCCGACGGTCACCGTTACCGCAGCGTCCTGGTCGCCGCCCGCCCGGGCCTGCTCGAGTCGTTCGTCACACCGGTCACGACCGTGGCCGTCAACAGCGACGACAGCCTGAGCGGCTGGATCAGTCTGCGGGCGGCAACGGTCGGTACCCGCCAGCCGTGGCCGGGGCCGGTCCGCTGGACCGGTGGCCACCTCGCCAGCATGCGCGCCGTCCACGACGGTGCCGCAGAACTGGCCAGCATCGACGAGCTGACGTGGGCGCACATCCGCCGGCAGTTCCCCGGCCTCACCGCCGACCTGCACGTGGTCGGCCGGGGTCCCTGGATCCCGAGCCCCCCGGTCATCACCACGACGGCTCGCGTCGACGACCTTCGCCAGGCGTTCGCCGATGCGATGTCCGACCCCGCGACGCGACCGGCGCGAGCGGAGCTGTTGCTCGCCGGGTTCGTAGCGTTGGACGACGCCGAGTACCGGCGGCTCGTCCGCGAGTACCGGTTCTGATCGCGATCAGGTACCACGGCTGACACCGGATCGCGATCAGAACCAATGACTAATATCGGAACGATCGTGCAGGGAATTCCGGTCGCCGACTCGGGGCCGCGCCGGCGCAGCCGCCACCGCGGTGAGCGCTCGCGGCTGCCGGAACAGCGTCCGTTCGCCCAGCCGCGCCTTCGCTACGCGCCGACCGAGGTCGTGTCCGCCGACGAGCTGGAAGCGATCCACCACGCGTCGCTGCGCATCCTCGCCGAGATCGGGATGGACTTCCTCGACGCCGACGCCCGCCGCCTGCTCGCGGCCGTCGGCGCGACCGTCGGCGGGGACGGTCACGACCAGCGGGTGCGGTTCGACCCCGACATGGTCGTCGAGACGATCGCGAGCTGCCCGGCGGAGTTCCAGCTGCACGCCTGGAATCCCGCCCGCACGCTCACGATCGGTGGCGAAGTCCTGGCCTTTGGTTCGGTCGGCAGTCCGCCGAACATCGTCGACTTCGACAACGTCCGCCGGCCCGGTGACCGGGAGGCGTACCGGATCCTGCTCAAGTTGTGCCAGTCCCTCAACGCCGTCCACTTCATCGGCGGCTACCCGGTCGAGCCGATCGACCTGCACCCGTCGATCCGGCATCTCGAGGCGGCCCTCGACGTGCTGACCCTAACCGACAAGGCGCTGCACAGCTACAGCCTCGGAGCCCAGCGGAACCGGGACGTCCTCGAGATGGTCCGCATCGCCCGCCAGGTCGACGAAGCGACCTTGGACCGGGAGCCGTCGGTCTTCACCGTCGTCAACTCGTCGTCGCCCTTGCGCCTCGACGCGCCGATGCTGCAGGGGATGATCGAGTTCGCCTCGCGCAACCAGGTCGTCGTGATGACCCCGTTCACGCTGTCGGGCGCGATGGCCCCGGTCACGTTGGCCGGCGCGGTCGCCCAACAGAACGCCGAGGCGCTGGCCGGGATCGTCTTCACCCAGGTCGTGAGGCCGGGGGCGCCGGTCGTGTACGGCGGGTTCACGTCGAACGTCGACATGCAGTCGGGTGCTCCGGCGTTCGGCACGCCCGAGTACGTCCGCACGGCGATGCTCGGCGGCCAGCTCGCCCGGCGCTATGGCGTGCCGTACCGGTCGTCGAACGTGTCGGCGTCCAACGTGCTCGATGCCCAGGCGGCGTACGAGAGCGTGTTCTCGCTCTGGGGCGCGGTGATGGGCGGGGTGAACTTCCTGATGCACGGCGCGGGGTGGATGGAGGGCGGCCTGTCGGCATCGGCGGCGAAGCTCGTCCTCGACGCCGATCTGCTCGGGATGGTCGCCGCGCTGTGTGAGCCGATCACCGTGGACGAGGACACCCTCGCCATCGACGCGATCCGCGAGGTCGGACCCGGCGGCCACTTCTTCGGGGTCGAGCACACCCAGCAGCGCTTCCGCACGGCCTTCCACCGCCCGATGGTCTCGGACTGGCGCAACTACGAGACGTGGGCCGAAGCCGGGCGACCGGACTCGGCTCACCGGGCGGTCGAGCTCGCCCATGCCTTCCTCAGCGCCTACGAGCCGCCGGCGATGGAGCCCGCGATCACCGAGGAGCTCCACGCATTCGTCGCCCGCCGCGTCGCCGAGGGCGGCGTTCCGACCGACTACTAGGGGGGTCGCGTGAAGACGTCTGCGCAGGTGGTCGTGATCGGAGGCGGCGTCGTGGGCGCCTCGGTGCTCTACCACCTCACTGAGGCGGGCTGGTCGGACGTGGTGCTCGTCGAGCGCAAGGTGCTGTCCGCCGGGTCGACGTGGCACTCGGCGGGCGGGATGCACACCCTCAACGGCGACCCCAACGTGTCCAAGCTGCAGCAGTACACGATCGAGCTGTACCGCACGATCGAGGCCCGGTCCGGGCAGAACTGCTCGATCCACCTGCCGGGCGGGCTGATGCTGGCCAGTGATCGCGAACGCCTCGACTGGCTGCGGATGGCGCAGGCGCGTGGGCGCTACCTCGGCATGGAGCTCGAGATCATCTCGGCCGGTGAGGCCAAGGCGATGTTCCCCCTCATGGAGGAGCAGTACTTCGTCGGCGCCCTCTACGACCCGGTCGAGGGGCACGTCGACCCGAGCGGCGTCACGAACGCCTACGCGGTGTGCGCCCGTCAGGCCGGCGCCGAGGTCTACCGCCACACGTGGGTCGGCGACCTGCGCCAGCGACCCGACGGCACGTGGGACGTCGTCACCGACCAGGGCGAGATCCACGCCGAGCACGTCGTCAACGCCGGCGGGCTGTGGGCTCGGGAGGTCGGGCGGATGGTCGGCCTGGAGCTGCCGGTGCTGGGCATGGAGCACATGTACCTGGTCACCGACGACATGGAGGAGGTCGCCAGCCACAACGCGGCGACCGGGCACGAGATGCCGATGGCCCTCGACTTCGAGGGCGAGATCTACATCCGCCAGGAACAAGGCGGGATGCTGCTCGGCACGTACGAGCAGGCGTGCGTGCCGTGGTCGCCACAGGTCGCATCGTGGAGCTTCGACCAGGAGCTGCTGCCTCCGGATCTCGATCGGATCGCCCCGTCACTCGAGGTCGCCTTCAAGCACTACCCGGCGATGGCGACGGCGGGAATCAAGCGGGTGATCAACGGGCCGTTCACGTTCGGCCCGGACGGCAACCCACTCGTCGGACCGGTCCGGGGCCTGCGCAACTACTGGGTCGCCTGCGCGGTGATGGCCGGGCTCTCGCAGGGCGGCGGTGTCGGGCTGGCGTTGGCCAACTGGATGACCACCGGTGATCCCCAGCTCGACGTGTGGGGCATGGACGTCGCCCGGTTCGGCGACTGGGCGACGCTCGCCTACACCAACGCCAAGGTGCGGGAGAACTACAGCCGGCGGTTCCGGATCACCTTCCCGAATGAGGAACTCCCCGCGGCCCGGCCCCTGCACACCACGCCGGTGTACGACCGGCTGAACGAGCACAACGCGGTGTGGGGAGCCGGTTTCGGGCTCGAGCACGCGCTGTGGTTCCAGCGGCCGGGCGAGGAACCAGTCGAGGACGTCACGTTCCGGCGGTCCAACGCCTTCCCGGTCGTGGCCGAGGAGTGCCGGGCCGTGCGCGAGCGGGTCGGGCTGACCGAGTGCTCCAACTTCGCCAAGTACCGCGTGGAGGGGCCGGGCGCGGCGGACTGGCTGCAGAGCCTCTTCACCAACCGCCTGCCGAAGCCGGGCCGCATCGCCCTGACCCCGATGTTGAACCCCGAGGGCCGCATCGTCGGCGAGTTCTCGGTGGCCCGGACGGGTGACGACGAGTTCTTCCTGTTCGGCTCGCAGATCGCCGAGGTCCACCACTCCCGTTGGTTCCTCGCCCACCGCCCGGAGCCGAACGCGATCCGCTTCGACGTGCTCGGGCTGTCGCTGGTCGGGCTCTCGGTCGCCGGGCCGTACGCCCGCGACGTCCTGCAGTCGGTGACCAGCGAGTCCCTCGCCACCACCGACTTCCCGTTCATGTCGTTCCGGCGGGTCCTGCTCGGGATGGTCCCGGCCTGGGTGGGCCGGATGACGTACACCGGCGACCTCGGCTACGAGATCTGGGTCGCGCCCGAATATCAACGGGCGCTGTTCGACCTGCTGTGGGACGTCGGGCGGTCGTACGGCATGGCGCTGTTCGGGTTCCGGGCGCTGATGTCGCTACGGATGGAGAAGCGCTTCGGCACCTGGTTCCGCGAATTCCGGCCGATCTACACGCCGCTCGAGGCCGGGCTCGACCGCTACATCAAGCTCGACCACGAGTTCGTCGGGCGGGTCGCGGTGGAGGCGGAGATGGCGCGCGGTCCCGAACGGGCGCTCGTCTACCTGGACGTCGACCCCGACCCTGCGGAGCCCGCCGACGTGATCGGCGACGAACCGATCTGGCACGAGAGCGAGGTGGTCGGCTGGGTCACGTCGGGTGGGTACGCCCACTACAGCGCCCGCTCGCTCGCCCTCGGGTACGTCCCCGCCGACCTCGCCTCCGCCGGCGCCGACTTCGAGATCGAGATCATCGGCCAGCGCCGCCCGGCCCGCTTGCTCACCGAGCCGGTGTTCGATCCGGCGGGTGAGCGGATGCGGGCGTGAGGTAGCCGGTGGGTCGGCGGCCGGACGCCGAGCGGCGTCTGGAGCTGCTCGACCGCGTCGTGGCGTATCTGGCGGAGCACGGGCTGGCGGGCGTCTCGCTGCGGCCGATGGCGAAGGCGCTCGGCGTGAGCGTGAACGCGCTCGTCCACCACTTCGGCTCGAAGGAGGAGTTGGTGGTGGCGGCGCTGGAGCGGGCCGCCGACGTTCAGGCGCGGCTGGAGCAACGCTGGCTCGAGCGCCAGCCCGCGCTCTCCGAGGCCGACCTGCTGCGCCGGTGGTGGCGGTGGATCAACGCCTCGCCGGCCAACCTCGCCGCGGTGCGCCTGGGCATCGAGGCGGCCGCGCTCGACGCCACCGCGAGCGGCCTGCCCGGCACGGTCCGGGCCGACCAGATCGCGCCGTGGCGGGCGAACATCGAGCAGCGCTTCGTCGCCGAGGGCATGGATCCCGAGACGGCGGCGCTCGAAGCCCCGCTCGCCAAGGCGATGTTCACCGGTCTCGTCGTCGACCTGCTCGCCACCGGAGAGCGCCGCCGCCTCTCGAGATCCCTCGAGGCCGGCGTCTCCCGCCTCGAACGCCAACTCCATCCGAGGGTTTGACGTCATCGGAGGGTTTCGCGCGGGACAG
>JBKOUV010000068.1:0-19204 GCA_046723555.1 Actinomycetota bacterium | reverse complement strand
TCCCAGGCCGGGCTGGTGAACAACCTCAATGACGGACTGGCCTGGGGATTGTTCCCGATCTTCTTCGCCGAAGACGGACTCTCCGTCGGTCGCATCGGTGTGCTGGCCGCCATGTACCCGCTCGTATGGGGGCTCGGCCAGCTGGTCACGGGCGGCCTGTCCGACCGCATCGGCCGCAAGCCACTCATCGCCGGTGGCATGCTCGTGCAGGCCGTCGCCATCGCCCTCATCGCCGCCACCTCCGGCTTTGCCGCCTGGGCCCTCGGCGCGGTCTTCCTCGGTGTGGGGACGGCGATGGTCTACCCCACCCTTCTCGCCGCGATCGGCGACGTCGCTCATCCGCTCTGGCGGGCCCGCTCGGTCGGTGTCTATCGCTTTTGGCGCGACGCCGGCTTCGCCGTGGGCGCCCTGCTCGCCGGCATCCTCGCCGACCTCGTGTCGATCGAGGCTGCGATCTACGCCGTCGCTGCGCTCACCGCGCTCTCGGGCGTCGTCGTGATCTTCCGCATGTACGAGACCCATCCACCCACCCATGACTTCGAGGAGTTGACTCCGTATGTCTGACACCACGGTTGATGTCGATGTGTTGCGTGATCAGGTGCGGGAGAAGTATCGGGCGGTCGCGGAGGCGCCCGAGGCGACCTACCACTTCCACACCGGTCGGCAACTCGCCGTCCGGCTCGGCTACGACCCCACGGTCGTCGACCGGCTGCCGGACCGGGCCGTCGAATCGTTCGCCGGCGTCGGCAACCCGTTCTCGCTGCGCGACCTGCAGGCGGGTGAACGCGTCGTCGACGTCGGCTCCGGCGCCGGGTTCGACAGCTTCGTCGCCGCCCACCACGTCGGCCCCACCGGCGCCGTGATCGGGGTCGACATGACCGACGAGATGCTCACCAAAGCCCGCGCCACCGCCGAACAACTCGGCCTGGCCCACGTCGAGTTCCGCCCCGGCTTCGCCGAAGCACTCCCGGTCCCAGACGGCTGGGCCGACACGGTGATCTCCAACGGCGTGATCAACCTGTGCGCCGACAAACGGGCCGTGTTCGACGAGATCCACCGGGTGCTGCGACCTGGCGGCGTGCTCCAGTTCGCCGACATCGCCAACGGCCGCGCCGTACCACCCGACGCCCTGCGCGACGTCGACTTGTGGACCGGTTGAATCGCCGGCGGGCTGCCCCGTGTGGGCTGGCACCAGATGCTCACCGACACCGGCTTCACCAACATCCACATCGGCCCACCCGTCGACACCTTCGGCGGCGCCACCGGAGAAGCCAACGCCCGCACCTTCCAGGTCTACGGCTACGCCTTCCTCGCCCACAAACCATGACGCCGGTTCGCCTCGACACGGCCCCTCATATGGCCTCAGGAACGGTGACGGTGGTGACGTAAGTTGTCGAGCGCTTCTCGGGACGAGGGAGTCGTGATGGGCGATCGGGCGGTCGCGGAAACGCTGTGCGGAGCGTTCGCGCACGTGGCCGAGGCGTCCGGCGATCCGCGGGTGGTCGACATTGTCGACGCCGTGGGCCTGGACGGCCCGCCGGTCGGGGGTGTCGGCTCAGATGTCGAGGGGGGCGCCTGGGCAGACGCAGAACTCGTTGCCCTCGGGGTCGGCCATCGGGACCCAGGCGACGTCGTCGCCCTGGCCGACGTCGACCCGGCGCGCACCCAGCTGCTCGAGCCGTTCGACCTCGGCGGCGACGTCGGAGACCCGCAGGTCGAAATGGATTCGCGCCTTGCCCTGCTTGGGCTCCGGCACCCCCTGCAGGATCACCGGCGGATACGCCCGTTCGGACGGCAACAGCAGGCAGTACTTCTCGTGGCACCCGACGATGCGATAGCCGAGCGCCTCGGCCCAGAACGAGGCCAGCGCCTCGGGGTCGGTGCAGTCGATGACGATGTCGACGTTCGGTTGCAACTGCTCGGTCACCCTTTCAGTCTCGCCGGGCCGACGGAAGGGGGCTCCCTTGGCTACCCGTGAGGAGCGCGACACGCGCCAACGGTTCCGTGACCGCTACGGCGAGGACCGCACCGAGGTGGTGCTCGAGATCGAGCGGGCGGTGATCGGGGGCGACTGGGGCGCCAATGGGTACACGACGATGGCCCAGGCCGACCTGCTCGGCGACGCGCTCAGCCTCGCACCCCGGATGCGGCTGCTCGATCTCGGTGCCGGCCGAGGGTGGCCCGGGCTGTACCTGGCGGTGTCCCGCGGCTGTGACGTCGTGCTCAGTGACGTCCCGTTCGAAGGGTTGCGCCTCGCGCTCGCCCGTGCCGACGCCGAATGGGCGAACGGCCGGGCCGCTGCCGTTGCTTCCAGCGCCCGCGCCTTGCCGTTCCGGCCCGAGACATTCGACGCCGTGGTGCACACCGATGTGCTGTGTTGACTGCGAGCCAAGCTCTCCGTGCTGAGAGCATCCCGACGCCTTCTCCGCCCAGGCGGACGCACGGCGTTCTTCACCATCCACCCCACGCCCGGCCTCCTGCCCCGCCTTCGGCGCCGTGCTCATCGCGACGGGCCGGTCGCCGTCGCCTCCCACCTCACAGGTCGGGAGCTGCTCGAGCGGGCGGGTTTCGTCGACATCGAGGAGACCGACTGCACCGCTGAGTTCGCGACGGTGGCGCAGGCCTGGGTCGACCACTGCGAGGACCACCACGACGCTCTCGCGGAGCTACAAGGCGCCGACGCGTTCGACCAACGCCAGACTGAACGGCGCATCCAGCTGCAGGCGGTCCGCGACGGTCTCCTGCGCCGTTCGCTGTTCGTCGCGACCAGAGGGGACGATCGGTGATGGCGGTGTGGCGCGATCACGTGTTGCCGCGCATCGTGGACAAGGCGTGTGCACGCCGGGACTTCGCCGAGCCACGGCGCCGCACGCTGGCCGGGCTGTCGGGTGACGTTGTCGAAATCGGGTTCGGATCGGGTCACAACCTCGCCTACTACCCGTCCGAGGTCGACCGGGTCCTCGCCGTCGAACCGTCGGCGGTGGCCCGACGCCTCGCCGGGCCGCGTGTCGCGGACAGCGGAATCACTGTCGAGTTCGTTGGCCTCGATGGTGAGGACCTGTCCCTTCCTGATGACTGCGCCGATGCGGCCGTCTCCACGTTCACGCTGTGCACGATCCCCGACGTCACCCGTGCCCTGGGCGAGCTCGGCCGGGTGCTGCGGCCTGGGGGCCGGCTGCACTTCCTTGAGCACGGACTGTCTCCCGATCCGAAGGTCGCCGCCTGGCAGCATCGGCTCACCCCGATCCAGCGGCGGGTCTGCGGCGGCTGCCACTTCAACCGCCCGATCGCTCAGCTGATCGCCGGGGCCGGGTTCGGCATCGTGACGTTGGACAACTACTACCTGGCCGGCCCGAAGACGCCGAGCTACCTGTACGAAGGCGTCGCCGAAGTGAGCTGATCATGTCCGACGACACGGTTCCGAGGTCGGCAGCAGGCGAACGACCAGACACGCCCGGGCCGCCTGACGCCTGTCCGTCTGGTCGACGAAGCATCGCCGAGCTGCTCGCCCAGGCCCGCCTCGAGCTCGATCGGGTTCCACCGGACCGGCTCCGGGCCGAGCTGGCGGCCGGGGCGCTGGTCGTCGACATCCGCTCAATCGAACAACGCCAACGCGACGGCGCGATCCCGGGAGCCCTGGTGATCGACCGCAACGTGCTGGAGTGGCGGCTCGACCCGGCCAGCCCGCACTGCATCCCGCGGACTGGCTACGAGCAGCGCATCATCGTCGTCTGCAACGAGGGCTACAGCTCGAGTCTCGCCGCCGCCGCACTCCGCAGCCTCGGTCTGCAGAATGCGACCGACCTCGAAGGCGGATACGAAGCCTGGCGGCGCACTTGCGTTCGCGAAGAGTGACCGTCGCGCGGGCGGTTGGCGTCATTGCTTGTGGGCGAGAAGGCGTAGCCGTAGACCTGGAAGGTACGGGCGTTGGCTTCGTCGGGGTGCGGACCTGATCGCCCGCGGCTGACCTGGCGCGACGGTTGCCTTCTCCGGCGCTTCTACCGAGTCAATGCACGATCGTTCCTCCCCAACGACAAGGAGGCACGCATGAGGGCTATCTGGTCAAGAAGGGCGACCGTTACTACGCGGTCGTCTACGAGGGCACGAATCCGCTCACCCGGAAGGAGCGCCGCAGCTGGACGGCGGCGGGTACGAACCGTCGAGAGGCCGAGCGGTTACTCGCCTGCGTCCGAGCACCTTCGGCCGCTACGAACGTGAGGTCCTGGTCGACGTCAGCCCACTGCTCGGACACAGTCCATTACACCGCGTGCGCGCCGCCGACCTCGACGCCCTCTACGACGTACTCCTCGATCACGGGGGGTGCCCCGGCCGAGGCCTGGCGCCGAAGACCGTGCTGAACATCTACCAGATCATCCGCGCGGCGCTCGGTGACGCCTGCCGCCGCGGACTCGTGCTTCGCAACGAGGCACTGCTGACCCACCCGCCGGTGCTGCGCGCCCGGTACTCGAGCAAGCCGTCAGCGTGGACCGCGACTCAACTCGCGGAGTTCCTGTCGTTCAGCAGCGGACACCGGCTTTGGCCCGCCATCTATCTCGCTGCCACTACGGGCATGCGGCGCGGCGAGGTACTGGGACTGTGCTGGGGCGACATCGACTTCGTGGCAGACGAGCCTCGGTGCACCGCACGATCGTCGCGATTGCATATATGAAACGGCTGAATTGACGGTGAAGACCCGCCACAGCCGGCGAGTCGTCGATCTCGCTGCCGACACGATGGACGTACTGTCGGCGTGGCGGCGACAACGCCTCGAGGAGGGCGGCTCGGTCGGGGTCGACGACCTGGTGTTCTCCCGGCCGACGGGACGATGCTCCACTCACACAGCCTGTCCCAGGCGTTCGAGCGCCTCGTCGTTCGCTCAGGTCAACCGGTCATTCGCTTCCACGAGCTCCGGCACACCCACGCCACGCTGCTGCTCAAAGCCGGCGTCCCACTGAAGGTCGTCAGCGAGCGACTCGGCCACGCCACACCAGCCTTCACGATGGCCGTGTACCAGCACGTGCTGCCCGGGATGCAGGCCGAAGCGGCGAACGTCTTCGCCTCGCTCATCGCGCCCCGCGATACCAAGGCAGCCGATCCGGTTGACGATCCGGTAAAAGACTGCGCCTGAACGGCGAGAGCCGGCCCTTTCGGACCGGCTCCGACCTGCAACTTCGTTGGTGGCGGGGGCAGGATTTGAACCTGCGACCTTCGGGTGATGAGTTACCGGATCAGCGTCCGAGACCGTCAGCGCTGGTCGGTATCAGTCCTGCTCACAGCCCATTTCGACGGCCGGGGTGTCCACCCGTAGCTGGCCGTAGGAGGGGGACCGGCGAGCAGCGTTGACAAACCATTGACAAGCTCGCCCGGCGCGTGCCCACCGCCGCCGACGGCGGTCCCCAGCCTCCGACCAGCCATCACAGGGTCCACCTGCCACCGACGAGTGCGACATGACGGGCCCGGTTCCGCTGAGGACGCGCAGCCAGGACACCACCTCTGAACCATCGTCATGCGGTGAGCGGCAAGGCGAGCGCGCTCCCCTGCGGGCCCGGACGTACACGATCCCGTCGGCGACGAAACGGCGAGAGCACTGGTCCATCGCCGACCGTCGATCGCCACGCTGGTACGTGGCGACGATGGCGAGATGGGCGTTGATCACGTCCTCGGTGTTGGCGACGGCGCGCGCCGCCGGCTCGAGCAGGGCAAGTGAGGTGACGCGTTCGGGAGCGTCCACCGCGAGCTGGAGGGCGACCAGCGCCCCGTAGGAGTGCCCGACGACGTGGGCGGCGGGCAGCCCGACGTGGTCCAACAGCCGAGCGCCGATCGCCGCGTCCTCGGCGAGGGTGAACGGCCGGAACCCGCCGGCGCCGTCACCGGCGAGGCGCCGGCGGTACCAGAGGGTCGAGAACTCGCCGAGCCGCGCGATCAGTGGCCGGTACAGCGGGACGAACGCGCTGGCGTGGATGAACACGATCGGCTCGCCGTCGCCCGTCCGCTCGTACGTCACCTCGACGTCACCGAGGTCGAGATGCTCCATCGAAGCCACCCTTCGTCGTCGCCGGCCGGGCGCTGACATGATCAACGCATGGACCAATTCGTCCAATTCGAACAGATCCTGGTCGAGCCGGTCGATGCCGTGCTGCGGATCACGCTGAACCGCCCGGAGCGGATAAACGCCTGGACGCCGACGATGATGGCCGAGCTCACAACCGCGGTGAAGGCCGCCAACGACGACCGCGCGATCGGTGCCATCGTCGTCACGGGCTCGGGTCGGGGCTTCTGCGCCGGAGCCGACATCGAGGCGGTGTTCGAGTCGCAGCTCCAGGGCGGCGAGGGGGACGACCGGAGCGAACGCCGGGAGCGACCGGACGACTGGGTGCGGCTGTGCCGCGAGTCGAAGCCGTTGATCGCCGCGATCAACGGTCCGGCGATCGGGATCGGCCTCACCCTCGTGCTGCCGTTCGACCAGATCCTCGCCGCCGAGGGCGCCAAGCTCTCGGCCCGCTTCGTCAAGATGGGGTTGGTGCCTGAGCTGGCGTCGTCGCACTGGCTCGTGACGCGCTGTGGCTTCGGCGCCGCCTCCTGGCTCGCCTTGAGCGGCACCACGATCGTGGCCGAGGAAGCACATGAGCTCGGGCTCGTCGATCGGGTGACCACGCCCGGTGCCCTCCTCGACGAGGCCATGGACATCGCCGGCGAGCTCGCCGCCAACCCGCCGACCCAGCTCCGCCTGATCAAGCAGCTGTTGACCGCCAATGCCACCGAGACCGATCTCGCCGCCGTGCAGCGTCGCGAACTGGAAGCGATGAAGCAGTGCTACCAGTCGCCGGAGCACGCCGAGGCGGTGCGGGCGTTCATCGAGAAGCGCCAACCGGTCTTTCGCTGAGCGCGCCCACATCTGGGCGGGATTCGTCCCAACCGGCGATCTGGGCGGGATTCGTCGCACCTGTCGCGATGATTCCCGCCCAGTTCTGGGGAGCGAGCGGCGCAGCCTCCTACAAGCGGTCGAGGTCGTCAACCTCGCCGGCATCGGCGTCGTCGACCACGCGGCCGCACGTCGGGCACCACGGCCGCAGCTCGAGTGGCGTGCCGCACGTCTCGTGGTACGGGTATCCGGGCACCCCGCCGTCGACCCGCGCCGCCCAGGAGCCCAGCACGGCGAGAGCGGAGGCGAGCTCGCGTCCGTCTGCGGTCAGCTCGTAGTGGTGCCGCACCGGCCGGCTCGAGTAGGGCGTGCTGACGACCAGCCGATCGTCCTCCAGCTTGCGCAGGCGGGCGGTGAGGATGTTCGGGGCGATGCCGGGAACGGCTTCGCTGAGCTCACCGAAGCGGCGGGGGCCGTCGAGGAGCGCTTCGACGACGAGCAGCGTCCAGCGGTCGCCGACCCGCGTCAGTGCCCGTTCGAGCGGTGTTGCATCCATGCCCTACCAGAGTAGAGTCACTTGCAGATTGCAACTCACTAGGGAGGTGCGGAGATGCCCGTACTCGAGGAACTGCAGGCGGCGGTGAGCACGGTGACCGAGCGGATCGGACCGGCGACGGTGACGATCGGCCGGGATCGCCGGGGCACGGGGGTGGTGATCGGCGACGGGAGAGTGCTCACCAACGCGCACAACCTGCGTGACCGCACGACCCAGGTGACGTTCGCCGATGGGCGGGCCGCGCAGGCCGAGCTCCTCGGCGCCGACCGCGAGGGCGACCTCGCCGTGCTCGCCATCGAAACCGAAGGAGTCACGCCGGTGGAGTGGTCCGCTGACGAGCCCGCCACCGGCCAGGTCGTGTTCGCCGCCGGCCGCGGCCGCCAGGGCTTGCGCGTCACGTTCGGGCTGGTGAGCGGCGTCGACCGGGTGTTCAGAGGCCCACGCGGCCGCCGCATCAGCGGCAGCGTCGAACACACCGCGCCGCTCGCCCGGGGTTCGTCCGGTGGCCCGATCGCCGACGCCGAGGGACGGCTGCTCGGCATCAACACCCACCGCCTGGGCGACGGCTTCTACCTCGCCATCCCCGCCGGCGCCACGCTGCGCGAGCGCGTCGACCAGCTCGCCGCGGGCGAGTCACCGACCCGCCGGCACCTTGGCATCTCGGTGGCCCCGGCGTTCGTCGCCCGCCGCCTGCGCCGCGCCGTCGGATTGCCCGAACGCGACGGACTGCTCGTGCGCGGCGTGGAGGATGGTTCACCGGCCGCGGCGGCCGGGATCGCCTCCGGCGACCTCGTGGTGTCCGCCAATGGCACCGACGTCCGCACCGCCGACGACCTGTGGGCCGTGCTCGACGAAGCGGGCGACGCCGTTGAGGCCGTGACCCTCGGCATCGTTCGCGGCGCCGACGAGCTCACGGTCCGTGTCACCTTCGAGACCGGGGCGGCGACGGAGGAAGGCTCGGCGTGACCATCGACGTCGACGAGGCGGCGGCACTCGACGCCTACTCGGCGGCCGTCGTGGCCGTCGCCGAACGGCTGCTGCCCAGCGTCGCCAGCCTGCAGGTCGACGGGCGGGCCAGGGGCGCGGGTTCGGCGGTGGCGATCTCGACCGACGGGCTGCTCGTCACGTCGGCGCACGTCGTCCGGATGGCCCGCACCGGGAACGCGACCTTCGTCGACGGTCGAGAGGTCGCGGTCGACGTCGTCGGCGCCGATCCCCTGTCCGATCTGGCCGTGCTGCGGGCCCGCCAGGGCGATCTCCGGGCGGCCGAGCTCGGCGACGCCCACCGCCTCCGCGTCGGCCAGCTCGTCGTCGCGATCGGGAACCCGCTCGGGTTCGCCGGTTCCGTCTCGGCCGGCGTGGTGTCGGCGCTCGGACGGTCCCTCACCGCGGGCGACGGTCGTCGCTTGCGGATCGTCGACGACGTCATCCAGACCGACGCCGCCCTCCACCCGGGCAACTCCGGCGGCGCCCTCGCCGACAGTCGCGGTCGGGTCGTCGGCATCAACACCGCCGTGGCGGGCTTCGGGGCCGGCCAGGGACTCGGGCTCGCCGTCCCGATCAACGCCCACGCCACCGAAGTGATCGGCGAGCTGATGGCGACCGGCCGGGTGCGTCGCGCCTACATCGGGCTCGGGGGTGGGAGCCGCGCCGTTCCCGGGCCGCTCGTCCCGCGCACCGGCCAGCGCTCCGCCATCGAGGTGACCTCGGTGGTGACCGACGGCCCGGCGGCCCGGGCCGGGATCCGGGCCGGCGACATCCTGCTGACGGTCGCCGGCCGAGCGGTCGGCACGATCAGCGAGCTGCAACGGTTGCTCACCGCTGATCGGATCGGCACGGCGCTGACGGTCGAGTTGGCGCGCGGTCACGACGTCCACACGGCGACGATCGTCCCCGAGCCGCTCGGCGAGCGGTGACGACCGGCGACGGGTTCAGCCGCCCGTGGTGCCGGTGACCACCGTGTCGCCCTCGTTGAAGAAGAACGCGCCCTGCATGCCCATGTTGCCGTGGAAGCGGCAGTAGAAGCGCACGGCGCCCTCCTGCGGGAGGGTGACGTCGACCTCGGCGTCCTCACCGGCCGCGACCTCCTGGTCGATGCCCAGCGAGTCGATCGTGAAGGTGTGGGTGTCGTCGCTCTCGTTCTCCAGTTTGACGTGGATCGTCGCACCGGGCTGGGCCTTGATGAAGGTCGGCTCGAAGTAGTAGTCGTCGAGCTCCATCTCGACCTCGTCGCTCGCCTCTTCGGTCCCCTTGTTGTTCACCGTGCCCTCGAGCGAGACGGGCGCGCTGCCCGCGGTCGTCCCCTCGGTCTCCTCCTCCGGCTCGGTGGTCCCGCCCCCGCCGTAGGCGCCGGTTGGCGCCGAGGTCCCAGTCGCCGCTGACGTACCCGTTGTGGCCGCGGGCGTGGCGGCCGGCGCGGTGGTTCCTTGCCCGCCGCTGTCGTCGTCGTCACCGCACGACGCCGCGACCAGGGCGAGTCCGGCCAGGGCGATCAGGAGCTTGCGCTTGCGCATGTGGTTGACCTCCGGGTGAGGGTTTTGCGGAGGTATACGAGGACGGAGCGGCGAGGGATTGCCGTTGCGGTGGCCGTCAGAGGAAGCGGGCCTCGTACCCGAACTCGCCGTCGTCCCCAATCAACCGGACGGAGTGGGCGCGGCTGCCCCGCAAGTCGAGCGTGACGGCGAGCTCGCCGTGCCCGTCGCGCAGGTCGATCCGGCCGACCCGCGCGGTCTCGCCACTGTCGAATCGGATCTCGACGTCGTAGCCGGCGCGCTCCTCACCCGGCTCGTCGAGGCTGACGAACAGCCACGCCGGGTCGACCTCGTTGATCACCGCCCGGCACACCGAGCGGCCGCCGTCGTCCGTCGCCACGGCGGTGCGCACGGTGTCGGCCTCATCGCCGTCGCCACGCCCGAGGGCGGCAATCGTCAACGCCAGCACGGCGAGCACCGCGGCGGCGATCGATCCCACCAGAACTCGGCGCCGCCACGGAGCGTGGCGCCCGCCCACCGCTTCGGCCGGCTGCTCACCGACGGTCCGGGCGAGCACCCGCGCCGCCAGGTCTGGAGACGGATCGTCCTCCGGCACGAGGATCAGCAACGAGTCGACGACCTGGGCGAGCGCCGCCACCCGGCGTTGACAGTCGGGACAGGAGGCGAGGTGCTCGACCGCCTGGGCGCGCTCGGGACCGGTCAACGTCCCGAGGGCGAGCTCGGGCGCCAGCGCCTCCATCTCGTCGCACCGGAGCCGGAACGGCGTGCTCATCGGACTCCCTCGGCCTCGCCGGCTGCCACGCCCAGCAAGTCGCGCAGCGCGATGAGGCCGCTGCGGATCCTCGTCTTCGCCGTCCCCAGCGGCACCCCTTCGCGCTCGCTGACCTCCTTCGCTGTCCACCCACCGATCGCGGCGAGCACGACGGCGCGCCGCTGGAGCGGGGGCACCTGACGGATCGCGGTCAGCACCCGATCCACCTCGTCCCGTCGCTCGGCCGTTTGCGCCGGGTCTTCGGCGCTGTGGAGGACCCGCTCGACGCCGTCGACGACCTTCTGACCGGCGGTGCGTCGCGACCGCCTGGCGTCGAGGGCGGCGTTGCGGGCGATCGCCAGCAGCCACGACTCGACCGACCCGCGACGCGGGTCGTAGCTCGCGGCATGCCGCCACGCCCGCACGAACGCCTCCTGGGCGAGGTCCTCGGCGAGCTCGCGCTCCTCGACGATCGAACGGGCCAGCCCGAACACCCGCCGCTGGTACCGGTGCACGAACGCCGCGGCCGCGTCCGGATCGCCGACGGCAAAGGCGGCGAGGAGCACGTCGTCGGCGACCTCCCACATGCCCCGTCGATCCTACGACCCGGGTCGTTCCTCGCGTCCCCACATCTGGGCGGGAATCGTCCCAACTCGTGTGCTGGGCGGGATTCGTCTCACCTGTCGCGACGATTCCCGCCCAGTTCGAAGTGGCTCGATCAGTCCTTGCGGCCGGTGACGGCGAGGCGGGCACCGAGGCCGATCATGACGAGCCCCCCGACGCCGCCGAGGCGGGCGAGCCGGTGCGGGGCGCCGCCCAGCCACGATCGGGCGGTGCCGGCGAGCACTCCCCAGGCGCTGTCGCACACGAACGCCACCGTGATCGAGATCAGCCCGAGCGCCGCCATCTGCACCGGCACCGCGGCACCGTCGGGGTCGACGAACTGCGGGAGCACGGCGGTGAAGAAGACGATCACCTTCGGGTTGGTGACGCCGACGATGAACCCTTCGCGGACGATGTGCCGCGATGCGCGGGTCGCGGTGACGTCGAGCACCGTGGAGAGGGCGCGGCGGTGGCGGATCGCCTGCACGCCGAGGAAGACGATGTAGGCGGCACCGGCGAGCCGGAGCACCTCGAAGGCGACGATCGACCGCTGCACGAGCGACCCGACCCCCGCGGCGACGAGCAGCACCTGGACGAGCATGCCCAGCTCGTTGCCGAGCACGGTGAGGACCGCCGCCCGGCGCCCGAGGGCGACGCCGCGGCTGATCACGAACAGCACGCTCGGCCCGGGCACGATGACCAGGACGAACCAGGCCAGCACGAACCCGGCGAGGGTCTGGGTTTCGATCACGGGCCGACCCTACGGGCGATCAGTGACCACTCACCCGAGTGTTTCGCGCCACCGGAGTGCCTTGCGACGCGACGTCACGGCGCGAAACACTCGGGCGCCATGGACCGGAGTGCGTTACGGGCAGTGCAGGAACCGCTGAAGGCTCGCTATCGCGAGTTGCCGGACACGGCCGTGATCACGCTCAGCGCCGTCGGTCACCTCGGCGAGGGCATCTCCTGTTCGGTGAACACCGGGCGGGCGCTCGCCCGCGCCGGGCTGCACCCGGCGACCGGCGGTGACGGCAGCGAGCTGTGCTCCGGCGACATGCTCCTCGAGGCGCTGGCCGCGTGCGCCGGCGTGACGCTCAAGGCCGTGGCGACCTCGATCGGGGTCGACATCCGGGACGGGACGGTCCACGCCGACGGCGACATCGACTTCCGCGGCACGCTCGCCGTCGCCAAGGACGCTCCGGTCGGGTTCCGCGAGATCCGGCTGCGGTTCGACCTCGACTCCGACGCATCCGACGATGACCTCGCCACGTTGATCAGGCTCACGGAGCGGTACTGCGTCGTGCTCCAGACCCTCGCCACGACGCCGCCGATCACGGTCGAGCACCGCCGCGCGTCGAGCCCGTGAACGCCCCGCCGGTCACGATCACACCCGAGCCGCTCGACACGCCGGACTCGCGGCGACTGCTCCGCGCCCTCGACGACTACCTCAACGGCCTCTACCGCCCGGAGGAGAACTTCCTCGACCTGCGGGCCGAGGACGTGAGGGACGGACGGGGCACGTTCCTGGTCGCCCGCCGGGACGGCGAAGCCTTCGGGTGCGGCGCGGTGCGGCGCCTGTCACCGTCCACGGCCGAGATCAAGCGGATGTACGTCGATGCCCCGGCCCGCGGCCGCGGCTTGGGGTCGCGCATCCTCGCCGAGCTCGAGGCGTGGGCCGCGGCGGCGGGCATGAGCAGGCTCGTGCTCGAGGTCGGCGACCGCCAGACCGAGGCGATCCGGTTCTACGAACGCGCCGGGTTCCGCCCGATCCCGTGCTTCGGCGAGTACGCCGGCGCTCAGTTGAGCCGATGCTTCGAGAAGCGACTCACTCCCCACGTGCCGAACGTCACCGCGAATCGCGATGAATCGCGGAATGATTCGTGATCCAATCCGTATTGACGTCAACAACGAAGTTGATGCGGAGGGCAGTTCTCGTGAGTGACACCAATCAGGCCGTTCAGGCCATCAAGCCGGGCGACGTGATCGAGTTCACCCTGCGGGGTGAGCGCCGGACCGCTGAGGCGATGCTCGTGACCGATGACGGCGTCGTGTTGCTCGATCTCTTCGACGGCGACCGTCCCGCCTGGGCGCGGGTGTCCACGCTCGAGGACGTCACCGTGTACCAGCCCGACCTCGACGAGGCGCTCGTCGCCGCCTGAGATCACGCCGAGGTCGCGCCGACGACCTCGATCAACGTGAACTCCCCGCCCTTGCCGGGGAGCGAGCAGCGGAACGTCCTGCCGAGGGACACCCCACCGTCGAGCTCGGCGGCCGTGGCGTCGGAGATCAGGAACCGGGTGCCGTGCTCCTTGTTGGCCTGCTCGATCCGGCTGGCGACGTTGACCGTGTCGCCGATCGCCGTCACCGCCCGGGGATCGCCCCACAGCGTGCCAATGATCGTGGGCCCGAAATGGACGCCGACGTTGATCTCGAACGAGCGCCCGTAGAGCTCCTCGAGAGCCGGCCGCCGATCGTCCGTGACGGCGAGCATCTCCAGCCCGGCCCGCACTGCCTGCTGCGCCGGTGACGCCCGCGCCGCCGGGCTGAACAGGGCCATCACCCCATCCCCCATGTAGCTGGTGACGAACCCGCCGTTGCGCTCGACGGCCTGGGTGACCTGGCGGACGTGCCGCTGGAGCACGTGGATCACGTCGTACGGCAGCAGCGCCTCGGCGAAACCGGTGAAGCCGCGGATGTCGGCGAACAGGATCGCCGCGTTCACCTGGTCGCCGAGGGACCGCGGTTGGGTCCGCCCGGGCGGCCGCCCGCGGTGACCGAACGCCCATCGCACCGGCCCGCGCGCCCGGCGGCGGAAGCCGGGACGGATGTCGGCGAGTTCGACGTCGTGGTCGTCGATCACCAGCCGGCGGACCGTGACGTCGGCCGAGACCCGGGTCTGGCAGGCGAGCCGGAACTCGGGGCCGAACCCCAGCCGCTCGGCGATCGACCGCTCCTTGGCGCTGCGCTCGGCGCACGCGTTCGCCCCCTCGACGACGACGACCCGGCACGTCGAACACGAGGCGTGACCGCCACACGCGTGGGCGAACGGCATCCGAGCACGCATCGCCGCGGCCAGGATCGAATCCTTCGGGCGACACTCGATCAGCCGCTGATCAGGCAGGATGTAAACGTACGGCACGACCAGTCAGCGCTCCGGCCCCGAGCATAGGGGCGGGCTACGGTCGCCGGCCGAGGTGTTGTCGATCCGAGTCCTCACGTGGAACGTGCAGAACCTGTTCCTGCCCGGCACCGACCCGGCCGCGCCCGACACCGACGCCGCCTTCGACGAGAAGGTCGCGTCGCTGGCGGCGGTCATCGACGGCATCGCGCCCGACGTCGCCTGCCTGCAGGAGATCGGTCCCGGCGAGCTGCTCGCCCCACTGCAGGCCGCACTCACCCGTCCGCTCCCCCATCGGGCGATCGGACAACCCGACGAACGGGGCATCCGGGTGGCGATGCTGTCGTCGCGTCCGCTCGAGGACGTCGCCGACATCGCTGCCTTCCCCGCCGGGATCCGACCCGTTCAGGTGAGGGACGAGGTGTTCGACGACCCGGCGACGACCGCCGACGAAGCCACCCTCGATCGGATGGGGCGGCCCGCGCTACAGGCGACCGTGGACGCCGACGGGACCCGGTTGACCGTCGTGACCACCCACTTCAAGTCCAAGCTGATCAGCTACGAGCGACGTCCGGGGCTCGTCGGCGGCAACCAGTTCGCCCCCAACGACGAGGGCGAGCGGCTCCGCTACGCCGGCTACGCGATCTTCCGCCGCACCGGTGAGGCGATGACGGTCCGGGACCGGCTCGACCGGCTGCTCGGTTCCGACGAGGAGCCGGAGGCCGGCCTCGGACGCGAGCGCGCCGTCGTGCTGTGTGGCGACCTCAACGACGAGCCCGCCGCGGCGACGACGCAGATCGTCGGCGGGCCGTCCGGATCCGAGGTGGACCTGTCGCCGGGCTCGGGGTTCCGGCGCCCGGACCAGGGTGACGGGTTCCGGATGTTCAACCTCGCTCCCCTGCTCCCGGAAGGTCAGCGGCACACCCGCATCTACAAGGGCCGCCCCGAGCTGATCGACCACATCTTCGGCACCCATCGGCTGGTCAACCCGGACAACCTGCCGACGGTCGGCACCGTCTGCAGTCCCGATCCGCTGCCGTCGATGGACGACGAGCCGAACCGGCGGCGAAACGAGCCCGGGTCCGACCATGCCGCGCTGTACGCGACGTTCATGCTCTGATCAGGCGGGCGCGCAGGGCGGCCGCCTGGCGGCGTAGCTCCCCGAGGTCCGCCGGCATGGCGGTGAAGATCGCGTCCCATGCGATCGGGCCTCCGGGCGCCGGGTCCTCGCGATAGCGGGGCAGGACGTGGGTGTGCAGGTGCGGCACCCAGTTCCCGAGGGTCAGGTAGTTGAGCTTGACCGGTTCGAACTCGGCTTCGACGGCCCGACCAACCTCGACGACGTCGGCCCAGTATCCGGCCGCGTCGGCGGGATCCAGCGCCGTCGGTTCGGCGACGTGGTGGCCCTTCCAGACGACGACGCAGTAGCCGGGAAGGCGACTCCGCCGTTCCAGCCCGACCTCCGAGTACGCGAGCTCGGCGACCGCCACGGTGTGGTCGTTGTCGCCCCGGCCGAGGGTGGCGCAGAGGGCGCAGTCGCGCCCGGCCTTCCGGTCCAGCCAATCGTCGGGCCACCCACGCATCCCCGCACGATGGCACAACCACATTCCGCAGATCGGTCCGAACCGATTGGGCCGCTCGTCCGTACTACAGCCCGGACCGCGCCGAAACCCCCCGTCGGCGCGGCGGACGGAACGAGGAGTCAATGAACAAGACCATCAAGCACTCTGCTTCGGCGCGCCGATTCGGCCTCGCCACCGGTGTCGCCGCGGTCGCGGCGACGCTCGCGACGGCGGGCGCGGCCGCCGCCCTGGGGGCGAACACGGCGTTCGTCGCCCGGGACACGCTGTTCGTCACCGGCGGCCGCCAGGACGATCAGATCGCCCTGCGCCTCCAAGCCGGAGCTGCTGGAACCTTGCAGGTCGACTTCGGCGACGACGGCACGGCGGAGTTCAGCTTCGACCGGAACACGTTCAGCCGGATCGACGTCTCCGCCCGCGGCGGCGATGATCGGGTCCGCATCGACCAGGTCAACGGGATCTTCGCCGACGAGGGCGTGACGATCGACGGTGGCAGCGGTGACGACACGATGGACGGCGGCGACGCCGCCGAGCTGTTCTTCGGTGGCTCTGGCCGCGACGCCGTCGATGGCAACCGCGGCAACGACACCGCCCTGCTCGGCGCCGGCGCCGACAGCTTCCGCTGGGACCCCGGCGACGGCAGCGACATCGTCGAGGGCCAGTCCGGCTTCGACACCCTCGACTTCAACGGCGCGGGTATCGCTGAGAAGATGACCCTGACGCCCAACGGTGAGCGCTCGCTCTTCCTGCGTGACATCGCCAACATCCGCATGGACATGGATGGTGTCGAGTCGCTCGACCTGACCGCTCTCGGCGGCAACGACGAGGTGACGGTCGACGACATGTCGGGCACCGACTTCCGCGTCGCCAACATCGACCTGGCCGGGACGCCCGGTGCCCCGGACGGCGCGGCCGACCTGGTGACGGTGAAGGGTTCGGCGGGCGACGACAACGTCGACCTCGAGACCGACGGCGCCGTGGTGGTCGCCGATGGTCTGCAGACGGAGGTGCGAGTCAGCAACACCGAGCTGGCCGACAAGATCCAGGTCAGCACGCTCGACGGCAACGACGACGTCGACGTGGACGGGACCGTCTTCGCCCTGATCGACGTTGGCGTCGATCTGGGCGCCGGCCAGCTCTGAACGAGCAGTCGCAAACGCGGGCGGGCTGACAGCGCGGGGCGCAAGCGCCCCGCGCTGTCTCATGTCCGGGACCGGCCCATCCCTGGCAGGTTGGGGCGCAGCGGGTAGTCGGCGATGAGCGCCCGGCTGGCCTGCAGCGCCCGCACCGAGTGCGGGGTGTTGGGCGGCACGATGGCGACACCACCGGGACCGAGCGTGCGCTCGACGCCGGCGATCGAGATCACCAACTCGCCGGCGACCACGTGCCAGACCTCCTCCTGCTCGTGGTGGTGCTCGTGGAGCGGAGCGGCGTCGGCGGCGATGTCGTAGTGGGAGAACGTCATGTTCTCCGAGTGCACGAACCGCCCCCTCCATCCGGGGATCGGCTCACCGGCGAGCATTTCCGCCGGGTCGACGAAGGGCATCGCGCGAGCGTATTTCCTCCGCTCAGTCCGCGATCGCGGGTTGCCGGCTCGGCCGGATCGGCACCCGCACGCCGACGAGGTACAGCCCGACGCTGATCAGCACGCAGCCCACGCCGACCGTGCCGGCGATCCACGCCGCGTACGTGGCGGGTGGGATCTCGAGCAGGAAGAAGTCGGCGATCGGGTCGATCGTGAAGGCGCCGACGCCCATCGCCACCAGCACGATGAGCAGGACGAGCCGGATCGTGTCGAGCGGTCGGGCGAGCTCGAACAGCACCCACAACCCCAGCGCCGCCAGCACGACGGTCGCTCCCGCCTGGCAGTGCGGGATGGACAGGTCGAGGTACCCGTTGCCGAGCTCGTAGATGAACATCGTCGCCGCGCCCATCACGATGCCGCAGGGGATCGCGAAGCGCAGGACACGGCGGGCGAACCCGGGCCGCACCGGATCGTGACTCGGCTGGAACGACAGCACGAACCCGGGAATCCCGATCGTCAGCGCGTCGACGACGGTCAGGTGGCGCGGCCGCAGCGGATAGCCGGTGAGCAGGATTCCGGTCAGCACGGCGAGGACCGCCGCCCACACCGTCTTGGTGAGGAACAGCCGGGCGACCCGTTCGATGTTGGCGATGACCCGCCGGCCCTCGCCCACAACGCTCGGCAGGGTGGCGAACCGGTTGTCGAGGAGCACGATGTCGCTGACCGACTTGGCCGCCGGTGTGCCGGCACCCATCGCGATCCCGAGATCCGCGTCCTTCAACGCCAGCGTGTCGTTGACGCCGTCGCCCGTCATCGCCACGACCTCGCGGCGCGCCTGCAGGGCGTGGAGCAGAATGCGCTTGGCCTCCGGCGTGACCCGCCCGAAGACGGCCGTCGAGTCGGCGACGGTCTGCAGTTCAGTAGGGTCCGTGGGCAGGTGGCGGGCGTCGAGGAACTGGTCGGCGTCCGGGACGTTGCACCGCCGGGCGATGGCGGCGACGGTGACCGGGTTGTCGCCGGAGATGACCTTCGGCCGCACGTTCTCCCGGATGAAGTACTCGACCGTGTCGGCGGCGTCGGGCCGGATCTCGTCACTGAACAGGACGAGGGCGGTGGCGGCGATGTCGTCCGGCAGCGCCGGCCCGGACGGGATCGAGCTGGCGCGGGCGAGGAGCAGCACCCGTATCCCTTCGGCGGCGAGACCGTCGACCCGCGCGACCTCGGGATGGTCCCGCGGGAGCAGCACCTCGGGCGCACCGACGTACCACGCCCCGCCCGGGGCGAACTCGACCGCCGAGTACTTGTGCGTCGAGTCGAACGGGACTCGGGCGACGACCGACCAGCCGGGGTCTTGCGGGTGGGCGGCCTGGATGGCCCTCATCGTGGCGTTCGGGTACTCGTCGGCGGCGCCGATCGCGGCGAGCGCGGTGTCGACCCGGCCGTCGGTGAGCGGTTCGATCTTCTCCAGCGTCATGGCGCCCGTCGTGAGCGTGCCGGTCTTGTCCGAGGCGAGCACGGTGACCCGGGCGAGGCTCTCGACCGCTTGCAGGCGCTGGACCAGCACCTGCTTGCGACCGAGGCGGATCACCGCCACGGCCTGAGCTAGGCTGAGCAGCAGGACGAGGCCTTGGGGCACGAGGGCGACGACGCCCGCCACGACGCCGAGCAGGGTGTTGTGGACCGACTCGTGCTCGCTCGCCTCCTGGCCGAAGTAGAG
>JBKOUV010000155.1:0-5120 GCA_046723555.1 Actinomycetota bacterium | reverse complement strand
CGCGATGTGTGATATCGTCTCGTGGGCTCGGAGATGTGTATAAGAGACAGCTGCTTTCTCGCATTGGTGGTTCCTTCCTGTCGTGATGCACTAACGATACATCGTTAATTGAATTCGACAACCCCCAATCCAGAAACCGGTCCGACTACGGTGGGGCGATGAGCAACCAGACACCCGGTCTGGTGTGCGCCCACCACCATCTCTACTCCGCGCTGGCGCGGGGGATGCCGCCGCCGCCCGCAACGCCGACCAGCTTCCGGGGGATCCTCGAACAGATCTGGTGGCGCCTCGACGCCGCGCTCGATCTGGACATGCTGCGCGCCGGTGCCCGCCTCGGCGCCGTCGAAGCGCTGCTCGCCGGGACGACCGCGATCGTGGACCATCACGAGAGCCCGAACGCCATCGAGGGGTCGCTCGACGTGATCGCCGACGCCTGTGCCGAGGTCGGCGTGCGCGTCGTGTGCGCCTACGGCGTCACCGACCGCCACGGTCCCGACGGCGCCCGTCGCGGGCTGGCCGAGAACGAGCGGTTCCTGCGCGCCGGGGGCCGCGGGCTGGTCGGTGTACACGCCGCGTTCACGTGCTCCGACGACACCCTCGCCGCGGCGGCCGGCCTCGCTGCGGATCTCGGCGTCGGCGTACACGTCCACGTCGCCGAGGGTCCCGACGACGCCGGTGCCGCCGGCCGCCTGGCCGCGTTGGCGGCCGAGAACTGGCTGCTCGTCCACTGCGTCCTGCTCGAGGAGGAGCTGCCGGGGACGATCGCCCACAACCCGCGCAGCAACATGAACAACGGCGTGGGCTACGCCCGTCCCGATCGCTGGCCCAACCCGGTCGTGTTGGGGACCGACGGCATCGGCGCCGACATGCTCGAGGAGCTTCGGCTTGCCTTCGTCGCCCACCGGGCCGACGATGTCGAGGCCAGCCCGGAGACGGCGTGGTCATGGCTGACGAACGGCTATCGCCTCGTCCCCGAGGCGGCCGACGACCGGGTGACGTGGACCTACGACCACGCCGACTCCCCGTGGCACGTCGCCTACACGCCGGGGATGCGGGCCGTCGAGGTCGTCACGGGCGACGGCGAGCTGCTCGTGTCCGACGGCCGACCGACGCTTGTCGACCTCGACGAGGTTCGCGCCTACGCCGCGGAACAGGCGGACCGGCTGTTCAGCCGGCTGTGAGAATGCGGTGATGTCGGACTATCCCGTCGCCCTCTACCTGCAGGACGCCCACGGGATCCGGGAGGGCTTGCAGCACGCCCGCGCCGCCGAGGCGAAGGGGTTCACCGCGGTCTGGCAGGCGGACAGCCGGCTCGTGCGCGACGCCGTCGTGCCGATGGCGGCCTTCGCCGCCGGCACGGACCGGATCCGCGTCGGGTCCGGTGTGATCGACATCTGGACGCGCAACCCGGCCCGCCTGGCCAGCACCTTCTCGACGCTCGACGACCTCGCCCCGGGACGGATCATCTGCGGTCTCGGCGCGTGGTGGGATCCGCTGGCGGCGCGCGTCGGGATCGACCGGGCGAAGCCGCTGCGCGCGATGCGCGAGGTCGTGACCGCCGTTCGCGGCCTCCTGGCCAACGAGACGGTCACCCTCGACGGGCAGCACGTGCACCTCGACGGTGTCGAGCTCGACTACGTCTACCAGGAGCGACGGCCCAAGGACGTCCCGATCTACATCGGTGCAACGGGGATGCAGATGATGGAGCTGGCGGGCGAGATCGCCGACGGCGTGGTCCTCAACTACCTCGTCGATCCGGCCTACAACACCGCCGCCATCGCCGCCCTCGAACGGGGCGCGGCGAAGGCGGGACGCGAGCTCGCCGATGTCGACCGGCCGCAACTCGTCATCTGCAGCGTCGCCCGCGACCGCAACGAGGCGCTCGATGCCGCCCGGCTCCTCGTCACCCAGTACCTCGGCCAGCAGCCACACCTGATGGCGGCGTCCGGTGTGCCGGAGGCGCTGCTCGCCGAGATCGCCGCCGTGATGACGTGGCCGGCGACCCACGCCGAGGTCGAGGCGGCGAGCCGGCTGGTGCCCGACGAGGTCGTGCAGCGGTGCACGGCGTCCGGGGAGCCGGACGAGGTGGTCGCCAAGGTCGACGAGTACGTCGCCGCCGGTTGCACCTGCCCGATCCTGTACCCCCTCGGCCCCGACGTCGGCTTGATGCTCGACACCTTCGCCCGCGCCTGAGCCGTGGCTGGGTCAGCGGGCGCGGAGCTCCAAGCGGTCGCGTTGGGTGATCGTGTACTGGCGGTCGCGCTGGTCGAGCCAGCCGAGGCGGATGAAGCTGGCGATCGCCTTGTTCACTCGCTCCCGCGACGCGCCGACCATCCCGGCCAGCTCCTCCTGGGTGACCGGCAGGGTGAACTGGTCGCTGCCGTTGGCCAGCTCGAGCAGCCGCTTGGCGGTCCGCCCGGTGACGTCGAGGAAGACCGAGTCGGCCAGCGCCTCGTCCATCGCCCGCAGCCGCTGGGCGAGGACGCGGGTGACGTTCCACAGCAGTTTGGGCTGCTCGTCGAGGAGCTCGAGCACGGGGCCGTAGGGGACGGCAAGGACGCTCGACGGCTCGAGCGCCCGGGCCATCGCCGACCGCGGCCGGTCGTCGAGCATGCCCATCTCACCGAAGAGGTCGCCGGGCTCCATCAACGCGACCACGCTCTCGCGGCGGTCGATCGGGTTGGCGATGGCTATCGCCATGCGGCCTCTCGTCACGACGTACAGGGCGTCGGGGGGATCGCCCTCGTTGAACAGGGTGTCGCCGCGCACGAGCTCCCGCTCGTAGCCGTGGGCGGCGAGGGCTTCGATCGTGTCCGGGGGGGCGTCGGCGAAGAAGTCGGTGGCCGCCAAGACGTCGCGATAGGGAGATTGTTCACGGCCCATAACGGGCGCAGGGTACTACCCTGCCCGCGTGACCGACGTCGCATGGACTGTGGTCGTGGGCGGCGGTGGCGGCAGCCGCTTCGGTGCCTTGAAGCAGTACGAGCTGCTCGGCGACGCCCGCGTGATCGACGTCGCACGGGCTGCCGCGGCGGCGGTCACCGACGGAGTCGTGGTGGTTGTCCCGGCGTCGGACGCAGCCCGCGAACGCGGGGTCGCGGGCGGAACGACTCGCAGCGAGTCGGTGCGGAGGGGACTCGCCGCCGTACCGGCGGACGCCACGATCGTCTGCGTGCACGACGCGGTCCGGCCGCTCGCCACGCCCGCGCTGTTCACCGCGGTGATCGACGCGGTGCGAGGTGGCGCCGACGCCGCCGTGCCCGCCCTGCCGGTGACCGACACGATCAAGGTGGTCGGGGGAGACCGAGTGGTGGTGAACACGCCCGACCGGGCCACCCTCGTCGCCGTGCAGACCCCGCAGGCGTTCCGCGCCGACGTGCTGCGGCGGGCCCACGCCAGCGGCGACGACTCGACCGACGACGCCGCGCTGGTCGAGCGGCTCGGCGGGCGGGTGGTCACGGTCCCGGGCGAGCCGTGGAACCGCAAGATCACCGAGCCCGAGGATCTCGACTGGGCGCGCCGCTGGCTCGCCGCGCACGAGCGGACATTGACGTGACGACGCCGCAGCTGCGGGTGGGGCAGGGCTTCGACGTCCACCGGGTGGGCGATGATCCGGCCCGTCCGCTGGTGCTCGGGGGGTACCGGTTCCCTGATCGCCCCGGACTGGTCGGCCACAGCGACGGCGACGCGGTGGCCCACGCGGTCGCCGACGCGATGCTGAGCGCCGCGGGTCTCGGCGACATCGGTGAGCGGTTCCCGGACACCGACCCGGCCCTCGCCGGGGCGGATTCGATCGAGCTGCTGCGGCGGGCCGCCTCGGCCGTCCGGGCCGAAGGTTGGTCGCTCGGCAACGCCGATTGCTCGGTGATCTGCGACGAGCCCAAGCTCGCCCCGGCGCGCGACGAGATGCAACGGCGACTGTCCGCCGCCGCTGGCGGTCCGGTGACGGTGAAGGGACGCCGTCCCGAGGGACTCGGCGCGCTCGGGCGAGGCGAGGGCATCGCCTGCTTCGCCGTGGCCGTGCTCGTGCGGCAGCGACCATGAGCCCCGCGCGCCGTCCGCCCCGCCCGCGACGGCCGCCGCGGTCGCGCGGGGCCGGTCGGACGGGTCCCGTCCGGCGGAGTGGTGGCGAGGCCCATCCGGCATCCCGCTCGGGCAAGGGGCTCGGCGGGGAACAGGTCGAGGGCCGCCAAGCGGTGCGCGAGCTGCTGATCGCGGGGACGCGCAAGGTGCACGAGGTCTGGCTCTCGTCCGAGCTGGCCGGCGACGACGCGGTGGCGGACATCGTCGCCCTGGCGAGCGCCAACCGCGTCCCGGTGATCCACGTCGCCCGCGGCAAGCTCGACGCCAAGGCGCGCAGCGAGGCCCCGCAAGGCGTGCTCGCCTTGGCCGCGGCGATTCCGGAGGCGGATCTCGCCGAACTCGTACGCCGTCGCCGCGGTCGCCAGCCGTTTCTCGTCGCGATCGACGGGGTGACCGACCCGGGGAACCTGGGCGCAATCATCCGCAGCGCCGAGGGAGCCGGCGTGGACGGGCTGCTGCTGCCGCGACACCGCGCCGTGCACGTCACCCCGACGGTGGCGAAGGCGTCGGCGGGAGCGGTCGAGCACGTGCAGATCGCACTGGTCCCGGGACTGCCGACCACGCTCGCCCGCCTCCGCGACCTCGGGATCTGGGTCGTCGGACTCGACGACGCCGCGGAACGAAGCCTGTTCGACATCGGGGATCTGGCCGAGGAGGCGGTCTGCATGGTGCTCGGCGCCGAGGGTGCCGGCCTCTCCCGCCTGGTGCGCGAACGCTGCGACCTCGTCGTGAGCATCCCGATGCACGGTCGCATCGCCTCCCTCAACGTCGCCGCCGCGGCCGCCCTGGCGACGTACGAGATCGCCCGCCACCGCCCCTGAACCCAGGCGAACTCCAAAACAGCTCTCGGTACGCTGAGCGAACCGCCGGGTTAGCTCAGTTGGCAGAGCACTTGACTTGTAATCATGAGGCCGCCGGTTCGATCCCGGCACCCGGCTCAAACGCTCGGGGCCGGCCGTCTGTGTCCGCGATTTCCGTCGAAAATGGGCTGCGCTGCGGACATAGACGAGAGGATCGTCGGCCGGTGTTACGACTGG
>JBKOUV010000206.1:0-4939 GCA_046723555.1 Actinomycetota bacterium | reverse complement strand
GCGGATGCGGTGACACAGATCCGGGGGATCGGCGGTGAACGGGGCGGGCTGGGTCGACTCGCACTGCCACCTCCCGGAGGCCGAGGCGAGCGACCTCGTGGACGAAGCGCGTGCAGCCGGCGTGGGCACGATGATCACCGTGGGCTGCGACCGTGCCACGTCGCTCGAGGCGCTCGCCCTCGCCGCCCGGTTCCCGAACGTCCACGCGACCGTCGGGCTGCATCCGCACGAGGCGAAGCACGGCGTCGAGTCGGTCCGCGACCTCTTCGATCGCGACGACGGCGCCCGGCCGGTGGCCGTGGGGGAGTGCGGCCTCGACTTCCACTACGACCACTCCCCGCGCGACGACCAACGGGCCGCCTTCGCCGAGCAGATTCGCCTCGCCCACCAGCTCGACCTGCCGCTCGTCATCCACACGCGGGAGGCGTGGGACGACACATTCGCCATCCTCGACGGCGAGGGAGTCCCATCCCGGATCATCTTCCACTGCTTCACCGGCGGCCCGGACGAAGCCGCACGCTGCCTCGACCGCGGTGCGTACGTGAGCTTCTCCGGCATCGCCACGTTCCCCGGCGCCCAGGACGTCCGCGACGCCGCCTCGCTCGTCCCGCTCGCGCGGACGCTCGTGGAGACCGACAGCCCATACCTCGCCCCGGTCCCGAACCGGGGCCAGCGCAACCGGCCGGCGTGGGTCCCGCTGGTCGGCGAGCGCCTCGCCGACGTGCACGGCGTCGCGGTCGAGGCGGTGCGGGACGCCACCGCCGCCGCGGCGGCAACGGCCTTCGGTCTTCGCTGACCCACGTCCGGCTTGCTTTCAGAGCACCGAATTCCTAGCCTTTTCGACTTCATCTCGGCCGGTGGCCGTTCGCCGGCCGTTCGTTCCGGGAGTTGACGGTGCGTCTCCATCGAGCCGACCGGCGCCGGTTGGCATTCGCCAGCGCGTTGACGGTCTTCGCCCTGCCGGCGGTCTGGCTCGCCAACCGGGACAACGCACCGACCCGACCCAACGTCGCCGCCGTCGGACTGGCCGATCAGTCGCCGGGTCGCCACCGCCGGGCCGCCGAGGGCGGTCCGACGACGACCGTCGACCCGATGGGCGTACCCGACCCACTGTTCCACGACGACGAACCGGCCGTGCCGGCGCCTCACCACGTCGCCGCGGCCGTTGGCACTGACGACGTGGTCGTGGCGACGCCGCTGGCGAGCTACAGCTGGTCCGTCGCCGACGGGGACACCTGCCCGTTCAACGGCGTCGCCGCCGGCACCACGGTCACCGTCGTCAACCCGGACAACGGGCGGTCGCTCGACTGTGTCGCCGTGCCGAGCGACGGCGACGACCTGGTGCTCCACCCGGACCGGTTCATCCTGATCGCCGACCTGACCACGGCGCCGACACCGGTCGAGATCCACATCGGGTGACGGCGCAGGCAGCGGCAGGCAACCGGTGACCCTCTCGCGCCCGGCGGTGCGTGACCTCCTCACCAGCCGGGGCCTGGTGCCCCGCCGCGACCTCGGCCAGAACTTCGTCGCCGACCCGAACACGGTGCGCCGGATCGCCCACCTCGCCGGCGTCGGGCCGGGCGACCGGGTCGTCGAGATCGGTGCGGGGCTGGGCTCGCTCACCCTGGCCCTGGCCGAGACGGGCGCCGAGATCACGGCGATCGAAGTCGATCACGGCCTGGTCGGGGTGCTGACGGATGTCGTCGGTGGTTGCGACCGCGTCCGGATCGTCGAGGCCGACGCCACCAAGCTCGACTGGGCCGAGCTGCTCGGCGAACGCGATGGGTGGATCCTCGTCGCCAACCTGCCGTACAACGTCGCCACGCCGCTCGTCGCGGACGTCCTCGACGGCGTTCCCCAGGTCGCGCGGATGCTCGTCATGGTCCAGCGCGAGGTGGCCGAGCGGCTCGCCGCTCGGCCCCGCACCCCCGCCTACGGGGCCGTCAGCGTGAAGGTCGCGTACTGGGCGCACGCCCGCATCGTCGGGGACGTGCCGGCGTCCGTGTTCGTGCCCCGGCCGAACGTCGACTCGGCGCTCGTCGCGATCACTCGTCGGCCGCCGCCCGACGTCGCGCCGGAGCCGTTGTTCGCGCTGGTCCGCGCGGCGTTCAACCAACGACGGAAGATGCTCCGGCGCTCGCTGCGCGAGGTGGTCACGCCGGAGCAGTTCGCTGCCGCGGGCGTCGATGCCACCGCCCGTCCCGAGGAGCTCGCCCTCGACGACTGGTGCCGGCTGAGCGTGGCGACGGCGGGCTCGGCGCCGTGAGCGACGTCCTCGCGGCACCGGCGAAGCTGACGTGGACGCTGCGGATCACCGGCGTCCGCGGCGACGGCTACCACCTGATCGACGCCGAGATGACGACGCTCGACCTCGCCGACGAGCTGGTCGTCGAGCGGGGCGGGTCCGGGATCGAAGTCACCGGGCCGTACGCCGCGGGCGTCCCGGTCGACGACAGCAACCTCGTCGCCAAGGCGTTGCGGCGCGCCGGCGTCGACGCGGCGGTGCGGATCGACAAGCGGATCCCCCACGGCGGCGGGCTCGGTGGAGGGTCGGCCGACGCCGCGGCGGTGCTCCGCTGGCTCGGGCTGACCGATCTGGACGTCGCCCTCGGCCTCGGCGCCGACGTCCCGTTCTGCCTCCGCGGCGGACGGGCCCGCGTGCGGGGGATCGGCGAGGTCGTCGAGCCGCTGCCGTTCGAAGCTCGGGTCGTGACGCTCGTCGTGCCGCCGCTGCACGTCCCAACCCCGGCCGTGTACCGCCGGTGGGACGACCTCGGCGGACCGGCCGGCGACACGGGCAACGACCTCGAGCCGGCCGCGCTGGCCGTCGAGCCCCAGCTTCGCGTCTGGCGCGACCGGATCGGTGACGCCGCGGGCGAGCGGCCGATCCTCGCCGGTAGCGGCGCGACCTGGTTCCTCGAGGGTGAGCGCGACAACGCCCTCGCCCCGTTACGAGGCGAGGGCGCCGCGGTGATCGTGGCCAGGACGACGCCGAGCTGACGTCCATCCGAGGGTTTCCTGCACCCGAGGGTTTCCTGCGACCCTGTCGCGCTGCAAACCCTCCAGTGCGTCGAAACCCTCGGATGGGGGAGTGCTACTTGCGGCGTTGGTGGCGGGTGCGCCGGAGCATCTTCTTGTGCTTCTTCTTGCGCATCCGCTTGCGGCGCTTCTTGATCAGCGAACCCATAGGGTCGGTCACGCTACCCGCTACCGTGATCGCCAGGATGGTGGCGTCGAGATTCCGGGGTCGTTCAATCGGTAGGACAACGGATTTTGGTTCCGTGAATAGGGGTTCGATTCCTCTCCCCGGAGCCCCGCCCGGTGGTGAGCGCGCGTGCGAGCGAGCGAGTGCCAGCGAGCGAGAGGCCAGCAACGGCCTGCGCGGCCGGGGAACGCAATGAGCGTTTCGGCGATCGTGCTGGCCGCCGGCGAAGGCACGCGGATGCGGTCGCGCCGGCCGAAGGCGCTGCACCTGATCTGCGGGCGGGCGATGGTGCTGCACGTCATCCATGCCCTCGAGCAGCTCCGTCCGTCGCGCACCGCCGTCGTCGTCGGCCACGGCGCCGAGCAGGTCACCAAGAAGGTCCAGGCGCTGGCCCCGGGTTGGGCCAACGTCGTGTTCGTCGAGCAGCCGGCGCCACGCGGCACCGGCGACGCCGCCGCCCACGGCATGACGGCGTTCCCCGGCGATGACCTCGACGACGAGTCGACCGTGGTCGTGCTGCCGGGCGACACGCCGCTGCTGCGCCCCGAGACCCTCGACGAGCTCGTCGCCGTCCACGTCGCCAACGGCAACGCGGCGACCCTGCTCACCAGCGTGCTCGATGATCCGACCGGCTACGGGCGGGTGATCCGAGGTGCGGACGACCGGGTCCTGCGCATCGTCGAGCAGGGCGACGCCAGCCGCGACGAGCTGGCCCTCAAGGAAGTGGCGACGAGCATCTACGCCTTCCGGCGGGAGGTGCTCGGTCCGGCCCTGCGGCACCTGTCCCCGGACAACACCCAGGGCGAGTTCTACCTCACCGACGTCGTCGGGGTGCTCGGCGGGATGGGCCACCGGATCGGGTGTGTGCCGGCGCCGGCCGACGAGACCCAGGGGGTCAACGACCGCTGGCAGCTCGCCCTCGCCGAGCGCGAGCTGCGGTCCCGCACCAACCGGGCCTGGCTGCTCAACGGAGTCACGATGCTCGACCCGCGGCAGACCTTCGTCGACGTGACGGTGCGCATCGGCCGCGACGTCACGCTCTACCCGGGCACGATCCTGCAGGGCAACACCGTCATCGGCGACGGCTGCGAGATCGGCCCGGACACCCGGCTGGTCGACTGCGTCGTGGGGCCGGCGTGCCAGGTCCAGCACTCCGTCGGTATCGAGGCCGAGGTCGGCGACGGGGCGCGGATCGGCCCGTACGCCTATCTCCCGTCGGGATCGGCGGTCGCGGCCGGAGCGATCACCGGCGCCTTCTACACTGGGCTTACGGACTGAGCGATCACGGAGCCCGGACATGGAGAAGGTCACCACCAAGAAGTTGGCGCTCTACTCCGGGCGGACTCACCCGGAGCTCGCCCAGGAGATCGCCGAACACCTCGGCATCGAGCTCGGCCACCCGAACCTCGTCGAGTTCGCCAACGGCGAGATCCGGCCCCGCTTCGCCGAGAGCGTCCGGGGCAACGACGTCTTCATCATCCAGAGCCACTGCGGCGTCGACGGCCTCTCGATCAACGACTCGATCATGGAGCAGCTGCTCATGATCGACGCCGCCTACCGTGCGTCGGCCAAGCGGATCACCGCGGTCTGCCCCTTCTACGGCTACGCCCGCCAGGACCGCAAGGCGGAGGGGCGCGAGCCGATCTCGGCCCGACTCGTCGCCGACATGTTCAACGCCGCCGGCGCCAAGCGGATGGTCTCTATCGACCTCCACGCCGGCCAGATCCAGGGCTT
>JBKOUV010000311.1:0-32592 GCA_046723555.1 Actinomycetota bacterium | reverse complement strand
TCGCCGGCGCGCCGGGCGCCTACACCGCGACCGCGACACAGAACAGCAACCGGTGGGTGATGCAGATCGTCGCCTTCCGTCCCGACACGGGCACGGCAGACACGACGCCACCGAGCGTGCCGACCGGCCTCAGCGCCAACGCCTTCTCGACGAGTCAGGTCAACCTCAGCTGGGTCGGCTCGACCGACAACGTCGGCGTGGCCGGCTACCGCATCTACCGCAACGGCACGGCGGTCGGAACGGCGACCGGGACCTCGTTCCAGGACACCGGACTCGCTCCGGCCACTGCCTACACGTACCGGGTGACCGCCTACGACGCCGCCGGCAACGAATCCGCTCCGTCGACGAGCGCCGACGCGACCACCCAGTCGCCGCCTCAGGACACGACGCCGCCCACTGCCGCGATCACGGCACCGGCGGCCGGAGCGACGGTGAGCGCCAGCGTCGCCGTCACGGCCAACGCAACCGACGCGGTCGGGGTAACGGGTGTCCAGTTCCTGCTCGACGGCCAGGCGCTGGGAGCCGAAGACCTGGCCTCGCCGTACTCCGTCACCTGGGACACGACCGCAGTGGCGAACGGATCCCACACGCTCACCGCGAGGGCCCGTGACGCGGCGGGCAACACCACGACGTCCGCTCCTGTCGCCGTCGACGTGTCCAACACGCCGCCCCAGCCCGGTGCGGTCCTCGCCGGCTACGCCTTCGACGAGGGCAGCGGCACGGTGGCAGCCGACGCCTCGGGAAGAGGCCTCACCGGCACGCTCACTGGTGGAGCCAGCTGGGGACCCGGGAAGTACGGCACGGCCGTCCGCCTCAACGGCAACAACCAGTACGTTGCCCTCGGCGAGCCTCCTACGCTCCGGCTGACCGGCAGCATGACGGTGAGCGCGTGGATCAACTCGGCAGCCTTCCCGGCCGACGACGCCGCGGTCGTGTCGCGCCGAGGTTCGATCGGGATGCAGCTCGACACCACGATCGACCGAGGACCCCGCACCATCGGGTTCAAGCTGACGAACAGTGCCGGCAACGACATGTTCCGCTACGGGTCCACGGCCATGCAGACGGGCACCTGGTATCACATCGCCGGGGTCTACGACGCTTCGACCTCGTCGCTCGACGTCTACCTCAACGGGCTGTTGGACAACGGGGCACTGGTGGGCACGGTCACGAGCGCGCAGCAGAACTCGCCGGACGACGTCTTCATCGGTCGCCGGGCCAGCGGCGGCTTCGAGTTCAACGGCAGCATCGACGACGTGCGCATCTACGACCGCGCGCTCACGGCCGCCGAGATCCGCGCCGACATGAACACCGCGCTCGCAGGGGGCGCCCCGACGGACCCCAACCCACCGGCGGTGTCGATCACCGCACCGGCCGCCGGCGCCCAGGTCAGCGACATCGTGACCGTCACGGCCAGCGCGTCGGACGACCAGGGTGTCCGCGGCGTGCAGTTCTTCGTCGACGGTCTCTCGGTCGGGTCGGAAGACACCGAAGCTCCGTTCGGCTTCGACTGGGACACCCGCGCCACCTCGAACGGCGCCCATACCCTGACGGCGAAGGCGACGGACGTCGGCGGCAACACGACGACGTCAGCCGGGGTGCCGGTGAACGTGACGAACGCCAACCGATTCCAGAACGACGTCCTGGCCACCGGATTCGACCTTCCCACCACGATGCAGTTCCTGCCCGACGGTCGGCTGCTGGTCGCCGAGCTGGCGGGCCGGATCGAGATTCTCCCTCCCCCCTATCTGCAACCCGACCCAACCCCGCTCGTGCAGTTGTCGAATGTGGGCTCGGCCGGGGTGCAGCAGGGCATCTACGACATCGCTCTCGACCCCGACTTCGCGACCAACCACTTCTATTACGTGTTCTACACCCTGGGATCGCCGAACCGAGACCGCCTCTCACGGTTCACCGCCAACGCTTCAGTCACGGGCACCGTGGCCGGGAGCGAACTGGTGCTCTACCAGGATCCGCAGGACGCCAACGCCGAGCACCACGGCGGGGCGATCATGTTCGGCAACGACGGCAAGCTGTACTTCACCACCGGCGAGCACTTCGATGCCGCGGTGGCCCAGTCGCTGAGCAACCCGCGGGGCAAGATCCACCGGATCAACAAGGACGGCACCGTCCCGACGAACAACCCGTTCTACGACGGCTCCGGGCCGCACTGGGACTCGATCTGGGCGTACGGCCTGCGCAACCCGTGGCACGGCTACGTCGACCCGCCGACCGGCCGCATGTTCATCGGTGACGTCGGCGGCAACGACTACTCCACGGCCAAGGAGGAGATCAACATCGGCGCGGCGGGCGCCAACTACGGGTGGCCGAACTCCGAAGGGACGTGCTCGGGAGCGTGCACCAGCCCGCTGTACTTCTGGCCGCACAACGGTCGCGACTCCGCGGTCGTGGGCGGGTTCGTCTATCACGGCACCCAGTTCCCCGCGTCCTACCAGGGCAGCTACTTCTTCGCCGACTACACGCAGAACTGGATCAAGCGGCTCACCGTCGACGCCAACGGCAATCTCTCCGGAGTGTTCAACTTCGAACCCGCGGACGGCTCCGAGGACGGGCCGTACGGCGACATCGTCGACCTCGAGGAAGGTCCCGACGGCGCCCTGTACTACCTGGACCTGGGTTATTCCGACATCGGTGCCACGTTCGGGCTGAGCAAGCTCCGCCGCATCCGCTACGAGACGAACAACCTGTCGCCCATCGCAGTGGCCGCCGCCGACCCGACGAGCGGTCCGGCGCCGCTGGCCGTGTCGTTCTCGAGCGCGGGGTCCAGCGATCCCGAGGGCACACCGCTCACCTATTCCTGGACGTTCGGCGACAACACGACGTCGTCGCAGGCCAACCCGACGCACACCTATTCGACGCCCGGGCGGTACACGGCGCGGCTCACCGTGTCCGACGGGGTGAACTCGACGAGCGCCACCCCGATCACGATCAGCGTCGGCAACGTGCCGACGCCGACGATCCTGGCGCCGACGGACGGCGCGACGTTCGTCGCCGGTGACGTGATCTCGTACAGCGGGAACGCGACGGATCCAGAAGACGGGACGCTGCCCGCCAGCGCCTACACCTGGAACATCGACTTCCTCCACGAGGGCCACGTGCACCCCGCGACGCCCGTCACCGGGGTGAAAAGCGGGTCGTTCACGATCCCCACCTCGGGCCACGACTTCAGCGGCAACACGCGATATCGGATCACCCTCACCGTGGTCGACTCCACGGGCTTGTCGTCGTCCCGGTCGGTAACGGTGTTCCCACGGAAGGTGAACCTGTCGTTCGCCAGCCAGCCGTCGGGCCGGACCCTCTATCTCGACGGCATCGCCCGCACCACGCCGTTCGTGTACGACACCCTCGTCGGGTTCCATCACAACATCGAGGCCCGTGACCAGTCAGCAGGCGGGACGAACTACACGTTCGCCTCGTGGTCCGACGGCGGGGCGAGGCAGCACGACATCGTGGTGCCGGCGACGGACGCCACGTACACGGCGACGTTCACCGCCACTACGACTCCCGCGACGCCGGCGTTCGTCCAGGTGAACGACGCCACACCGCAGACGAATCAGAGCACGGTCGCGGTGCCGTACACCACGGCTCAAACCGCCGGGAACCTGAACGTGGTAGTCGTCGGGTGGAACAGCGACACGTCATCGATCAACGCGGTGACCGACAGCGCGGGCAACACCTACGAGGTCGCCGCACCGGTGCGTCGGGGGACTGGGCTGAGTCAGGCGATCTACTACGCCAAGAACATCCGACCGGCGCCGTCGAACACGGTCACGGTCACGTTCGCCGGCGCGGTGCCGTTCGCCGACGTGCGCATCGCCGAGTACAGCGGCCTCGACCAGACCAACCCCTTCGACGCGACGGCGTCGAACAGTGGCGCCTCGGTGTCCGCCACCAGCGGGAACGTCACGACGACCAGCCCGATCGAGCTCGCCATCGGGGCGGGCATGACGAGCGGCGTGTACGTCGGGTCGTCCGCCGGGTTCACGACCCGGGTGATCACCGTGCCGGACGCCGACATCCTGGCCGATCGAGTCGTCACGTCCATCGGCACGTACAGCGCCGGCGGGAATCAGAGCAGCAGCTCGAGCTGGGTGATGCAGATGGCGACGTTCCGCGCCGCGGGGCAGTGACGGGCAATGACCAGCCCGACGAGGCGGCGTTGACCGCCACCCGACGCCTCGGTACGTTGCGGCCGTGATCCGGCTCGGCCTCGGCGATGACCCGACGCGCCCGCTCGATGTCCTGTGCATCGGCGCCCACAGCGACGACATCGAGATCGGATGCGGCGGCGCGATCCTGCGGTTGCTCGCTGAGCGCGCCGGCTCGCGAGTGACGTGGGTCGTGTTCTCGGCGAACGCCGACCGGGAGCACGAAGCCCGGCAGAGCGCAGGGGACTTCCTCGCCGACGCCGCGGAGGCTCGGGTGGAGATCCACCACTTCCGCGAGAGCTACTTCCCGGACGAATGGGCCGAGGTCAAGGACTGCTTCAACGAGCTGGGCCGCCGCGTCGAGCCGGACATCGTGTTCTCGCACCGGCGCCACGACGAGCACCAGGACCATCGGACGGTCGCCGAGCTGACGTGGAACACGTTCCGCAACCATCTCATCGCCGAGTACGAGATCCCCAAATACGAGGGCGACCTCGGCAATCCCAACGTGTTCGTCGAGCTCCCGGAGAGCGTCGCCGAGCGCAAGGTCGAGCTGATCGTCAAGCACTTCGGCACCCAGTACGACAAGTACTGGTTCCGCCCCGAGACCTTCGCCGGGCTGATGGCCTTGCGGGGTGTCGAGGCCGGCACCTCCGCCGCCGAGGGGTTCCACGTCCGCAAGCTGGTGATCTGAAAGGTCGAGTGAAATGCGTGTGCTGGTGACGGGACACCGCGGCTACATCGGTGTCGAAATGGTTCCGGCCCTGCGCGCCGCGGGGCACGAGGTCGTGGGGCTGGACGTCGGGCTCTACGACGAGTGCGACTTCGTGGCGCCACCGGACGACGTCGAGTCGCTGGCGATCGACCTGCGCGACGTGACCGCGTCGGATCTCGAAGGGATCGAGGCGGTGGTCCACCTCGGCGCCCTGTCCAACGATCCCCTCGGCGACCTGAGCTCGAACCTGACGTACGACATCAACCTGCACGCGTCGGTCCGGCTCGCCGAGGCAGCCAAGGAGGCCGGGGCCGAGCGCTTCCTGTTCGCGTCGTCGTGCAGCCTGTACGGCGCCGGCGGAACCGACCTGCTCGACGAGCGGGCCGAGTTCAATCCGGTGACGCCGTACGGCGAGTCCAAGGTGCGGGTCGAGCAGGAGGTCAGCAAGCTCGCCGACGACACGTTCTCACCGGCGTACCTGCGCAACGCCACCGCCTACGGCGTGTCGCGCCGCCTGCGCGCCGACATCGTCGTCAACAACCTGGTCGGCTGGGCCGTAACGACCGGCAAGGTGCTGCTGATGAGCGACGGCTCGCCCTGGCGCCCGCTGGTCCACATCCGGGACATCAACAGCGCGTTCGTCGCCTGCCTCTCGGCGCCCCGCGACGTGATCCACAACGAGGCGTTCAACGTCGGGATGGTCGACGAGAACTACCGCATCCGCGACGTCGCCGAGATCGTCAAGGAGGTCGTGCCCGGATGCGACGTCGAGTTCGCCCCGGGCGCCTCGCCGGACAAGCGCGACTACCGCGTCGACTTCCGCAAGATCGCCGAACGCCTTCCCGGGTTCGACCCCCAGTGGACGGTGCGTCGGGGCGTCGAGGAGCTGTACCGGGCGTACACCAGCGCCGAGCTCACCACGCCGGAGTGGGAAGGCTGGCGGTACTACCGGTTGAAGACCGTGCGCCACCTCCAGGAGGCCGGTCGCCTCGACGACGAACTGCGCTTCATCGGCGCGTGACGTCCAAAATCCCAACGGGAGTGATCAGCGTCGCCGCAGGTTGGCCATCGTGTTGCGAGCGGACGCGAGCGTTTCACGGATACGGCGCTTGGCCCGGCCGGCGGGCAGGCTCGGATACCGCGACACGGTGATCAGCTTCCAGCGGTTGCGCCGGCCGGGCACGCACAACGCCTGTCCCTTCTCGGCCGCGGTCAGGGAGCTACGGGCAACCTCACCGGCGGTCATCCATCGCCGCTCGGGTGCACCGGGGTCGAGCCCGGTGCGGACGAAGTACTTGGTGCGGGTGAGGCCGGGCAGCACCGTCGTGCAGGTCACACCGGATCCCGTCCACTCCTGCGACAACGCCTGGCCGAAGTTCAACAGGAACGCCTTCGAGGCGGCGTAGACGGCCTGTTGGGGGGCCGGGAACGCGGCGGCCATCGAGGCCACTTGAATGATCGAGCCGCCATCGCCATCGCGCATCCGCGTGGCGGCGGCATGGGTCAACTCTACGACCGCGACGTTGTTGACCCGCATGCTCTCGACTGCCCGATCGAGCGGGAGGTCGAGGAACCAGCCCCACTGGCCGAGGCCGGCGTTGTTGATGAGCAGGTCGATGGGAGGTGCGGCCTCGCGGATCGCCGCGACGACGCGCGCCACTCCGTCGTCCGTGCCGAGATCGGCCGGCAGGACATCAACGTGAACCCCGGCCGCCCGCGCTCGCTCCGCCACCGACTCCAGCGCATCCGCGTCCCTCGCGACCAGAACGAGGTCGACGTGTCGTGACGCCAGCTCTTCGGCGAACGCTTCGCCGATGCCGGACGACGCACCGGTGACGAGCGCCTGCCGCCAACGAGATCCGCCGACCGGCGCGCTCACCGGGGAACCTCCGCCAGCAGCTCGTGGGCCTCCAAGAGGTCCGCGGCGGCGGCGATCGCCGCAAAGTCGATCCCAGCCCGTTCAGTGATGTCGAGCAGGCTGTGCTGCCCGTCGGAGAGGTTGAGCACCCACAGCATGGCGAGCTGGATGTCGGGGATATCGGTCCCGCCGATCGCCCGGTACAAGCCCCGCCGGCCGAGCTGCGGCTCGCCCTCCGGCCGCAGGTTGCGCAGCCGGCGATCCCGGTCGACGATGGTGAGCAGCGCCTCCAGCACGCGCAGCGATTCGACCATCCGCTCACCCGACACGAACGACGGGTTGTCGGCGGACGTGTGGTACTCGGGGAACCGGCCGTGGCGACCCCGCATCAGCGAGCCCACGGGCAACCGGAACCCGGGCGAGTTGTACTGGCGCTCGTCGTATCCGTAAGGGAAGAAGTCGATGACCTCGTACTCCGTGCCGCTCGCGGCGAGGGCCACGGCGGCGGCACGGTCGACCGGTCGCCCGCCGTCGACGGTCCGCTTGTAGGTGAAGGGATGGGAGTCCCCGAGGCAGGTGAGGGTCAGACCGTGTCGGATCCGCGCCACCGCCTCCCGATTTCGGGCCAGCCACGTGATCGCCCCGATCGTGCCCGGCGCGTACAGGAAGCGGAACGTGTGGCGGGGCTTCGGCCCGTCGAGCAGGTGCCGGGCGACCAAGGCCGAGACGACGATGCCGGTCAGGTTGTCATCCGCCAGCGACGGGTGACAGACGTGGGCGGACACGAGGATCTCGTCCGGGTGATCCCCCGGGACGACGACCTCGCCGTAGGTCAGCGAGCCCGGCGCCAACCGGGAGTCGATGCGCACCTCGTACTCCCCGGGCTCGAACGCGTCGAGCTGGCGTTGGCTGAGGCAGAACCCCCAATCCTCGTCGTAGTAGGAGGTCCGGTACGGGATCACGTCCGGTTGGTCCGGGAGGGTGTGCAGGTGGGGACGCAGCTCGTCGAGCGTCATCCGCGCCGACATCGGAACCGAGTAGCTGACGACATGGAGGTTGCTGTCGGCGAAGTCGATGATCCGGCGCCCCGATGAATCGGCGATGTAGGCGTCGTCGATGTTCCACTCCGGAGGGACGGTCCAATCGAGGACGGATGTCCCTGTGGGCACTTCGTGCACCTCCACTGGGAGCAGGCTGGAGATGACGCCCAGCGTCGCCCGGACGCCGTCGCCGGTGATGCTGCGGCAGATCGGATACAGCTCCTCGACGAGGCCCATCGCGCGGGCGGCGAGAGCGGATCCTTCGAGGGCAGTCACCTCACTCCTCGGTGACGACGCGAACTAAAAGGCACGCGACGCTGGGCAGGAGTAGTGTGCACGGCCATCACCCACGGACGGCGAACCACGTGGGGAAGGAGCGCACGGGCGAGACGCTACCGATGATGAACACCAACTCTTCTCTCTCCGGGCGCGCGCCCGCCGACGGCGCGATCACGCCATTTTCCTGCCGATTCTGCTCCACTCGGCTGACCCATCGGGTGGTCGATCTCGGAATGTCACCGCTGTGCGAGAGCTACCTCACGGCGGACCAGCTCAACCACATGGAGCCCTTCTACCCGCTGCACGTCTGGGTCTGCGATCACTGCTTCCTCGTCCAGCTCGACGAGTACGTCGCCTCCAAGGACATCTTCACCGAGTACGCCTACTTCTCCTCGTTCGCGTCGTCTTGGCTCCGGCACGCCGAGGACTACGTGGCGATGATCTCCGACCGCCTCGGCCTCGATGAGCGCAGCTTCGTGATCGAGCTGGCGAGCAACGACGGCTACCTGCTGCGCTGGTTCGTCGAGCGGGGCGTGCCGTGCCTCGGGATCGAACCGGCCGGGAACGTCGCCGCCGCGGCCGCCGAGCACGGGGTTCCGACCGATGTCTCGTTCTTCAGCGAGGACCACGCCCGCCAGCTCGCCGCCGAGGGTCGGGCGGCCGACCTCGTGATCGGCAACAACGTCCTGGCCCAGGTCCCCGATCTCAACGACTTCGTCGCCGGCATCCCCCTCATCCTGAAGCCGACCGGGACCGTGACGATCGAGTTCCCGCACGTCATGCGCCTGCTCGACGAGAACCAGTTCGACACGATCTACCACGAGCACTTCTGCTACTTCTCGTTGATCAGCGCCGAGGCGATCTTCGCCCGCCACGGCCTGACGATCTTCGACGTCGAGGAGCTGTGGACCCACGGCGGGTCGTTGCGGATCTATGCCCGACACGCGGCCGACACGAGCCGCCCGGTGAGTGAACGGGTGCTCGAGCTGCGAGCCCGTGAAGAGACCGACGGGCTCCGCGACGTCGAGCGGTACGGCGAGTTCGAGGAGCGGGTGCGCGAGACCAAGCGGGCATTGCTGGGCCTGCTGAGCGAGATCAAGCGCGACGGACGGACGATTGTCGGCTACGGAGCCCCCGGGAAGGGCAACACGCTGCTCAACTACTGCGGAATCCGCACCGACTTCCTCGACTTCACCGTCGACCGCAACCCGTACAAGCAGGGTCGCTTCCTGCCTGGAACGCACATCCCGATCCACGAGCCGGAACGGATCGACGAGGTCCGACCCGACTACGTGATGATCCTGCCCTGGAACCTCAAGGACGAGATCCTGCACCAGATGGAGCACGTGCGGGAATGGGGGGCTCGGTTTATCGTGCCCATTCCGTCGCCACACGTGATCTGATCGGAGCCGACAACTGGTCGTCTGGCGACGACAGAGAGGGAGAGAACGTGCCGCAGTCGAGCTCCACCGGCTCCGATACCAGCGTCGGCAAGACCGCGCCGCCGCGCGTCTCGATCGTGATCCCGACGTACAACCGCGGTTGCGCGCTCGAACCCACGATCCGGAGCGTGATCCAGCAGACCTACCGGGACTGGGAGCTGATCATCTACGACGACGGGTCGACGGATGACACCCTGGCTGTTGCCCGGGCATACACCGAGGACGCCCGCGTCCGCGTCGTCACCGCTCCCAACATGGGGGTCGCCGCGGCGCGCAACGCCGGGTATGCCGAGACCGACCGGCAGACGCCCTACGTGATCTTCCTCGACCACGACGACGTGTGGGAGCCGGATGCGCTCACGACGATGGTCGAGCAGCTGGATTCCCACCCCGACTGGCCGAGCGTGCACTGCACGGCGCGGTGCGTCGATGCCCACGGGAACCCCGTCCCGGGCGACACCCTGACGGACGTCCTACGGCACCGCAAGGGCTTCGATAACGGCCGCTTGGTCGAGATCCCGCCTGATCAGCCGACGCCGTTCGCCGCGTTCGTCTACCACACATGGGCGGTGACGCCGGGCACCCATCTCGTCCGTCGCCGCATCCTCGACGACGTCGGGCTGTTCGACCCCGCGGTGGTGCCGGCGGACGACGCCGACCTCGTCACCCGAGTCGCCCGCCGCGGAGACATCGGCTTCGTCGATCGCCCACTCCTCCGCTGGCGACGGCACGCGGACGCGCTGACCCACCAGTCGGGAAACTGGAGTCAGGCGGCGCTGGCGGTTCGACGCAAGACGCTCACGGACCCAGCCAACACGGTCCAACAGCGACTGGCGATGCGCAGCGCCTACCTGCAGGCCGCGCGGACGATGCTCACTGACGCCGGCCGAGACGTCCGGCACGCCCCCCGTCACGTGGCGAAGGCGGCCCAGCTCTACCAGGCCTACGTGCGGGCTGACGTCGCCCGCCGGCGAACCTGGCGTTGACGGTCAGGACGCCAGCTCTTTGGCCGGAACCCCACGGCCATCGAGGTACTCCTCCAGCCAGGTCTCGCCGCGGAAGTGGCGGTACTGCTCGGCGCGCAGCCGGTCGGCGAGTCGATCCTCCGGCAGCACCACGTCGTCGTACGTGATGACCTGGTCCTTGGGGATCGCGCGGAGCAGCCGGCAGCCCTCGACGAGGCCCTCGGGCAGGTAGCGCCGCGAGCTCATCTCCTCGACGTTCGCGGCCTCCCCGTAGGTGCAGTACATGCCGTACTCGTCGAGCACCTCGCCGGCGTAGAGGTCGCGCTTGGCGACCGCGCACACTTCCACCACCGGGCCCCCGAGCGGCGGCGCCAGGTTGTCGCCGAGGTCGACGACGCGGGCGATGGAGAACGGGGTCTCGAAGTGGACGAGGTGATAGGGCACCCAGAACGGGTACAGCGGGCCCTCGCCCATCTTGTACAGGTTGAGGTAGTGGCGCTGCTTCGGATCGGTGTGCTCGGCCAGCACGAACGCCTTCACCCCGGCCGGGCCGACCGTGTAGTCGACGACGCCGCCGAGCTCGCGGAGCTGATCGAGGTCGTACAGCTGGGCGGCGTCCATGATCGAGCCGTCGTAGACGAGGCCGCGGGTCATCCCGCGCTCGCGGACCTTGAACCCGGTGGCATTCGCGACGATCGTCTGCTCGAAGCTGATCTTCGATCCGTCGGCGAACGACGTGACCATCGCCGGGTTCTGCTGCCAGCGTTCGGCCCATCCCTGTTGCGTCGTCGGGTTGCGGTACGGGTCCTGCAGACCCTTCACGTTGCAGACGACCCGCGGGATCAACCCCAGCCCTGCCACCCAACGGACGAGGTTCATCTGCAGTCCCGGCTCGTCGCCGTCGCAGGCGGACAACGTCACGCCGGCGCGCTTGGCATACGTCTGCAGGATCGGACCGATGGTCGCGTCGACCTCGGCGTTCATCATCACGACGTGCTTGCCGTTGGCGAACGCCTCCATGAACACCCGGGCGCCGAACTCCACCGAGCCGGTCACATCGACGATGACGTCGACGTGCGGCGAGCGGCAGATGAGCATCGGATCCTCGGCTACGGCCGGGCGGCCGGCGACGATGGCGGCGTCGAGGTCACGCTGGGTGTCGACCCGGGCGACGTCCTCGAGCCCGGAGTAGCGGTACACGCCCTCCGCCCGCTCCGGCTTGCGGTTGTAGATCGCGGCCATCCGCATGCCGGGAACGCTGTTGGTGATCTGGTTGGTGAGCCCTTGACCCATGAACCCAGCGCCGACCATGCCGACCTGGATCGGTCGATCGGCCGCCTCGCGCGCCTTCAACGTGTTGTCGACGATGATCATCGCATCCTCCCGCTCGTCCGCGCCGTCTCAGACGCTCATCCGCTGCTTCAACACCGACTCGACCTCGTCGAGCAACGGCCACACCGCGTCCTTCGGCGACAGCTCGGTGACGGGAAGCGGCCATGTCAGCCCGAGCCGCGGGTCGTCGTGACGCAGCCCACCCTCGACTTCCGGGGTGTAGAACTCGCCGACCTGGTAGCTCGTCTCGGTCGAGTCCTCGAGGACCTGGTAGCCGTGGGCGAAGCGCTCGGGCACGTACAGGCCGCGATGGTTGTCGGCGGTCAGTTCGACCTCGACGTGCTGGAGATAGGTGGGGCTCTCCGGCCGGAGGTCGACGATGATGTCCAGGATCGCGCCGCGTGTGCAGCGGACGAGCTTGGTCTCCGCGGCCGGCGGGTACTGGAAGTGCATCCCGCGCAGGGTGCCCTTGTGGACGTTGAAGGCCAGGTTCGCCTGGGCGATCGTCGGCTTCAGTCCGTGATCGGCGAACTCCTTCTGGCAGAACGTGCGGGCGAAGAACCCGCGGTCGTCCTCCCGTCGTTCGAGCTCGATCACGAAGGCGCCCGCCAGCACCGTCTCGTTGAAAATCATCACGTGCTCCTTTGCCGTCGCCGACGGCAAGTCCAAGAACTTGCAGCACGGCTTCCGCGCCGGAGCTCCGGAAGAGACTCGTGTGGCCGCCGCTGGCGCAACGCTACCGGGAGGCCCCGAGGCCGGCAACCGATATTGGCGGCATCGCCTGCGTGAAACGACCGCGGTTCGGCCCCTCCCGCCGGTAGCTTCGCGGCCGATGATACGGGCGCGACGGTGGGCCGCGACGGCCGCCACGGTCTGCTGTGGCCTGTCGGCCTGTGGGGGCGGCGGGGGAAGCCAGGCCATCCAGTTCGATACCACAACGACCACGGGTGCGCCTGCGACCACGTCCGCGCCGCCGACGAGCGATCAGGTCTCCCCGTCGACGACGGCTCCCCGTCCGGTACGCCAGTGGCGCAACGCCACCGGGAGCCTGGAAGGCCTCCCGTCCGAGTGCGGGAACCTCTCCCATGTCTGGGCCCGCCCGGATCGCGATCAGGTGATTGTCGGGGTCGCGCTGCAGGGCCTGTGGGCGAGCAATGGGCCGCGAGAGGACTGGAGTCAGATCGGGACGGGTCAGGGGTCCGACGTGATCGCCCACCGGCCGACCTCGCTCGTGATCGACCCCGAGCACCCGGACACGTGGTGGGAGAGCGGGAACTACCACCCGTTCGGTGTGTACCGCACCGACGACGGTGGAGCGACGTTCCACCATCTCGGGGACGCGGATCACATCGACCTGGTGAGCGTCGACTTCACCGACCCGGAACGACAGACCCTGCTGGCCGGGGCGCACGAGTCCCGTTCGGTGTTCCGGTCCACGGACGGGGGACAATCGTGGGAGGACATTTCAGCTGGCCTCCCGGCCGGCAGCGGGTTCTCGAGCGCGCCGCTCGTCATCGACGCCTCGACCTACGTCCTCGGCACGTTGAAAGGTCAAAAGGCCGGCATCTTCCGGACGACGGACGGCGGCACGACGTGGACAAGGGTGTTCGACGAAGGCGTCGGGAGCGCTCCACTCGTCTCGTCCGTCGACGGCACGATCTACTTCATCCCCGACGGCGGCGGGTTGGTCGCGAGTCACGACCAAGGCGAGACCTGGGAGCGAATCACCAGCTCGAGCCGGCTGCCCGCCGGCACTTGGCCAGTGCTGATCGAGCTGCCGGACGGACGGTTGGCCTCGACTCGCAGCGACGGCCTCATCCTCTCGGCAGACGGCGGCGTCACGTGGGAATTCACGGCTCCGCTGCCCTACGAGCCGGCCGGACTCGCCTACGCGCCGCTGCGCAAGACGTTCTACATCTGGAAGTTCGACTGCAGCTTCACGACGGACAACGCGATCCCCGCCGACGCGATCATGCAGCTGTCCTTCGACTACGAGACGGAGTGACGTGACCCGTCCTGACGCCGCGGGCGCAGTGGACATGCATGGCTGACGAGCCGGTCGTCGTCATCGGCAGCGGTCCGTGCGGCGCGGCCGCGGCCGCCCGCCTCACCCGCCGAGGCGTGCCGGTGCTCCTCCTCGACGCCGGGCTGCGGGCGCCGCGCGGGCTGATCGTGCGAGCCGCCGGCCACACCATCGTCCGCCGCAAGGGATGGACCGAGTACGCCGAGGGTCGCCAGGATCCAGCGTCGACGCCCGATGTGGAGTGGTATTCCAGCCTCTCGCTCGGGGGTCTGTCGAACTACTGGACCGGAGCGGTCCCGCGGTTCGCTCCCGACGACTTCACCGAAGGGGGTCGAGTCGACGAGCGGTACGTCTGGCCACTGACCTACGACGAGCTCGAGCCCTACTACCGCGAGATGGAAGCCGTGCTCGTCGTCACGGCCGGCGCCGGACCGATCCGCAACGTGCCGAGCAACGTCAGCCGCTACACCCAGCGACTCCCCGCGGCGTGGGAGGCGATCACCGGCCGGGCGAACGAGCGTGGTCACGGAGTCGGCCCGATCCCGATGGCCAAGGGCCGGCCGTGGATGATCGCTCGCCGGGGCACCGAGTTCGGCAGCTACCACTGCCTGGTCGACCCACTGCGGTCGTCGTCCACGTTCCGGCTCGTGACGGGCGCCCAGGTGACCCGCCTGGTGTGGTCGCCCGGCGCCGGCCGGGTGGAGGACGTCGAGTACATCGACCGTGACCGCGGCGAGCGGGTCGTCGCGCGGGCGCGGGCGGTCGTGCTCGCAGCCGGCGCGATCGACTCGACGGCGATCCTGCTGCGCTCCCGCTCGGCCGACTTCCCGCGAGGCCTCGGTAACGAACGCGGGCTCGTCGGCCGCTACCTCCACGACCACCCACGGGAGTGGTGGGTGGCCCAGACCGCCCAGTCGCTGCCCTCGCTCGCCCACCCGCTCTATTTCGCCCGCGCGCCGTACGAGACGAGCGAGCCGTTGATGGCGACGTCGCTCACGCTCGGCCAGACGCCGAGCGTCGCCGACCGGCTGAAGTCGTTCTACGGGGGGCGGACGAACGCCTTCGGCGTGCAGGTGTTCGGCACGATGGTGCCGACGCCCGACGTCGGAGTCCACCTGAGCGAGCACGCCGATGACCACGCCGCGCCGGCGATCAGGCTGCGCTACGACGGCCCGACCGTCGCCAACCTGCTGCGCGCCCGCCAGCGGCTCAAGGACACGTTGCGCGACGCCGGCCAAGACGTCGAGATCCCCGGGCCGTTCCACGCCCTGACACCCGGCTCTTCAGTGCACTTCGGGGGCAGCGTGCGCATGCACCGCTCGGCCGAGTTCGGGGTCCTCGACGCGTGGAACCGGATCCACGACGCGCCCAACGTGATCGTGTGCGACACCAGCTGCTTCACCACCGCGGCGGAGAAGAACCCCGTGCTCACGGCGATGTCGATCGCCACGCGGGCCGCCGACCACCTGGCCGACGAGCTCACGGCCGGCGCCTGACATTTCCCGGGTCCGCGTCGGCACCGGCTTGGTAGCCTTCCCCGAGCGGGCGACGACGAAATCCGACGGCGAACGCCGCGACTGCCGGCGCCTGCCTCGGACCATGAACACGACCTTCAAAAACGTCCTCTGGCTGTTGATGAGCCAGGTCTTCACTTGGACCTTGACGGTCATCGTGCTCGCCATCGTGCCCAACCGCTTCGGACCCGAGGGGTATGGCGACATCCAGTTGGCGACGGTCTATGTCAGCTTCTTCATCCTCCTCGGCTTGCTCGGCAGCGCCGGGCTGATCACTCGTACGGTGGCCCGAGACCACAGCCAGTTCGGGACCTACGTAAAGACCGCGTTCCTGATGAAGTCGCTCATGTGGGCGGGCCTCTCGGTGATCGCCTATCTCGGCACCGTCCTCCTCGGATATTCGCCGTCCGTCCGGTTCCTCGTCGTGATCGCCCTCATCTCGGCGTTCTTCGGCGTCCTCAACGACACCCTGATCGGCGCGCTCGCCGGGATGCAGCGGATGCGCTACTCGGCGACCTGGCTCGTGGTCCAGACGTACATTGCCGGGCTCGGCGGCGTGCTCGTCGCGGTCTGGACGGGTTCGCTGACCCTCTTCATGTGGGTGCAGGCCCTTTCGGTCCTCGTCGCCCTGGTGGCCAACTCTGTCTACTCCCGCCGCTTCATCGCTCCTGCAGCTCGGGTTGACCGGTCGGTGTTCAAGATCCTGATCGTCGGCGGTCTCCCGTTGATGATCCTGAACGCCCTCAACACGGTGTACGGGACGATCGACATCCCGATCCTGAAGAGCCTGACGGACTCGGACACGGTCGGCTGGTACGCGCTCGCCTACCGCTGGGTCGGCATCCCGGTGTTCATCGCCAGCGTGGTCGTGATGGCCTTCCTTCCCTCACTGTCGAGCCTGGCGCACGAGACCCCGGACGAGTTCCGTCGCCTCGCCAATCTCGCCCTCAAGGCGGTCGTCCTCGTGAGCATCCCCGCGTCCGTGGGTATCGCGCTCGAGGCCCAGGACCTGATGACGATGCTGTACGGGCAGCAGTACGACAACTCCGTCGTGTTGATCAGGATCCTGGCGATCCACATCCCGCTCGCCGCGGTCGGCACCGTCCTCGCGACGGTGCTCATCGCCAGCGATCGCCAGAACCGTTACGTGTTCGTCGCCCTCGCCGCGGTCGTGATCAACATCCCCCTCACCGTGATCATGATCAACTTGACCGCGGCACACTTCGAGAACGGAGCGATCGGAGCGGCGATCGCGACCACCGCTACGGAGCTCTTCGTTACGCTCGGCGCCCTCCGCCTGCGCGCCGCCGGCGTCGCCGGACGAGAGTTCTTCGGCTTCGCCGGCCGCTGTGTCGTCGCCTCCGGGGTGATGGCTCTCGGGGTCGTCGCCCTCGCCGATCTCGGACCGTTCGTGCGGATACCGGTCGGCGTCGCCCTGTTCGCCGTCATGGCGGTGGCCCTCGGCGTCGTGCCGAGGCATCGGCTGCGTTCGACGTTGGACCAGTTCGTCGCCCCACTCGCCGCGCGGCGAGCCGCCGGTCACGTCCCCGAGCCGGGGTGACCGGGGCGGAACCCGGACGTGCCGCGGGCGAAGCCCGGTATGTTCCTCGCGGCGGATTACGGGTGCAGGAGAGACATGACATGAACGAGGGAGCGCTGCGGCGCGGCGACATCGTCGAGGTGAAGGACGCGGCGGAGATCCTGCGCACCCTCGATGCAGGCGGCGCCCTGGACTCGATGCCGTTCATGCCGGAGATGATCCCGTACCTCGGTCGTCGGTTCACCGTGGCGGCGAGGAGCGAGAAGATCTGCGACACGGTCAACACGACCCTGCGCTCCCGGCATCTGCCGAACACCGTGCTGCTCGACGACTTGCGGTGCGACGGCTCGGCCCACGGCGGCTGCCAGGCGGAGTGCCGCATCTACTGGAACGAGGCCTGGCTGCGCCGGGTCGACTCGCTCAACGCGCCGCCGCGACCGCAGGATCCGGCGGCCGTCCAGGAGCTGCTCGACCGCACCACGCCGGCAACCGTGCAGACCACGGCGGTCGGCGAGGAGATCCGCTACCGCTGCCAGGCGACCGAGGCCGCCAAGGCGTCGGAAGAGCTGTCGAACTTCGACCCTCGCCCCTACCTCCGGGAGCTGCGGACGGCCAACGTTCCGTTGAAGCGGTTCTTCCGGGTGATGGCGCGCGCAGTGGTGTGGCAGCCGAAGCACCGGCTCGACCGCCTGTACCGCCCGAAGGGCAGCTCCATCAAGTCCCCCAAGGGGGAGAAGCTGGACCTGCAGCCGGGCGAGTGGGTGCGGGTCAAGCCGCTGGAGGAGATCGAAGCCACGCTCACGGAAGAGGGCGCCAACCGCGGCCTGCACTTCGACGTCGAGATGATCCCGTTCTGCGGTCAGGTGATGCAGGTCCGGGGGCGAGTCACCCAGATCATCGACGAGCCGAACGGCCGGATGCTCCACTTCAAGAGCGACTGCATCAAGTTGGAGAACGCAGTGTGCTCGGGCGACTACAGCACCGGGCGCTGGCTCTGCCCCCGCGAGATAATCCCGTACTGGCGGGAGGCCTGGCTCGAACGGGTGGACGCCCCCTCGGGCCGTCCGTCGATCGCCGTGACCGCCGAGTGACGCTTTTCGACAACTCTTGCCACCAGGCGACAGTTTTCGTCGTTTTCTGCCAACAGTTGCGAACGGACGAGATCACTCCCAGTTGTAGAGCCCGTCCTCGGCGCCACGCTTGCGCAGGCGGTTGAACATCGCCTGGCCCGCGACGAGGACATCCTTGGCGAGGTTCGGGGAGTAGCGCAGACCCCACCGACAGGTCGTCGCGAAACAGCGCAGCCGCTCGCCCGCGCTGATCTTGGCCGTGGCGACGACGCGGAGGAACGCGCCGAACTCGAGCCAGTTGGGGAAGGAGATCCTTCCCTTCTGGTCGGGATTGAACCAGGCCATGCGGTCGCGCCAGTTCCCCACCCAGTTCTTGTAGTGGTAGCGCTTGTAGAAGAGGTAGTCCGGGATCGACACGAACGGGCCCCGCATCGCCAGGCTGCAGAGGTACACCTTGTCGGCGTCGATGAAGTTGCCCATCGGCGGGGTCGTGCGCAGGACGTCGTTGCGCATCAGCCCGTAGATGGCGTCGCAGTTGTGGTCCCGGAACGCCAGCTCGGCGAAGCGCTCCGACGGCCGAGCGGCCGTCCCCCGCGTGGAGTGGTAGCGGCTGACCTCCTCGCTCTTCTCGTCGATGACGATCGTGCCGGTGAAGCAGATCACGGCGTCCGGCTGGGCGTCGAGCACCTTGACGCACTCCTCGAGGAACGTCGGCGCGATGAAATCGTCGTGGGCGGCCATCCGGTAGTAGCGCCCCCGCGACATCTCCATCGTCAGGGTCTGGTTCCGCGACCCCCCGATGTTGGTCGCGTTCCGGTGGTAGCGGATCCGGTCGTCGGCGTCGGCGTACCCGCGGACGATCTTCTCGGTCGCGTCGGTCGACGCGTTGTCGCAGATGATCAGCTCGAAGTCGCGATAGGTCTGGCCCAGGATCGACTCGATCGCCTCGGCGAGGTAGTTCTCGCCGTTGAACACCGGCAGCCCGAGGCTGACGGTAGGGACCCGTGCTTCAGCGCTCATGATCGGGATCCGCCCTCCACCGCATGGCAGCCACGCTACCCCCGCCGGCCGTGCTCACCGTCGGTGATTGGCGGGACTGTCGAGGCGCCGGATCTCGCGCGCCGGCACGCCCGCGGCGAGCGTGTGGGGCGCCACCGACCGGGTGACGACCGCGCCGGCTCCGACGATCGCCCCCTCGCCGATCTCGATCCCGGGCAGGACGATCACCCGGGACGCCAGCCAGGCGCCGTCTCCGATTCGGACCGGCTCGGGCTGGATCAGGCCGGCCCGCCGCTCCGGACTGCCGACCGCGTGACCGCTGGTCGTGACCAGCACTCCCTGCCCGAAGTTCACGTCGTTGCCGATCTGCACGTCCGCCGTCGCGTCGATCACGCAGTCCTCGTTGATGAAGCAGTCGGCGCCGATACGCACCCGGCGCGCCGCACCGGCCCCGCCCGAGATCCGCAGGCTCGACATCACCAACGTCCGGGGACCGATCGAGACGCCGACCAGCCGCATCAGCTGGGCTCGCGTCCGGCAGGCCGCCCCTCGGGGCAGCGGGGCGACGACGACGCGCGCGAGCGACGCCCGCACGTCCATGCCGACGTACTCGGCGCGCAGGGCGTCCCGCACCCGAGCGACGGTCGCGGCCCGGTTCACGAATTCAGTGTGTCAGAGGCGCCCGCGACCCGGCTGACCCGCTGAGCACGCCATTCACTCGGGCGGTACCCTGGTGTCGTGGCGGTCGGATGCGCGGGTTCGAGGTTCGCGCGGGCCGGCTTGGTCGCCAGCACGGTCGCGCTCTTGGCGTCGTGCGGCCTGAAGGATCCGCTACCGCCACCGGTGGCGTCGGACGCCGCCGGCCCGCCGACGATCCCGACCGTCCCGCCACCGGCTGGAGGCTTCCCGGTCCCGACCTCGATCAGCGCCGACCACCGGTACTTCCTCGACCAGAACGGTGACCCGTACATGGTCCTCGGTGACTCGCCGCAGTGTCTGTCGGCGAACCTCTCCCCCGCCGATATGGAGTACTTCTTCGCCGACCGGCAGGCGTACGGCTTCAACGTCGCGTGGGTCAACCTGATCTGCGGGCCGTACACGTTCGGCCGGAAGGATGGGGCGACCTACGACGAGATCCCGCCGTTCTCGACCGAAGGTGACCTGTCGACGCCCAATCCCGACTACTGGAACCGGATGGACGAGATGGTGCGGCTTGCCGCCGAGCGGGGCATCACGCTGATCCTCGACCCCGCGGAGACCGGCAGCTGGGCCGAATTGCTGAAGAACAACGGGGAGGACAAGAGCCGGGCCTTCGGGCAGTTCCTCGGCGAGCGGTACAAGAGCTCTCCGAACATCGTGTGGATGCTCGGCAATGACTACCAGGTCGAGTCGTGGCCGATGTACGACCCTTACGAGGTCGCCCTCCTGGACGGCCTGCGCACTGCCGACCCGGACAAGTTGATCACCGTCGAGCTCAACCCGCTGTTCTCGACGTCGTACGACAATCCGACCTGGCCGCCGCTGATCGACTTCGCCACGGCTTACACCTACCTGCCGACGTACGACATCGTCCTCAAGGCGTACCACGGCAAGCCGACCCAGCCGGTGGTGATGATCGAGGCGAACTACGAGCAGGAGAACAACGACGGCGGGCCGAGGACCACCGACGTGACGATGCGGCGCCAGGAGTACTGGACCTTAACGTCCGGCGCGACGGGTCAGCTGTACGGCAACCGGTACACGTGGGGGCTGCAGGACCCGGATTGGAAGGAGCACTTCGACACCACCGCCGTCGAGCAGTTCGCGCTGATGATCAACTTGATCAGGGACAAGCCATGGCACGAGCTCGTACCAGACGAAACCAACTCGTTCCTCGTCGACGGCGCCGGCACGTACACGGCCGAGGGCGACGTCCTCGACAGCGACTACACCACCGCCGCCGTGACGCCCGACGGCACGTTCGGCCTCGTCTATGTCCCCACGTCGCGCACGATCGAGGTGGACATGTCGAAGATGGCCGACGGGGCGGTCGCCCGGTGGTTCGATCCGACCGACGGCAGCTTCCGGGACGCGTCCTCCTTCGAGACTCCCGGCAAGAACGCCGCCGGCGACGAGGACTGGGTGCTGGTCGTCGAAGCGCCGACCGGCTGAACTGATCGCCATGCGCCTCGGGTTCGGCTGCGTCAACCTCGGCAGCGCGTCGGGCGGGACGAGCCGCGCCGAGCAAGTGCGGCTCGTCGCCGAGGCGGTGGATCGCGGCGTCACCGTGTTCGACACGGCCGACGTCTACGGCAGTGGGGCCAGCGAGCGGATACTGGCCGAGGGGCTCGCCAGACGGCGGGAGGAAGTGGTCGTCGCCACCAAGGCCGGCTACGTGTTCCGCGAGAAGTCATCCGTCGAGCAGTCCGCGCGACGGGTGGCGAAGACCGTGCTCGATCGAGTGCGTCCGGCCACCGGGCAGTCGCAGCTCGGCGGGGGCGCCGCGGCCTACGCCGCCCAGGACTTCTCCCCCGGCCACGTGCGGGCCGCGGTCAACGGCAGCCTGCGCCGGCTGCGCACTGACTACGTCGACGTGCTCCAACTCCACGGCCCTCACGACGTCCGGCCCGAGCTGCTCGGCGAACTGCGCGACCTCGTCGAGACCGGCAAGGTGCGCCGCTTCGGGATCGGCGCCGAGAGCGTCGCCGAGGGCGCGGCATGGCTCCCGGTCGCGGGCGTCGAGGTCGTCCAGGTGCCGTTCGGAGTGCTCGACCCGGAGGCTCGAGACACCATTCTTCCCGTGGCCGCTCGACACTCGGTGGAGGTGTGGGCGCGAGGCGTGTTGGGCGGCGGCGTGCTGAAGGCGGCCGCCGAGGGTCGCCCCGCGGTACGGGAGGATCCGAACTGGCCGCTGATCGAGCGGGTGACTCAACTGTCCCGGCGGTACGGGATCGACGTGATGGCGCTGGCGCTCGGCTTCGTGCGCGCCCATCCGGGCGTCTCGACGGTGTTGACCGGCATCAGCACCCGTGAACACCTCCTGCGCAACCTCGAGCTGATGGCCGCGCCGCCGCTCGACGACGAGCTGCTCGTCGAGCTCGGCGCGCACCCCGACGACTGACTCGACCAATCGCGCGTGTGTTTGGTCGCCGCTGGTACGGTTGGACGGATGCAACGTCGGGGGACCGCCACATCGAACTTCGGGGTCGGGCGCCGGGAGGCGCACGACTCGACGACGTTCTACGCCCGTTTCCAGCCGCCGGTGTTGTCGGCCGACGACCGCGTGCCAGCACCTCGGCCGATCGACGAGCCGTTCGTCCACGGCGATGCCCGGCACATGGACGCGATCCCTGACGGCACCGTGGCCCTGGTCGTGACGTCGCCGCCGTACTTCGCCGGCAAGGAGTACGAGGAGGAGTTCGCCCGCGACGGTGTCCCGTCCTCGTACCTCGACTACCTGGCGATGCTGACCGACGTGTTCGCCGAGTGCGTGCGCAAACTCGAGCCCGGCGGTCGCATCGCCGTCAACGTCGCCAACCTCGGCCGCAAGCCGTACCGCAGCCTCTCCGCCGACGTCATCCGGATCCTCGAAGACGACCTCCGATTGCTCCTGCGCGGCGAGTTGATCTGGCAGAAGGCGGAGGGAGCGAGCGGGTCGTGCGCCTGGGGCTCGTTCCGCAGCGCGGCCAACCCGGTGCTGCGCGACCTCACCGAGCGCGTCGTCGTGGCGAGCAAGGGCCGGTTCGATCGAGCCCGGTCGCCGCGGCAACGGGCGGCCGAGGGGCTGCCCCACGAGAGCACGATGCTGACGGACGACTTCCTCAACTCGACGCTCGACGTCTGGTCGATCCCACCCGAGAGCGCCCGCCGGGTCGGTCACCCCGGGCCGTTCCCCGTCGAGCTCCCGGAAGCGCTGATCCGCCTCTACACGTATCGCGACGACCTCGTCCTCGACCCGTTCATGGGCAGTGGCTCAGCGCTCGTGGCCGCCGCCCGCCTCGGCCGGCGCTATGTCGGCTACGACCTCGACGCCGAGTACGTCGAGATCGCCCGCCAGCGCGTCGACGCGGTGCTCACCGAGCTCCGTTCCGAATCGAACGGGAGCCTTCGCGTCGCCGACGGTGCGGTCGCGCTCGCCGAGGCGACGGTCAACGCGGCCGGGTTCCGCGTCACCGGCCGCAAGCGGCGGATCGCCGGAAGCGGCGTCGTCGTCGACCTCGTTGCCGACGACGTGGCAGGGCGGCCGTGTTGGTTCTTGATCGGCGGCGCCAACACGAGCCGGCGCGGCGGGCTCACGCGTACCGACGACGTGATGCGTGCGCTCGGCCGGGCGGCGGCGCTCCGTGGACGCGGGCCCGACGTGCCCATCGTCGTGCTCGCAACCGCCTTGCCCGCCCCGCGCAGCGACGGCGACGCGGCGCTGCGGGCGGCCGGCGAGGCGATCGGGGTCGAAGTGATCGACCTGCTCTCGGACGACGATCGTTCACGGCTCGGAGCCCGCGCGACAGCGACCTGAACGCGCCGTCGTATCGCCCTCGCCAGGGTTCAGCAGGCGCGGCGGCGATAGCTCGGCGAGCGTGGTGCCGAGACCATGACGTCACGGAGGACGACCGACACTCGCCGGCCAACCGCGGCACACGCGGCGCGGAAGCCGCGACGGCCGTACTCGATGTCCACGACGTGGTTCCCGTAGATCGCCGTGTAGTCCCGGCATTCGCGGTAGCGACCACATTGCTCGGCGATCGCGAAGTCGAACCCGATGCGCTGGCGGGCGGTGCGGCGGCCGAGCTCGACGGTGTTTTTCTGACCCACCGCCAACCCCCGGCGATGGGCGTAGTCGCTCAGGAGCTCGGCGTAGGCGACGGCCGCCCGCCGGCCGAACGGCACCTCGTCCGCCCGCGGCGTGCCCTCGAAGCGGGTCCACGAATCGAGGTTGTCGAACTCGACCGCCTCGAAACCCTTCGCCGCGCACCGGTCCACCATCGGCCGAACGTGGCGGAGCGCGGCGTTCCGCTTGGCGGGTGAGCGGAGATCGATCAGGTACTCCCCGCCCCAGTTGGGATCGGCGCCAAGCGAGAACAGCACCAGCCACCGCGGCCAGTTCGACCGCTCGTCCGGCCGGTCGACACCGCGCTCGTCGTCCTGGGTCTGGAACGCGTTGACGTAACAGATGGTGTAGCGGTCGCCCGGAGCATCCGTCCCGGCGAACCAGTCACGGGACACGACGGAGACGTCGCGGGCGAGGCGGTAGTCGCCGCCGATCTGATAGTCGAATCCGGCGTCGACCGGCGGCGGTTCCCACCGGGCAGCGGCGAGCGTCCCCGCCGGCGCGCCACAGAGCACGACGCCGAGCGCGGCCGCCGCGCTCGTGGCGATCAGCGGCGGGCGCGTAGCTCGTTCAGCGCTACGGCCTCGCGAATAAGCGCCTTCAACGCCTTCGCGTCGACCTTGTCGCCCTCGTGGAAGTCGATGGCCCGCCGCGTGCTGCCCTCGAGGCTGGAATTGAAGAGACCCGACGGGTCCTTGAGTGCGGCGCCCTTGGCGAACGTCATCTTCACGACCTGCTTGTGGGTCTCGCCGGTGCAGACCATGCCGTCGTGGTACCAGACCGGGACCCCTCGCCACTTCCACTCCTCGACGATCTCGGGGTCGGCCTGCTTGACCAGCGCGCGGAGCTTGGCGAGCATCTCGCCCCGCCAGTCGCCCAACTCCTCGATCCGCTCGTCGATCAACTGCGACGGAGACTTGTCGGTCATGTGTGGGCGAGGGGGGACTTGAACCCCCACGAGGAAATCCTCACTGGCACCTGAAGCCAGCGCGTCTGCCATTCCGCCACTCGCCCGAGTAGCACGGCAAGGCTACCAACCGGCCACCGGGCCCGTTCCGGCGATACCTCCTCGTCTGTCCTCGTCTGTGTCACCGCATCCGTCGTCGAACGCGGATGCGGTGACACAGATGGGGGACTGGGGCCGCCCGGAGGTGCGCGCACCCCGCCGGTAGCATCGTCGGCCACCATGGGACTGCAATCGCTGGAGCGCCGGCTGGAGCGTATGGTCGAGGGCGTGTTCCGGGGTTCGCGCAGCGGCATCCGTCCCATCGAGCTGGGCCGACGGCTGGTTCGCGAGATGGACGACCAACGCTCGGTCGACGTCAAGGGTCGTCGGGTCGTGCCCAACGACTTCCTCATCAAGCTCAACCAGCGCGACTACGACGGCTTCGCCGACATCCGCGACGTCCTCGGGGCCGAGCTGGTCGAGGCCGCCCGCGAATACGCCCGCGAGGAGGGCTACCACTTCATGGGGCCGGTGCGGGTCGAGCTCGCCGTCGACGAGAGCCTGAAGGGTGGACGCTTCACGGTGCTGGCCACCCTGCGCCAGGCGGCCGGCGGCGTCGGCGCCGGCTCACTGATCCTGCCGTCCGGGCAGCGCGTCCCGCTCGGCGACCGCCCGGTGACCATCGGCCGGCTTGGCGACTGCACCGTGCCGCTCAACGATCAGAACGTCAGCCGCCGCCACGCTCAGATCAGCCCCGGTCGGGGGGCGTACGTCGTCGTCGACCTCGGGTCGACCAACGGCACGATGGTGAACGGCAGCCGCATCAACGGCGAGCAACGCCTGGCGGACGGCGACATCTTGAGCTTTGGCTCCACCTACGTACGATTCGAGGCGTCGTAGTGCCGTGACGACGGCACGAACCCACGGGCCAGACGCCCTCCGACATGACCGATCAGGCACTCGACATCCTCAAGCTGGTCCTGTTGGGGTTGCTGTACCTCTTCTTCGCCCGCGTCCTCTGGGCGGTCTGGAGCGAGGTCCGGCGCACCCAACGGGTGCCCGCCCAACCCCGGGTCGATGACCAGGCGGCCACCGTCGCCGCCACCGCGCCCCGCCAACGGCGCCCGCCAAAGGGTCGGGGCGGCCGGGTGGCGCGCCTCGTCATCGTCGAGCCCAAGGCCCGCCGCGGCACGACGTTCCCCCTCGGCGGGGAGATCACGATCGGTCGCGACCCGAGGTCCACGGTGGTGATCGACAGCGACACCTTCGTCTCGCAACACCACGCCAAGGTGTACGACGTCGACGGCCAGGCGATGGTCGAGGACCTCGGCTCGACGAATGGTTCGTTCCACAACGGCAACCGGCTGGTCGGCGCCCGCCTGCTCCATCCGGGGGACCGCATCCAGGTCGGGTACACCGTGTTGGAGGCCCAGTAGTGGAGGCCCAGTAGTGGCGACCCTGCGATGGGGCTCGGCGACCGATCCCGGCCGCATCCGCCCCGACAACGAAGACAACGTCCTGGCGGCGCCGCGCGTGTTCGCGGTCGCCGATGGAATGGGTGGTCACCGCGCCGGCGAGGTGGCGAGCGCCCTCGCCATCGACCTCCTGCGGTCGCGGCTGAGTGAGCCCGGCGCCGGGCTCGACGAGGTCGTGTCCGCGATCGCCGAGGCCAACGGCGACATCTACCGGGCGGCCCTCGACAACCCGGCCCAACAGGGCATGGGCACCACGATCACGGCGCTCATCGTGATCAGCGACGGCGGCGCCGACGGGCAGGGCGAGACCGGCGCGGAATCCGGGCCTCCCTCCGAGATCTTCGCCCTGATCAACGTCGGCGACTCCCGCACCTACCTCCTCCGGCATGGACGGCTGCGCCGGGTCACCGTCGACCACAGTTACGTCCAGGAGCTCGTCACCACCGGGCACATCACCGACGACGAGGCCCGCACCCATCCCCGGCGCAACATCGTCACCCGGGCGCTCGGCATCGATCCGTCCGTCCGGGTCGACGCGTGGACGGTGCCGATCGTGCGCGGCGACCGCTTCCTGCTCTGCAGTGACGGGCTCGTCGACGAGGTGCGCGACGACGCCATCCGCGACGTCCTCACCAGCATTCCCGACGCCCAGCGCGCCGCCGACGAGCTCGTCGCCCTCGCCAACCGCGAGGGAGGAAGGGACAACGTCACGGTGGTGGTCGTCGACGTGCTCGAAGGGGCCGAACCGCCGGACCCGGAGACCGAGCTCGACCTCGAACCGGCGTGGGAGCCGAGTGCGGCCACCGGTACCTGGACGGTCGACGATCCCGAGACCCAGGCGACGGAGTTCGAGGACCTCGCCGAGTTGGTCCCGGAGCCCACCGGGCCGGTCGAGACCACTGCCGCTCCGGGCGCCACGACGACCACACCGACCCCCCCGGTCACCGACCAGGTGCCCACCGTGGCGCCGGAGGCAACTCCACGGAAGCGGCGTCGTCTCGCCGGGTTCCTGGGTGGACTCGGTGTCCTCGCCGTGCTGATCCTCGCCTTCGTCATCACCGCGGCGTACGCCCGGCGCGGCTACTTCGTCGCCTTCGACACCAGCAACGACGTGGTCATCTACCGCGGCCGGCCGGACGGCTTCCTCTGGTTCGATCCGACGGTCGAAGCGCCCACCGTGTTCGCGCGGAACCAGCTCGACGACGCCTCGATCGCCCGCGTCGAACGCCGGCCCGAGTTCAGCTCACGACGCAACGCCGACCAGTTCGTCGCCGAGCAGCTGGAGACCACGACCACCACGTCACCGCCGACCACGACGACGTCACCGCCGACCACCACCACCACCACGCCGCGTACGACCACGACGCGGCCGCGGCGGACGACGACCACCGGTGGTCCATGACGCCGCGCTGAGCATGGCCACGACGTCCTCGATCGCCAGCGCCCGTCGCTCCACCGAGCTGTCGCTCGTCGTCATGGCGGCGTTGATCACCGCCGGCGGCTACACGCTCGCGTCCCTCGGTTCGTTCGCCAGGATCCCGACGCGCATCGTGCCGTTCCTCGCCGTGCTGCTCGGGATGTTGATCTTCGCCCACCTCGCCGTGCGGTGGTTCGCCCGCGGCGCCGACGCCACGATGCTCCCGCTCGCCGCCCTGCTCCACGGCATCGGGTACGTGATGATCACCCGGCTCGACGAACGCCTCGCCGGCCTTCAGGCCACGTGGAGCATCGTCGCCATCGTCGTCTTCGTGGCCACCCTCGTCGCCGTCCAGCGGGCCACGGATCTCGCCCGCTACCGCTGGACCTTCCTGGCGATCGGGATCGGTCTGCTGCTCCTGCCGATGGTTCCAGGCGTCGGCTACAGCGCCGGCGGCGCCCGCATCTGGGTCAACCTCGGACCGATCAACTTCCAGCCCGGCGAGTTCGCCAAGATCGCCCTGGCGATCTTCTTCGCCGGCTACCTCGCCGAGACCCGCGAGCTGATCGCCGCCGGGACGTGGAAGGTCGGTCCGTTCCGTCTGCCCGAGCCGCGTCACCTGCTTCCGATCGTGTTCGCCTGGGCGTTCGCCGTACTGGTGATGGTGGGCCAACGCGACCTCGGCTCGTCGCTGCTGTTCTTCGCCCTGTTCGTCGTGATGATGTGGGTGGCCACCGAGCGGGCGGTGTACCTCCTGATCGGGCTGGTCCTGTTCGCCTCCGCCGCCTACGTCTCCTACCGCCTGTTCAGCCACGTCCAGACCCGGGTCGACATCTGGCTCGACCCGTGGTCGCGCTCGCTCGACGAGGGCTACCAGATCGTGCAGGCGCTCTTCGGGCTCGCCGACGGGGGCATCGCCGGCACCGGCCTCGGTCGCGGGAGCCCGAACCAGGTGCCCGAGGCGCAGAACGACTTCATCTTCTCGTCCGTCGGCGAGGAGCTCGGCCTGTTCGGCGCGGCCGCCGTGCTGATGGCGTACCTGTTGCTGATCGGGGCCGGGCTGCGCACCGCGCTGCGCACCGAGAACCGGTTCGAGAAGCTGCTCGCCGTCGGCCTCACGACGATCATCGGCGTGCAGGCGTTCATCATCATCGGCGGGGTCATCAAGGTCGTGCCGCTCACCGGCATCACGCTGCCGTTCGTCAGCTACGGCGGGTCGTCGCTGGTGTCCAACTACATCCTCCTCGCCCTGCTGGTGCGGCTCAGCGACTCCGGGGCGCGGCGGCTCCACGAGCTGCCCGACGATCCGACCCCGGCCGAGCGGTGGGCGGCCCGCCGGTTGCGCCGTCGGACTGCTGGCCTCAGCGACGACCCGGGGCTCGCGTGAACCGGCAGATCCGCCAGCTCGCCGCCGGCCTGATGGCCTGCTACATCGCCCTGTTCGCCGCCCTCAACTACTGGCAGGTCGGCCGCCAGGAGGACCTCAACGCCCGGTTCGACAACACGCGGGCGATCCGGCGCGAGTTCGACAACCCGCGCGGTCCGATCGAGACCTTCGACGGTGTCGTGGCCGCGCAGTCGGTGCCGAACCCACCCGGCAGCCAGTTCAAGTTCCAGCGGCAGTACCCCACGGGTGAGCTGTACGCCCACCTCACCGGCTACTACACCTTCGCCTTCGGCTCGACCGGTCTCGAACGCACGCAGAACGCGGTGCTCACCGGCAGTACCGGCGAGCAGAAGCTGCGCAACCTCACCGGCATCATCACCGGCGAGGACGCCTCGGGGTCGGTCAAGATGACGCTGCGTGACGACCTGCAGCGGGTCGCCCGTGACGCTCTCGGCGAGCGGGAGGGCTCGGTCGTCGTCATCGAGCCGGCCACCGGGGCGATCAAGGCGATGTGGAGCTATCCCAGCTACGACCCCAACCTGATCGCCAACCCCAACTTCGACGAGGCCCGCGCCGTACTGACCTTCCTCAACGCCCACCCGTCGGATCCACTGCTGGGCAACGCCTACCAGCAGCGCTACATGCCGGGCTCGACGTTCAAGATCCTCACGACCTCGATCGGACTGCAGACCGGCGTGCTCGATCTGCAGACCACGTTCCCGGACGAGAGCTCGTGGGTACCGCCGCAGACCGACAACCCGATCCAGAACTTCGAGGGCACGACGTGCGGCGGTGACCTCACCGAGGTGTTCACCCGCAGCTGCAACATCGCCTTCGCCAAGACAGCCGTCGAGATCGGCCCTGACCGGATGATCGACGGCGTCGAGAAATGGGGGGTCGGTGAGACGTTGCCCCTCGACCTGCCCCGCCCGGCGGCGAGCACGTTCGGCGACACCACCGACCTGGACCAAAAGCTGCCCCTGCTCGCGATGCGTGGTTTCGGCGGCAACGAGGTGCAGATGGTGCCCCTGCACATGGCGATGGTCGCGGCAACCGTCGCCAACGGCGGCGTGATGATGAAGCCCTACGTCGTCGATTCGACGTACGACCACGACGGCCAGGTCCTCGACAGAACCCGTCCTGAGGTGTGGAAGACGCCGATCTCGCCACAGATCGCCGGCACGCTCAACACGCTGATGCAGAGCGTCGCCACCAGCGGCACGGCGAGCTGCTGCATCGCCCTCGCCAACGGCGTCCCGGTCGCGGCCAAGACGGGCACCGCGCAGCTCAACGCACCCGGCGAGGAGCAGCGCTCGCACGCCTGGATCGTCGCCTTCGCCCCGGCCGACAACCCGCAGTACGCGGTCGCCGTGATGCTGAAGGGCACCAACGCCGAGATCTCGGCGAGCACGGGCGGTCAGCTCGCCGGCCCGATCGCCAAGACGGTCCTGGACGCCGCCCTGGCAGGCGGTGACTGATGCCCGCAATGTGCGCGCAGGGTCCGGTCGATAGCTTTGGCGGGCGACTCGGGGCCGGGCGGCCCGATGAAGCAGGCAGTGACTGACCAGTGACCACCAGCGATCGACACGCGATCATCAATGATCGCTACGAGCTGACCAGACGCATCGGGCGCGGCGGCATGGCCGACGTGTTCCTCGGGCGAGACCGCCTGCTCGATCGCCAAGTGGCGATCAAGGTCTTGTTCCCGGAGTTCGCCACCGACCCCAACTTCGTCGAGCGGTTCCGGCGGGAGGCGCAGGCGGCGGCGAACCTGAGCCACCCGAACATCGTCAACGTGTACGACTGGGGCCGCCACGCCGGCACCTACTTCATCTGCATGGAGTACGTCGAGGGACGCACCCTCGCCGAGATCCTGCGGACGAACGGCCACGTCACGTCGAAGCAGGCCGCCGAGATCGCCAGCGAGGTCGCCGCGGCACTCGGCTTCGCCCACGAGGCCGGGCTGGTCCATCGGGACATCAAGCCGGCGAACATCCTCATCGGCTCGAACGGTCAGGTGAAGGTGGCCGACTTCGGGATCGCCCGGGCGATGAACGCGCCGACGGAGTCGAACCTGACCCAGGCGGGCGCCGTGATGGGCACGGCGACCTACTTCTCGCCCGAGCAGGCGCAGGGAGCCCAGCCCGACCCACGCAGCGACCTGTACTCGCTCGGCATCGTGATGTACGAGATGGTCGCCGGGCGGCCGCCGTTCACCGGCGAGAACCCGGTCAGCATCGCCTACAAGCAGGTCCACGACAATCCGCAGCCGCTCAACCAGCTCGTCGTCGGCATCCCCCGGGCCTACGAGGCGATCGTCGCCAAGCTGCTCGCCAAGGACCCCAAGATCCGCTACGCCACCGCCACCGCCCTGCGCGACGACCTGCGCCGCTTCCGCAACGGCGAGCAGGTGCTGGCGCTGTCGGCCGCGGCCGCCAGCGCGGCGCGCGGATCACCCACCGTGGCCCCGACCGGCGCCACCGCGCTCGTCGCACCGACCGTGATCACCGATGGCGCGCCGCCCACCACCGCCGAGCGGACGGTCGCCGACCGCGGGTTGCCCACCGGCGCGTCGCCGGACGCGCGGTACTACGAGCCTCCGCCGTCACGCACTGGGTGGTACGCGCTCGCCGCCTTCTTCGCCCTCATCGCCCTCGGCATCGGCGGCATCCTGCTGTTCCAGGCGCTGTCGGGCGACGACGACCCGTCGAGCTTCGCCCTCCCCGACTACGTCGGGCAGCCGCTCGACTCGGTGATCGCCGACCTCAACGAGCGCGGCCTCAGCTATGAGCCGATCGCCGAGGAGAACTCGGCCGTGCCGGTGCTGTTCGTCCACCGCACCGAGCCCGGGGCCGGCACCGTCGTCGTCGAGGGCCGCAACATCAAGGTCTTCTTCAACCCGGAACCGGAGCTGCAGGAGGTCCCGAACGTCGAGGGTCAACCGCTGCAGGACGCCCGGCGGATCCTGGCCGGCGCCGGATTCCGGATTGGCAACGAGACCACGCGGCCGAGCAACGACGTGGAGGAAGGCAGGGTCATCCGCACCGACCCCGCGGCGGGGACGCAGGTCGCCCAGGACACGCCGATCAACGTGATCGTGTCCGGCGGCCGCGAGCAGATCGCCGTGCCGTCGAGCGTCATCGGCGTGCCCGAGGACCAGGCCCGCCAGATCCTCGAGAACGACCCCTACGGCTTCACGGTCACCACGGTGACCGAACCCAGTGACTCGGTGCAGGCCGGCCTGGTGATCCGCACCGATCCGGGGGCCGGCGAGCTGGTCGATCGCGGGGGCCAGGTCCAGTTGGTCGTCTCGGACGGCCCGCCGGGCATCACCGTGCCGAACGTGGTGGGCTCCACCGAGGCCGGAGCGCGACAGCAGCTGGCGCAGTTCAACGTGAGCGTCAGCACCCGCGAGTTGCCCGCGGGCGACTCCAACGATGGGTTGGTGATCAGCCAGAGCATCGCCGCCGGATCGGTCGCCCCGGCGGGTTCCGACATCGAACTCGTCGTCGGCCAGGCCGCCGAGCCGCCGCCGACCGCGGCCCCGACCACGACCAGGGCCCCGACGACCACCGCCGCGCCGACGACGACCCGTCCGCCCACGACGACCACCACCC
>JBKOUV010000201.1:0-29051 GCA_046723555.1 Actinomycetota bacterium | reverse complement strand
GGCTACCTCGCGTTCACCGAAGGGCGCTACGACGATGCGGACGTCCACTTCCGCAAGGTGCTCGAGATGATGCCGATCGGGCGCGGGCTGATCCGCTGGGAGACCGAGTGGATCGAGGGCCTGATCAAGGCCGGTCGTCGGGACGAGGCCAAGGACGTGCTGGCCGAGCTCGAGGCGGAGGTGCCGCAGCCGTTGCTGGCGCTGCACGGGCTCGATCGCGCCAAGGGGATGCTCGCCACCGACGACGCCACGGCGGTGCGCCACTTCGAGACGGCGATCAAGCTCGCCATTGCCCACGGGAACCGCTTCACCGAAGGTCGCGGCCGGCTCGCCCTCGGAGAGTGGCTGCGCCGGGCGCGGCGGCGGGGCGAAGCGCGGCGCCAGCTCGAGCAGGCCGTCGAGCTGCTGCGCAGCGTCGGCGCCACCGCCTTCGCCGAACGGGCGGTCACCGAGCTCCGCGCCGCCGGCGGCGTGATCGGCGACGACGTCGCCTCGCACCAGCTCCTCACGCCGCACGAGCTGCAGGTCGCTCGGCTCGTCGTGGGCGGGGCGTCGAACCGCGACCTCGCCGCGACGCTGTTCATCAGCCCCCGTACCGTCGAGGCCCATCTCACCTCGATCTTCCGCAAGCTCGGCGTGCGCAACCGTCGCGAGCTGCAGGCCCGCGCCCTCGACGACCCGATCTTGAAGCCGTAGCTCCGACGGCGAGTCCGGCGAGTGTGCCGGTCACATCTGCGGGGGTACATTCCCGCGCCATGGCCAATCAACGGGTCCGGACGCTCTGGAGCGACCTCAACGGGCTGACTCACGGGCGGTACGTCCCGTCCCGCAAGATCGATCGGGACTACGCCCACACCCACCACGCGGTCACCACGCTGGCGATGGGCATCGACGGTGAGATCCTCCCGATCACCGGCTACGCCGCCGATGTCGGCTACCCCGACCTGACGGCGACTCCGGTCGTGTCGTCCCGCCGGCCCGGTTGGGAGCCGGACACCGACGTCGTGGTCTGTGAGCTGTCCGGCGCCGACGGGGAGCCGCTAGCCATCTGTCCCCGCAACGCGCTCGTCCGCGCCGTCGAGGGCTGGCGGGCGATCGGGTTCGAGCCCCAGCTCGGCTTCGAGCTCGAGCTGTACCTGCTCGAACCGGACGACGAGGCGCCCGGGGGCTGGCGGCCGGCCGGCAGCGAGGCGCACCGGGTCTACGGGGTCGGCCTCGGCGGTGATCCCACCGGCATGGCGCTGGAGTACTTCGACATCGCCGAGGAGATGGGCCTCGACCTCGAGGGCGTCCTCACCGAGTTCTCTCCCGGTCAGCTCGAGGTCAACCTCACCTACGGACCCGCGCTCGACGCCGCCGATCGGGTCGTGCTGGCGAAGGAGATGACCCGCGAGGTCGCCGCGGCCAACGGGTTCCGCGCGACGTACCTCGGCCGGCCGGACCCGGCGGCAGTCGGCTCGGGACTCCACGTCAACCTCTCCGTGCTGCCGACGTCGGGTGGCCCGAACGCGTTCCACGATCCGGCCGGCGTCGACGGACTCACTCCGATCGCCCGGCAGAGCATCGGTGGTTTGCTGGCCCACCACGAAGCGGTCGCCGGGTTCTCCGCCCCGCTGGTCAACAGCTACCGCCGGCTGATGCCGGGTCTGATCGCCGGCTATTGGGCCAACTGGGGTCTCGACAACCGCATCAGCACGTACCGCATCCCGGCCGAGCGGGGCGCGGCGACGCGCATCGAGAACCGGATGCCGTGCGGGACGGCGAGCCCGTACCTGTCCGCCGCGGCGATGCTCAACGCCGCCCTGCTCGGCGTCGTCGACGGGCTCGACTGTGGGCCCCCGCAAGTCGGCGACGCCGATGCCGAGCCGAACACCGATCGCCACACCCCCGAGACGCTGCCCGCGGCGCTCGAGGCGATCGAGGCCGACCAGGTGCTCGTCGAGGCGATGGGTCCCGAGCTCGTGGCCGCCTACCTCACCCTGCGCCGCCACGACTACAAGCGGTGGGAACTCACCGGCGAGGACTGGAACCCGGAGAAGGTCACGGCCTGGGAGCTGGAGAACTACCTGCCGTACTACTGAGCCCCTCGCGCCGGCCGAGGTAGGCCTCGGCGACGGCGGGGTCGGCACGGATCTCGGCCGGTGTGCCCTCGGCGAGGACGCGTCCTTCGGCGAGCACCACGACGTGGTCGCAGATCCGGGTGATGAAGGCGAGGTCGTGGTCGATGACGAGCACACCGGCGCCGACGAGGCGGGCGGTCGCCCGCACGTGGTCGACCATCGCCCGACTCTCGTCGTCGCTCATCCCCGACGTCGGCTCGTCGAGCAGGAGGTACGACGGCGCCAGCGCGGCCGCCCGCGCGAGCTCGAGCCGGCGCTGGTTGCCGTAGTCCAGCGTCGCCGCCGGTCGTTCGGCGACGCCGGCCAGTCCGGACGACTCGAGCAGAAAGTCGACGTCGACCGCCGGAGCCTCGCGCCGGTAGCGCCGCGCGCTCAGTGCGGCGAGGGCGACGTTCTCCCGCACCGGCAAGGTGGGGAAGAGCCGCAGGTTCTGAAACGTGCGGGCCAGCCCGGCCCGGGCGATGCGGTGCGGCGGGTCGGCGCTGAGGTCCTGCGCACCGAGGGTGACTTGGCCGGCCTGCTCGGGAACGATCCCGGTGACGACGTTGAACATCGTCGTCTTGCCGGCGCCGTTGGGGCCGATCAGGCCCACGATCTCGCCCGGTCGCACCCGGACGCCGGCGTCCTCGAGGGCGCGGAACCCGCCGAAGCGGACCGAGACCCCGATGGCGGCGAGATCGCCCGCTAGCCGAGAGGGAGTCGCCTGATCGGCGCCGGCTGCGTCGCCGGTTCCAGGCGTCGAGAGGCGCCGGCGCGACAGACGGGCCAGCCAGGCCCGGAGATCGACGTCGCCGAGCAGCCCGCCGGGCCGGATCAGCATCACGGCCAGCAGCACCGCCCCGAGGAACAGCTCGGGCAGCCGTACGATGCCGTGATCGTCACCGAGCTGGCGGAAGATCTCGTTGCCGATCGTGATCACCACCGTCCCGACGAACGCGCCGGTCACGGTCCGCATCCCGCCGACGACGAGCATCGCCAGGAGCAGCACGCCGACGTCGAGCGTGTACTGGTCGGGGTTGGTGCTGCCGACGAGCTGGACCCGAAGGGCGCCCGCGGCGCCGACGAGGGCGATGCTCACGATCCAGGCCGTCCATCGCGGCCAGAAGCGATCGATGCCGATCGCCGGGGCGGCGATCTCGTCGTCACGCGTGGCCGCGGCGAACCGGCCGAGGCGGGTCTCGGCGAAGAGGTTGGCGCAGAACAGCGCCCCGAGCGCGGCCACCCACAACCACGTGTCCGTCGTCATCCGGGGCACCCCCGACAAGCCACCTGCTCCCCGCGTCAACTCGGTCCAGTTCTTGACGGCCTGGTCCACCACGAACAGCACGGCGAGGGTGATCATCGTCGCCGCCAGCCCGCCCGCCCGGGCCACGGCCACGCCGACGAACGCTCCACACGCCAGCGCCACGGCAATCCCGACGAGCGTCGCCCCGAACGGCCCGAGCTCGACGTCGCCCAGCCCGAGTGGTAGGTCGGGCAGAGCCGACGCCTTGGACGCGGCCGGGATCGCGACGAGGGCGGCGGCGTACGCGGCGATCTGGGCGAACGCCAGGTGGCCGAACGACAGGATCCCGGTGGTGCCGATGAACACCTGCAGCCCAAGCACGAGCACGAGGTTGACGAGCAGCTCCTGGACGAGCAGGTCGCGTGCCGATCCGCCAGTGGACGTGTAGGCGAGCGCGCCGCCGACGAGGGCGACGAAGAGCACCGCGGCGGACAGGCTGCTGCGGCCCACTGATGACGACAGGGCCTTCACACCCGCTCCGCGGTCCGGACGGTGAACAGCCCTTGGGGCCGCACGATGAACAGTAGGGCGATGAGGACGAACACGACGGCGTCGGTCATCCGCTCCCACACGCCCTCCGGCAGGTACCCGCGCAGCATCACCTCGGCGAGCCCGAGGGCGAGCCCGCCGACGACCGCGCCGGTGAAGCTGCCGAGCCCGCCGATGACGGCGGCGACGACGGCCTTGATCAGCCAGTCGGCGCCGAGCGTCGGCTCGGCGCTCGGGCTGCGCATCAGGATCAGCACGCCCGCCACGCCGGCGAGGAAGCCGGCGTAGGCGAATGCCTGGACGATCACGCGGTTGGCGCGCACGCCCATCAGCCGGGCGGCGTCGAAGTCCTCGCTCGCCGCGCGCACCGAGATCCCGAAGAGGGTGCGCCGGAACACGAACGCGGTGAGGGTGAGCACCAGCGCGGTCACGCCGATCGTCACGAGGTCCATCACCTCGAAGCGGATGTCGCCGACCTCGACGGTGTCGAACGCCCAGCTCGGGCCGGGGAACGAGCGCTTGGTGGGCGAGACGAGGATGGCCCACAGGGCGTGGGACAGCCGCTCGAGGGCGAACGACGTCAGCAGCAACGTGAACGGGCTGGCGTTGCGCACCCAGCGGAAGGCGACCAGCTCGGTCACCACCGACGCGACCACGGCCGCGACCACGATCGCCGGCGCGAGCACCCACCAGCCGAGCCCCTCGGTCGACAGGTAGTAGGCGACGTACGCACCGACGGTGATCAGCTCGGCGTAGGCGAAGTTCACCAGATGCATCACGCCGAAGATCAGCGAGATGCCGAGGGCGAGGAGGGCGTAGGTGCTGCCCCGACCGAGACCGTCGACGATGGATTGGACGAACGTCGTCATGGAAACCTCAGCCCACGTACGTCCCGAAGAGGTCCTCGTGGGCGGCGAGCTCGGCCCCGGTTCCTTCGGTGGCGATCGTGCCGGTGCGCAGGACGTAGCCCCGGTCGGCGATCTCGAGCACCCGCAGCGCGTTCTGTTCCACGACGAGGACGGTGCGACCCCGCTGGTGCAACTCCACGATCAGATCGAAGACCGTGTCGACCATCGCCGGCGCCAGCCCGAGCGTGGGCTCGTCGAGGAGGACGTGGCTGGGATCGCTGACCAGCGCCCGGGCGATGGCGAGCTGCTGCGCCTCACCGCCGGACAGGTAGCCGGCGGCGGTGTCCCATCGCGCGTCGAGCACGGTGAAGCGGCCCCGCACGTCGTCGAGCCGGCGGCGGCGCTCGGCCGGGCGCACGGTGACGCCGGCGAGTCGGAGGTTCTCGCCGACGGAGAGGTCGCGGAAGATCCGCCGGCGCTCTGGGACGAGGGCGAGCCCAGCCCGGACGAGCGTGGCCGGCTCGGCGCCGGTGACATCGCTGTGACCGAGCGTGATCCGTCCGGCGGCCGGACGCAGCAGACCGGCGATCGTGTTGAGCAGCGTCGACTTACCCGCCCCGTTCGGACCGACGACCGCAACGAGCTCGCCGTCGTCGACGCGCAACGCGACGCCGTGCAGCGCGCGGACTGCGCCGTAGCGCACCGTCAGGTTGTCGACGGCGAGCATCCGTGCGACCGGCTCCTGTGTTTACGAGCCGGGAACGAACGACGGCCGGAACGCCTCGGTGAACGTCGGCTCGCCGCCGTCGACGGTGAGGATCACGACGTCCTTCTCGGGGACTCCGTTGGTGCCGGCGTAGGTGACCGTGCCGGTCGTGACTTCGAGGTCGGTGATCTGGTTGATCGTGTCGATGAGGGTCTGACCGTCGAGCGAGCACGCCGTCTCGGCGGCGTGGGCGAAGACCTTGACGACGTCGGACGCCAGCGCGCCGAAGCTCACCGTCTCGATCTTCACACCGGCGTCGGATGCGGCGTCGAGGAACTCCTGCACGTGGTTGTCCGGGCGGGGGAAGGTATGGGCGGTGAACGAGACCCCGTTCGCCACGTCGCCCGCGCTCCACACGACGGTCGCGTCGAACGCGTCGGCGCCGATGACCTGCAGATCGGTGAGCCCCGCCGACCGCAGCTGCTGGAGCAACACACCGGCCGCCGGCATGATCATCGCCGTGTAGAGCACGTCGGGGGCCGGGTCGAGTGAAGCGAGCTCGTTCACCTGGGACGAGAAGTCCTGGTCGGCGAGGCTGAAGGTGAAGTCGCGCACGACCTCGCCGCCGGCCTCGGCGAACGCCTCGCTGAACGCCGCCGTCGTGTTGGTGAAGTACTGGTCGTCGGGCGACGAGAACGTGACCGCGGTCGTGGCGCCCTGCTCGGTGGCGAACTCGGCCGCCGCAGCGCCCTGAACCGGGTCGCTGAAGCTCATCAGGAACGCGCCGCGGCTCGGATCGGCAAGCGAGAGGTCGGTGGAGGCGTTGGAGATGATCGGCACTTGACCGTTGACGGTGTCGATCAGCGGGACGCCGTTGTAGGCGAACGGCGGGCCGATGATCGCGTCCACTCCCTCGTCGAGCAGCTCCTGGGCCGCCCGCTGGGCGGCCGACGGGTCCGTCGGCAGCTCCTTGATCGTGTATTCCACGTCGTGGCCGCCGACCCCGCCGGCTTCGTTGAGCAGGTCGACCTGGACCTGGGCGGCCGCCGATCCCGGTCGGTCGGCGAACCCGCCGACGTCGCTGAAGTCGGCGGCGTAACCGATCTTCAGCGGCTCCTCGAGCGTGCACTCCCCACCGGTAGTGGTGGCCGGCGCGGCGCCAGTGGTGGACGACGCGGCCCCAGTGGTGACCGGCGCGGCGCCAGTGGTCGGTGTCCCCCCGGTCGTGGCCGGGGCCCCAGTGTCGTCGTCGTCACCACATGCCGCCAACACGAACGCGGCGACGACCGCAACGATGAAGCTCCTGCGCATCAGCCCCTCTCCTCCCCTGTGCGGGCCGAGGCTACTGCGCCGGCCCCGTTCAGCCTGCGGTCACGTTGATCGTGCCGCGCTCGACGTCGGTGCCGTTGGGGCAGTAGCTGACGTAGGCGCCCGGCTCCAATCTGACGGAGAACGACTTCTCGGTACCGGGGACGACGTTCTCGATCTCGCCGACGACGTGGTCGTCGGCGTCGAGGACTTCGAACTCGGTCACCGACGCCGAGCCGTCGTTGGTCACGTCGAACGTGACCGTGCCGGCCATCACCTCGATCGGGTCGGGCGAACATCCCGCGTCCGAGATCGTCACCGCGAACGTGGCGTCGCCGCCGGTCGCTCCGGTCGCGACGCCCGCGCCCGTGTCGCCGTCGGTGTCGGCGCCGTCCGAGTCATCGTCACCGCAAGCGGCCAGGAGCAGCGGGACGGCGACGAGCAGGGCCAAGGGGCGTCGGCGCATCACGCCACCTCCGCCATGGCCGGGGCTGGGCGCGGGCGTCGCTTGCGCCGCGACGAGACGATGACGAACGCGGCGACGGGTGCGAAGTAGACGAGCCAGGCGATGCCTTCGGCGACTGTCGGTTTCGGCTGGATGCCGAGCACCCCCGTGACGAGCGCCGAGACCGCGGAACCGGGCACGATCACCCCACTGAGGTCGACGAGCTCGCCCTGAGCCACGTCGAGCCATCCCGCTTCGTGGGCGGTGTGGGCGGCGAACGCCACCAGCCCGGCGGCGACGAGCACGAGCACCAGTCCGGTGACGACGAAGAAGCGGGTGAGGTCGATGCGCATCCCGCCGCGGTAGATGAGCCAGCCGATCACGATCGCGACTGCGATCCCGAGGACCGCCCCGGTCGCCGCGGCGCCACGATCCGTCGACGCCTGGAACGCCGAGAGCAGGAACACGGCGGTCTCCAATCCTTCGCGGAGCACGGCCAGGAACGCCATGCCGACGAGCGCCCACACCGAGCCCTCGGCGAGGGCGCTGCCGGCGGCGCTTTCGAGTTCGCCCTTGATCCCGCGGGCGTGGCGGGCCATCCACACGATCATCGACGTGACCATGGCGACGGCGATCAGAGCGATCACGGTCTCCAGCCGTTCCTGCTCGCGCTGGGGCAGGTTCTCGTCGACGATCTCGAGACCGACCGCCACCGCCGCGCACAGGACGATGGCCAGGGCGACCCCGGACCACACCCACCGCATCTCGCGTCCGGCACCCCGCTGGCGGAGGAAGGCGGCGACGATCCCGACGATGAGCGACGCCTCGACCCCCTCGCGCAGACCGATCACGAATGTGGGCAGCATCGATAGCGTCTCCTGGATAGCAGCCTGGCCGCCTGGTGTAAGGCAATCCTAACTACCACCTCGCGGGGCGCGCTGTCCAGTTGACATCTACCGTTTGCGTCACCGAATCCGCCGTCGAACGCGGATGCGGTGACACAAACCGGTCAGGCGACGGTGACGTGTATCGGGAGCCGCTTGATGCCGGCGATGAAGTTGCTGCGGAGCCGGTCGATCGGCCCGTCGATGGCGACGTCGGCGAGGCGGGGGAGGAGCTCTTCGAACAGCACCTTGATCTCCATCCGGGCGAGCTGGGCGCCGAGGCACAGATGCGGGCTCATCAACCCGAAGGCGACCTGCGGGTTGGGCGAGCGGTGGAGGTCGAACGTGTACGGGTCGGCGAAGACGTCCTCGTCGTAGTCAGCCGAAACGAACCAGATCACCACCTTGTCGCCGCCTCGGATCTCGCGGTCGCCGAGCGTCGTGTCCGCCACCGCGGTCCGCCGGAAGTGCATCGTGACCGAACCCCAGCGCAGGATCTCCTCGACCGCCGATGCGATCACGTCGCCATTGCCGGCGACGATCGCATCGCGCAGCTCGGCGAGTTGCTCCGGCCGTTCGATCAACGCCTTCATCCCCGCCGTCATCGTGTAGCGGGTCGTGTCGTTGCCGGCGGCGACGAGCAGGGTGAAGAAGTTGTTGAACTCGTGCTCGCTCAGCGTCTCGCCGTCGATCTTCGGTCGCAGCAGGTCGCTGATCACGTCGTCGGTCGGTCGTTCCCGCCGCTGCCGCGCCTGATCCTGCGCGTACTTGAACAGCTCGACCCCGACCGGGCTGCGAAACGGCATCAGCCGGAACTCCTCGGTGTCGACCAGGTCCACCGGGTGGGTCGTGAACTCGGGGTCCGTGTTGCCGAGCAAGGCGTCGCCTCGCTCGACGAGCCACGGCCCGTCGTCGTCGGCCACCCCCAGCAAGCGACCGAGCATGCGCATCGGCAGCTGCTTGGCGATCCGGTCGACGAAGTCGAACCGATCGGCTGCAGCCAGCGCGTCCTCGACCACGTGCCGGGCGAGCAGGCGGATGGCGTTCTCGTAGGCGTAGACCTCCCGCCGACTGAACGGCTTGGACACCAAGCGCCGATAGGCCGTGTGCGCCGGCGGGTCGAGCTCCATCATCGTGCGGCGGGCCTCGGTCTCCTCGGGATCCATCTCCTCGAGCCGGATGCCCCGCGCGCTGGAGAACCGTTCGACCTCGCGGCTCACCGTGAGCAGATCGGCGTGCCGGGTGACCGCCCAGAACCCGTGCCCGCCGGCATGGTCGTCGCCCCACCAGCTCACCGGATCGTCGCGCCGCAACCGACGGAACGTGGCGTGCGGCACTCCGGCGACGTAGGCGTCGGGATCGGCGATGTCGGCGTCGGCTGGCCCCAGATCACCATCGGGCGCCGGACCGGTCACGCGACCACCCACACGCGCGGTGACAGCCCCGTCGTCTCACGCGCGAACATGAGCGCACGCACGCCTGGACGTGCCCAGATCGTCAACCGGTGGCCGCCGGCCATCGGGCGCACCCTAGTTTCCGAGAAATCGTTTGGACACGAACGAACCCGATACCCACGACGACCCAGAACCGCCTCTCGAACCGCTCGACGACACCGAGCCGACGCCGCCGCCCCGGCGCTTCCCGCCGGTCATCCTCGGCGTCGACATCGGCGGCACCAAGTTCGCCACCGGGCTCGTCACGCCGCGGGGTGACCTACTCGACCGCTCGGTCGTGCCGGTCGATCCCGACGTCGGGCCCGAAGCTCACTTCAAGGCGCTGACGGGGATCGTCGAGCAGCAGCTCGACGCCGCCGACCGGCACGAGGTCCGGGTGGTCTGCGTCGGCATCGCGTCGGCCGGACCGATCACGAAGAACTGCGAGACGATCTCGCCGGTCAACATCCCGGCCTGGCGCGAGTTCCCGCTTCGCGAGCGGGTCAGCGAGCTCGTCGCCAGCCCGGTGTACGGCGATCTCGACGGCAAGGCACTGGCGCTCGCCGAGGGCTGGCAGGGATCGGCGAAGGGGACCGACAACTACTGCGTGCTCACCGTTTCCACCGGCGTCGGCGGCGGCATCGTGCTCGACGGCGAGCTGCTCGACGGGGCGTCAGCGAACGCCGGCCACGTCGGGCACCTGATCGTCGAACCGAACGGGCGGCGCTGCGCGTGCGGCGCACGCGGTTGCCTCGAGGCGGAAGCGTCGGGACTCGCCATCGAGGCGATCACCGGACGCTCACCGACTCAACCGACGTACGAGATCATGCAACGCACCGGCCGGCTCGTCGGCCGCGCGGCGGCGTCACTGTGCAACCTGCTCGACCTCGAACTGGTCGTCGTCGGCGGCGGGGTCGCCCTCGGCTTCGCGGCGACGTTCTTCAACGCCGCCCAGGAGGAGTTGAGCAGCAAGGCCCTCATGCCCTACAGCCGGCACGCCCGCATCACGCCGACGCGCCTCGGCGACCGGGGACCGCTGATCGGCGCCGGTGCGGTCGGCATACGCGGGATGCGCCGCAGCCGCACGTAGTGGTTGCGGGTTCAAGCGTTCCGGACAGGGGTACAGAGGGCCTGTGACGAAGATCCGAAGCACGAACTCCAGCCGGATCCAGGACCGCCGCGGCCAGGGCGGGGGCGGGTTCAGCTTCCCGGGTTTGGGCGGCGGCGGGATCGGAATTCCCATGGGCGGCGGGATCATCGGGATCATCGCCCTGCTCGCCGCCCTGTTCCTCCCCAAGCTCCTCGGCGGGGTGAACCAATCGGCCGTCGACAGTTCGGGCGAGACATCGGGCGACGCGACCCAGATCTGCGACAGCGAGGGCGAGCAGATCCTCTGCGGGGCGACGGAGGACGTACAGAACTACTGGGCGGCGCAGTTCCCGAAGTCGTTCGGCGAGGAGTACGACGACACCGAGACGGTGTTCTTCTCCGGGGCCACCGGCACGAACTGCGGGCAGGCGTCCGCGTCGGTCGGGCCGTTCTACTGTCCCGCCGACCGGCTCGTCTACCTCGACCTCGACTTCCTCGCCCAGCTGCAGAACCAGTTCGGAGCCCCCGGCGACCTGGCATCTCAGTACATCGTCGCCCACGAGTACGGCCACCACATCCAGAACCTGCTCGGGATCAGCGACGAAGTGTCGCGGGCCCAAGCCGCCCAACCCGAACGGGCCAACGCCATCTCGGTGGCCCTCGAACTGCAAGCGGACTGCTTCGCGGGTGCCTGGGCCCGCAGCGCGGACGACCGTGGACTACTCGACCAGGGCGAGGTCAACGAGGCGCTCAACGCGGCTGCGGCCGTCGGCGACGACCGCATCCAGCAGCAGACGACGGGCCGCATCGACCGGGAGAGCTGGACCCACGGCTCCTCAGAGCAGCGGGTGCAGTGGTTCCGCCGCGGTTTCAACAGCGGCGACCCGCTCCAGTGCGACACGTTCGGGGAGCTGTAGACGGCCGGCGCGCTCAGTCGGACTGATGGTTCCGGGGCCGGCGAACCAGCATCACGGCGAGGGCGCCGAGCACGAGCAGGAGCGTCGCGAAGAGCACCGTCGGCGTGGTGTCACGTCCGGTGTTGGGGATCGTGCCGCCGGGCACGGTCGAGCCCGGGGCGACCGATGTCGCGCCGGGGGCCGTTGCGCCGGGGCCCGGCGCGCCGGGGGCGGTCGTGGTCGGGGTGAGCGCCGTGGTGGTGCTCCCCGCCTGACCGGAAGCAGTGGATCCCGGTCCGGGCCGACCTGGCCCGGAGGTTGTCGTCGCGCCACCAGGACCCGGTCCGGGGCCCTCTGGAACACCCGTGCCGGGCGGCTGGGACGGACCGGTGGTCGTGGGTCCGGTCGGAGCCGTGGTCGTCGGGCGTCCGGGACGGGTCGTGTTGGGACCGGAGGGGCGGGTGGTCGTTGGACCGGACGGGCGGGTGGTGGTGGGTCCGCTCGGTGTGGTGGTGGTGGTGTTTGGGCCGCTCGGTTCGGTCGTCGTGACTTCCTCGCCGCCGCCACCGCCCTCGGTCGTGCTGGTCGTCGCCGCCTCGGTGGTGGTCGGCCCTGGCGGTTCGGTGGTGCTGGGCTCGCTCGGTTCGGTGGGTGTCGTCGTGGTGACTTCCTCGCCGCCGCCGCCACCCTCGGTGGTCGTCGGCGCCTCGGTCACCGGCGGCTCGGTCGTGGCGGTGGTGATAGTCGTCGTCGGCGTCGAGGTGGTGACTTCCTCACCCCCACCTCCGCCGGTGGTCGTCGCGGGCGCCTCTGTCGGCGGGGGCTCGGTCGGTGCCGGAGTTGGTGCGGGAGTGGGCTCCGGCGGCTGGGTGCTCGGAGGGGCGCAGCCATTGGCGATCCAGTCGAGCCGGTCGGTATTCAGGCCGGGAAACTGCTGAACGTTGCCGTCGGCGTCGGTGTACTCGAACGGTGGAATGATGTCGTTCTCGTGGCCGGCGCCGCCGCTGGTGTGGCCCTGCTGGACAATCGCATTGGCGCTCGTTGTCAGCACACTGCCTTGGTGACAGAACGTGATCTGTTCGTTCCCCGCCTGGCTGAGGTTCTGTTGGCCGCCGCCGGTGCACGCGCTCACGGCGAGGGCGAACAGCCCTACCGCGATGCCCGCCGCGCCACGGGGGGTGCGCACGGCGACACCCTAGTAAAGGTCGTTCGCCTGGCGCGCCTTCGGGTCTTCGTACGCTGGCGGCATGTGGCGCTGGCTCTGGTGGCCCCCGCGCTGGCTGAGAGCCGGCGTGCTCGCCGGCTTCCTTTGCGCCGTCACCTTCCTCACCGCCGACCTGAGTGACAACTGGACGATCGCGCCAACGGCCGTGTTCCTCGGGGCGCTCGCCGGGCCCTTCGCACTGGCGATCTGGATCACCGACCGGACACGAGTCGGTCGATCGGTTCCCCCGGATCTGCTCTTCACGACGTTCCTGATCGGAGGAGGCGTCGCCATCCTGTTTACCGGGTTCTTCGAGTCGGCCTACTTCCACGATCGCTTCGAGGCCGGCGATCTCTGGATCGGCTTGGTCGAGGAGACCTCCAAGGTGATCGCCCCGCTCGCCATCTGCACGGTTGTGCCGAGATACCGATCGGTCGAGCAGGCGCTCGCCCTGGCGATCGTCACGGCCGGCGGGTTCGCCGCCTTCGAGTCGATGACGTTCGCGATCACGGCACTGAACCACGACAGTGCCCGTGCCGCGCGCACCATCCTGCTCGAGCGGACGTTCATCACTCCGTTCGGTCACATCCCGTGGACGTCGATCGCGGTCGTCGTGGCCGCCTCGGCATGGCAGGCGGCCGGGCGGATCCGGCTCACGCCGCGAGCTCTCTGGGGCCTCGGCGCGGCGATCGTCCTGCACACGGTCTGGAACGTCGCGCTCGTCGAAGGCGGATGGTGGAACCTGCTGGTGCCGATCATTGCCGCGGTGACGTTCCTCCTGTTCTGGCACGTCCTCTCCGGTGTGTTCTACGCCGGGCCGTACGCGATCCCCGCCGACCACTATCGGGGGCCGCGGCTAGTCGAACCCGAATCAACCACCGAGCTGGCGGTAGAGCCACTCGGCGGGACCGATGCCTCGGCGCGCGTGCCACCACCACGCCGCGGCGATCGCGATCGCCCAGTAGACGGCGGCGAAGGCGAGGGCCCGGGCGAGTCCGCCGGGGTCGATCCAGCCGAGCCAGTCCACGACGAGGTTGAACACGAGGCCGTGGGCGATGTAGAGGGTGAGCGTCATCGCCCCGGCGTGGCGAAGGATCTCGACGGGCACGGTCTCGATGAAGCGGTCGGCGAGCCATGAGATCGCGGCGAACGCGATCAGCGCGGTCCCCAACGCGCTGGCTGTGTACAGCAGGCCGCGGTCGAACGGATGCGTGCTGCCCAGCATGACCGCTCGCTCGCTGCGCCCGACCGCACCCGAGATCACGCTCCCCAACCCGAACAGCAGGAAGCCGGCCATCAACGCAGCCGATCGCCACCAGTCGGTCTGCAGGAGCCGCCCGAGCACGATCCCGGTGCAGAAGAAGGCGAGCCAGGGCAGCAGCGGATGGGTGCCGTTGATGAACACGTCGAACAGCAGCGCCCGCGGCGAGCTCGGCGGGTTGAACAGCCAGCCCGTGTCGTGGCCGGCGAGCCGGCGCTCGTACCCCCACCAGGCGATGCCGGCCCCGGCGATGGCGGCGACGACCCCGGTGGCGACGATCCATCCGGTCCGCAACGTGAACAACCCGGCGGCGATGACGAACATCGCGCCGTAGAAGGGGAGGATCGTCCCGGGCCAGATGGTCTCGAACAGCAGGCCGAACCCGTACAGCGCGAGGCCGCGGCGGATCAGACTCCAGCGCCGCGACCGCACGATGTTCGGGTGGCCGATCGCGCCACGGGTGAACAGCGTGACGCCGACTCCCGCGGTGAGCACGAACGTGGCGGCGAAGCGGGTGGCGAGCGGCCCCGTCCACGGGTCGAATAACCGGTCGAGCGACCCGTCGCCCCGCGGACCGCCGCGCAGGATCAGGTAGCCGTGGTAGTTCATCACCACCACGCCGATCATCGCCACCGCTCGGACGACGTCGGGCCCGGGCAGCCGGCGCCGGTCGAGCTGCACCACGGTGCCCGGCCGGGCGACGGCGCGTTCGGAGGTCACCGCCACCGCACCTCATCGACGAACGTGTCGATCAGCGGCCGCTGCACGTCGACGTGATCGCCGACGTCCGGACCCGGCTTGCCGGCCGCGACGACCACCATCGACGTGTGCATGTGCGGCGGCTCGAGCAGCGGCAGCCGGCGACGCTCGAAGTGGAACGGGCTGCGCCCGTCCGGCAGCGGATGCACGCCATGCGCGGTGCCCGCGCCGACCATGACGAGGCGGCCGTCAACCGGCATCGGGACCTGGTGGTAACCGGCGAGCTCACCGGCTCGCACCGGGCGCACGTCGAGCACGTCGGCGCCGAGGTGCAGCGCCGACTTGTCGCCGTGCCACAGCGCGGTGCCCTGACGGATGCGGAACCGGCGGTCGGGCCACGCGTCACGGAGCGCCCGGTAGCCGTCGAGCGACAGGTGACTGACCCAGACCTCGTCGTCCGGTTCGAGCACGGTGAGCCAGCCGGCGATGTCGTCGGCGTGTTCGTCGTCCGTGCCCGCGACAGGAGGATGCACGCTGAACCCCACGATCTCCAGGCCGGCCGACCGAGCCGCCCGGGCCAGGGCGCCGAGGTCCTCCCGGACGGTGCCGTACCGCTGCATTGACGACGCCAGCTTGACCAGCACCCGACCGGGCCATCCGTCGAGCGCCTTGACGTGAGCGATCGATCCGACGGTGAGGATCGGCCTGGTGTCCGGCGGTGGCCCCAGCGTCGGAGTGAGCACGACCGGTGTGAGCCGGCCGGGCAGCCCGGGCAGCTCGTGGACCGTCCCGACCGCGACGAGGTGGGCGAACTCGGCGGCGATCTCGGCGAGCGCGGTGCGTCCGAAGCCGTAGCCGTTCCCCTTGACGACGGGCACCACTCCGGGACTGCGCCGCACCACCCGATCGACGTGGGCGCGCCATGCGCCGGTGTCGACCGTCAGCCGCAGCGTCATGACTCGGGACGGTACCGGCCCGGCCAGGACTTGAACTCGGGGATCAGGGGCGCAGGATCTCGTTCGGCGACGACGCCCTTCCACACTCCGGCGCCGTACGCCAAGTCGTCGACCAGACGGGGAACGCCTCCATCGAGCAGTGCCGGCAGCGCCGACAGCGCGGCGATCCAGCGCAGCCGGCGCGAGACGACGGCGCCGGCCAGGATCAGCGGCCACCACGCGCGGCGAGCGGCGAGGGCGAGGCTGCGCCCGGCGTACACGTGACCCAGGCCGGCTAGACGCACGGACTCGACGGCCGGCACCCCGCGCAGCTTCGGCACGAGTAGCGCGGTCGTCGCGCCGGCGAGCGCGATCGCGTCGAACGGCCGCCCGGCCGCGAGCAGCCCCCACACGCCGCCGCTCCAGCCACTGACCCTCGCCGGTGCAAGCGCGCCCCGATGGCGGCGGGCGAGTGGGGCTGCGGACGACCCGTAGGCGATACGCTGTCTGACCAGCGCCTTCCACGACGCTCGCGGGGCGTGGTGGACGACGGAGGTGGGTTCGTAGCGACAACGCCATCCAGCTTCGACGAGCCGCCAGACAGCGTCGACGTCCTCGCCGACCCGCAGGCCGCGGTCGAAGCCGCCGATCGCCCGGAGGGCGTCGGTGCGCACGAGCAGGGCGGCGGCGGGGACGTAGCTCAGGCGGGTGCCGGGCGCGATGCGACCCGGCTCCGGGCCGAGGTCGAGCGGCGAGTGTCCCTGCTCGTAACGCGCCACCGGTCCCGGCGCCGGCCGGCTCGCCACCCGAGGCGCGACGAGGGCGACCTGCTTGTCGGCGAGGTGGCCGAGCAGCGGTTCCAGCCAGCCCGTCGACAACTGCACGTCGGTGTCGACGAACGCGACCAGGGGAGTGGTGACCGCGCCCAGACCGGCGTTCCGGGCGACGGCCGGTCCGGCGTTGGTGCGGAGGCGGAGGACCTTGGTGCCCTCGATCGATGCCACCGGCGGATCGGATGCATCGTCGACGACGATGACGGTCGCCACGCCGGGGCAACACGCCACGATGTCCCGGAGCGTGGCCGAGTCGACGCCGAGCGCCGGCACGACGACGGTGACGTCACTCGACGGATGCGAGGAGCATTCCGGTCGGGGGTGGATCGCCCCGGCGTCGAGCATCCGGTCGACGAGCTTGGACGGTCGGACGTCGTTGCCCGCGGCGATCTGCTCGAAGGCGCGGACCCCGGCCGGGGTCAGCCGGAACAGTCGGAGCGGCGAACCGCCGATCACGACGTCGTCGGCAGCTCGTCGCGTCGACCCGTCGAGCTCGTACCGCGTCACCGCGGTGCCCGGTCGTGACGCCACGCGTCGACCGCGGCGACGAGTTGGTCGCCCAGCGTGGCGAGCAGCTCCCGCCCTTCGGACTCGGTCGCGTCGGTTGGGTCGCCGAGTACGCCATTGGGGCTCACCGCTCGCACGCCCTGCGCCCGTAGCCGCGGCGCGAGCTCGGTGAGCGGTGCCGTGACACCGGCCTCGGCGCGAGCCGTGCGCACGAGCTGCGAGTCCATCGCCAGCACCAGCGACGTCTCCGTGCGCCCGGCGAACCCGGCGTGCTCGCCGCTCGCCGTGACGGCGAGGCTCGGGGCGACGACGATCCCCGACCGATGACCGGCGAGGCCCGCCGCGAGCTCCTCGGCGACCATCGTGTCCGTACCCAACGGGAGGTGCGGCCCGTGCTGCTCGCACGAGCCGATCGGGACGCAGAGCAACGGTGGTTCACCCGTCGAGAGCTCGACCCACGTCCGTTCGGCCAGTTGCACGGGTGCCGACCGTATCGTCCGGCGCGCGTGCCTCGAGGACGAGGACCGCGATGACGATTGCGACGGCGACGGTCAGCTGGGTGAGGCCGCTGGAGGAGCGCCCGACGGCGACGGTCGCGAGGAGGACGGCGGCCGCAACGAGACGGCGCACCCACCCTCCGATGCCGAGGCTCGCTCGGAACCAGCCCTCTCCGAGCAGGTACACGGAAGTGCCGGCGGCCAGGTTCCAGGCCGCCGCCGTCTCCGCCGGATCCTTCGGATGGGCGACGATCGACTCGACGCCCGCGGCCATCAGGACGACGCCGGCCACCATCACGACGTGGCTGTAGGCGATCCACATGCCCAGCCGCGCTTGCCGGCCGCGGGCGGTGCTCACCAGGACCCGGCCGGCCCGCTCGTCGTCACGATCGAAGTACAGCCACCACATCGAGGCGCTCAGGGCCAGGGCGAGCGCGGCGGTCGCGGCGAGGGCGGCGTCGATCTTCAGACCGGCCGTGCCGGCTCCGATGGCGACGATGCTCTCGCCGAGGGCGATCAGGATGACCAGGCCGTGGCGCTCGACGAAGTGCGTCGCGCTGAGCGTGAACCCCTCCTCTCGCCGCATCACGGTGTTCGAGACCATGATCGCGACCGCCAGCAGCCAGAGCACCCAGCGCCAGTCCTCGTCCACGAAGCCGGCGATCAGCACGAGCGCCGCGCCGGCGAGGTTGAAGGGGGCGAGCCGCCAGATCGCGGTCGCCGAGGAGGTCGGGGCGGTGGAGAACAACCCGGCATGGATCAGCGTCACGGCGAGGTACGCCACACCGAAGGCGACACCGCCGTCGAAGGATGAGCTCTGCGCCGACCCGAAGGCGGTCGGGATCGCCATCGCCATCACGAGGAAGCCGGCCATCGCGGCGAAGATCGAGATTCGTATCGCCGGGCGAGCGAGCGACACCGTGCCGGTCAGCCAAACGAAGCCGTCGTACATCCAGAACGTGACGGCGAGGATCAACGCCGCTTCGCCGTAGCTCCGGAAGCCGTCCGGATGAGCGACGAGGTCGGTGAGCTGGGTGACGGTGAAGACGAAGACGAGATCGAGGAAGAGTTCGAGCGTGCTCGCCCGCTCGATCTCGACCACGCCGGTGACATTGTCGGAGGTCACAAGGTCACGGTAGTTGACTTCAAGTGCGCTTTAACTCGTACCGTTTTGCCATGCACGCGATCCGCCAGTACGAGTTCGGCTCGGCCGACGAGCTCCGGTACGAAGAGGTTCCCGATCTCCATCCCGGTGAGGGCCAGGTCCGGATCGCCGTCGAAGCCGCCGGTGTCCATCTCGTCGACACGACCATCCGCCAAGGGCTCGCCGGCGGTGCGTTCGCGTCGGTGGAGCTGCCGATGACGCCGGGTCGTGAGGTGGCGGGCATCGTCGACCACGTCGGTCCCGCCGTCGACGAGTCGTGGCTCGGGCGCCGGGTCGTCGCCCACCTCGGCATGGCGAGCGGCGGCTACGCGGAGCAGGCGCTCGCCGCCGTGACCTCACTGCACGTGCTCCCCGACGAGCTCAGTGCCGAGGTGGCCGTGGCGATGATCGGCACCGGCCGCACCGCGATCGCCGTGCTCGAGCTCGCCGCCATCGGCGCTGACGACGTCGTTGTGGTCACGGCCGCCGCCGGCGGACTGGGCGTGCTGTTCGTGCAGGCGGTCCGCAACGCCGGCGCGACCGTGGTGGGGCTGGCCGGCGGCGGGGCCAAGGTCGAGCAGGTGCGCGCCCTCGGCGCCGACGTCGCCGTCGACTACACCGCGGACGGGTGGCCGGATGGGGTGCGCGAGCAGCTCGGCGAGCGGGCGGCGACGGTCGCGCTCGACGGCGTCGGCGGCAAGGTCGGCGCGGCCGTGTTCGACCTGCTCGGAGTCGGCGGCCGGATGATCCTGTTCGGCTACTCCTCCGGCGAGCCCACCACGCTGAGCACGACCGACATCATCGGGCGCTCGCTCACGGTGACGGCCGCGATCGGGCCGCGTCTGATCAACCGCCCCGGCGGCTTGCGCCCGCTCGAGACCGAAGCCCTCGCCCAGGCCGCCGCCGGCACGCTCGTCCCGGTCGTCGACAGTCGCTTCCGCCTCGCCGACGCCGCCCGTGCCCACACCGCCCTCGAGACGCGCGCCACCACGGGCAAGGTCGTGTTGATTCCGTAAGTGGTGCCGGCGTCCCGAGCTTCAGTTCGCCGCTTGCGGCGGATGAGGTTCCGGTGGGTCGGGGAAGGTGAGCCAGCGGCGGTAGAGGCGTTCACCGATGGGGTGCTCGTACGGTTGCGCGGGACTCGGCGGAGGGCCGGTCGGTTTGGTCGGGTGGGCGGCGGGATCGAGGGTCCGGCCGTGGCCGTCGGAGAACGTGAGTCCGTCGGGTTCGTCGGCGTTGCCGCTGATCCCGAGCTGGCCCCGGCGATGCAAGCGGTGGCAGGCGGGACAGATGGCGATCAGGCCCGCCGTGTCGTGGCCTCCGCCGATGCGTTGGTGGAAGACGTGGTGGACCTGCAGCCAGCGAGTTTGGTTGCACCACGGGATCCGGCATTTGCGATCCCTGTGCAGCACCAGCCGCCGGGTGCGGTCCGGTACTTGTTTGACGCTGCGACCAACCGACGCGGGCAGGGCACCGTCGGTGAACACCGGCGACACCGTCCCATTACACAACAACAGGTCGCGCAACCAGACCGGCAGGGCGAGCCCGTCGGTCCAGTGGGCGGGGATCGGGTTGGCCGGATCGATGAACCAGTTGACCCGGAACCGCTCCCGCCGCGCCAGCGAGGCGCCGTCCAACGAGCGCTGAGCGACCTCGACCAACGCGTCGGCCCACGTCACGTTCGGCTGGTCCTGGTGGAACAGCGCGTCGCGGGCTTCGGTGAGGGCGGCGTCGACGATCCGGCCATGATCCGCGTCGAGCTCGCCCCGCAGGTGGTAGCGGCCGTCGTCGTCGAACCAGGTGGCCAGTGACTCGCTCGTCTCGTCATCCGGTAGCGGTGGCGGGCGGGCGGGCGGGCGGCGTGCACGGCGATCCGCAACTGAGCGACCGTGGCGACCTCGGCCAGCTGGGCGAAGTCTCGATCGAGATACGCCGGCGCCTTCGTGGCCACCGCCGCCTGGTCCACGGACAACCCACCCGCGGAGAACGACGCCATCACCTCGGGGTGCGTGGTCCGGGCCTCGGCCAACCGGACAACTTCGGCGGCCCGGCTGCTCGACAGGCCGGCTTTCCAGGTCAGCCAGTGACCCAGCGACTTGATCCCCCAGCCCTCCCAACAGCCGGTCGCCAACGCTTCGGCGGCGAGGTCGACGAGCTCGGCGTGCAGCACGTTCAACTGCCCGCACACCGATTGCAACCGGTCCTCCAGCTCGGCGGCCGGTTCGACGACCGGGTCGGTGACCGTGGCGACAGCCATCGCCACACCATACACGCGTTTGCCCATCAACCCAACACTTGTTCGGGAATATCTGTTCGAACTTCCAGATCCTCTGACGCCCGATCAGACCGCCTCGGTGCCCTCGAACGCCCACACGTCGACGCGGCAGACGAAGCGGATGGGCTTGAACGTGAGGTCAGCAACGGCCGATGACGCCGAGACGGGATGAGTGAGGCGCAGCCGAGGTTCACCCCACGCCGCGGCGTCGAAGGCGTGCACGAACGGCGTGCCGCGTTGGGCACGGACGAAGTCGAATCCCCGCTCCACCTGCAGCAACCGGACGCCACGGTCGAGACGGGCCGGATGCATCGTCGCCGTGTACTGGAGATCCGACGGCGAGAGCGCGGTGGACGACGCGTGGCCGGCGAGCAGCACCAGCTCACCGTCGGCAGCGACGCGACCCGTGACGCCGTCGTAGCGCGAACTCAGAGTCACGTCGGCCATCGTGGTCCGATAGCCCCACCCTGCGGCGAGGACGTTCGCCACGTCGTCGTTGTCGACGAATGCCCCGACGTGGTACCCGCGGGTCCGGATCCCGCTGCGACACACCAACCGGGTCTCGGCGAGGGTGAATGGGCCCAGCGTGCACTCCCGCGCCTGCACGAACGAGAACGTGACGACGGGTGGGTTCACCGGGTGCAGCGCCGGAGGGAGCAAGTTGTCTCGGTCCACCGCGCTCAGCTCCCAGGCGACCTGGAGCAGCGACGCCTTCGGGACCGAGAACGGTTCGCCCGACGGGCTGGCGACGTACGGCGCGCGGACGGCGACGGCGTCGACGTCGGCTGTTCCCTGCAGCATCAGCGTCGCTCTGATCGGAACGCCGGCATCACCTCGGCCGCGAACAGGCGCAGCGACGCCAGCACGTCGTGCTGGGGAACCACCTCGGCGGTGTTGAGCACGAAGTTCACCGCGTCGACGCCTATCTCCTCCCATACCTTGAGCGCCCGCACGATCCGCGCCGGGTCGCCGATGGCGATGCCGTCCGGTACCGGTCGGCGCTCCGACGGACGGTCGGTGTCGCGGCTCGGTGCCGCCGGGGCGAGGTTGGCGAGCGACTGGTAGGCGGCGGTCGGATACACCTCACGGGTCCACAGCAGATGCCCGTTGAGCAGCATGAACTGGTTGAACATCTGCCCGCCCACGGTGGTCGCGACCGCGTCGTCGGGGTGGCAGTACAGGAAGTTCATCGTCGCCACCTGGTCGTTGACGATCGAGCTCACCGGATCGCAGAGCGCGACCCGCTTGCGGTACTCCCGCGTCCGACGCTCCTGCTCCTGAAAGCTGGCCGCGGCGACGCCGAGCGACCCGATGCCACGGTCCGCGGCGTCGAGTTCGGTGCCTGGCGTGGTGACCGTCACCCACATCGGTGGGTGGGGGTCCTGCACCGGCTTCGGAAGTACTGGCCGTTCCGGCATCGCGACCGTGGCGCCGCGATGGGACACGCGCTCCTCGGTCCACAGCCGCGGCAGCAGATGGACGTACTCATCCCACGAGATCTTGGTGGTGTCGGGATCGACCCCGAAGCCTCCGAGCTCGGTCCACGTCGAAGCCCGCGCCGTTCCCAACTCGAGCCGACCGCCGGAGAGGATGTCGAGGACCGCCGCCCGTTCGGCCACCCGGATCGGATGGTTCATCTGCGGGACACACACCACGGCGCCGTGGCCGATGCGGATCCGCTCGGTTCGCATCGCCACGGCGGTGAGGAACAGCTCCGGAGCCGAGCAGTGCGAGTACTCCTCCAGGAAGTGGTGCTCGACGGCCCACACCGTGTCGAAGCCGAGCTCGTCCGCCAGCCGCGCCTGCTGGAGGGCGTTGCGGTACACCAACTGCTCGTCCTGTCGTGTGAGCGGCCGAGGGACCGACAGCTCAAAGAAGATGCCGAACTTCACGTCGACACCTTCGATGCCGTCGAGGCCGGCGGCGCCAGCGACGTCTCGTTTCCGGGCACCGTCGCCGGCACCGGTTCGGACAACGCTTCAAGTGCCTCGGTCACGCGCTCGCCGACGTGCGCGGGTGACATGGCCGCATCGTGCGGGATCGCCGCCGCCCTCCGCCATCCCTCGAGCAGCGTGACCACGCCGGTGCCCACCTCGAACACCCGCCCCGTCACGCCAGCCGACGCTGGATCGCACAGCCACACGACCAGCGGTGCCACGAGCTCGGGCGCCGCCCCAGGCTGATCCCCGGCCCAGGCCGTCAGACGGGTCGCCGCGACTGGTGCGATCGCGTTGACCCGCACCCCGTAGCGACCCAGCTCCGCGGCCGCCGTCATCGTGAAGCCCACCACGCCCGCCTTGGCCGCGCTGTACGCGGGCTCTCCGACGAACCCGAACAGCCCGGCCGTGGACGTCGTGTTCACGATCGACGCGTCCGGCATCCGGCCGGCCTTGGTCTCCGCCCGCCAATGCTCGGCCGCGGCCTGGGTGACGGCCATCGTTCCGATCAGGTGCACGTCGAGCACATCCCGCCACTCGGCCACCGTGGTGCGCAGCAGGAGCCCGCTGCGCAAGAACCCCGCGTTGTTGACGACCGCGTCCAGGCGACCGAACGCATCCAGAGCGGTACCGACGATCGGGCGAGCCGCCGAGCGGACGTCGTCGTACGAAACCGCGGCTTCGCCGCCAGTCTCCCGGATCTCCTCGGCGACCTCATCGGCGGGTGAGTTGCTCGGGTCGGTGCCGTCCGCCGCGACGCCGGCGTCGTTCACGACAACCCGCGCTCCGCCTGCGGCGAGCGCCAACGCGTGGGCACGGCCGATTCCCCGGCCGGCACCGGTCACGATCACAACGCGCCCGGACAGCACGGCACGAGTGTGTCACGAGAGACGGGATTGGGCCTGCTCGTGCACGGGAAAGGGGTGATGAATCAGGGGGCTGGGGTGGCTTTGGCGACGGTTCAGCCGGCGTAAATGTGGAGCTCCGTAGCGATGCGGTCGGCGAGGGCGTACGTCGTCGCCAGGTCCGGATGGCGCACGACGACGATCCCGTCGGAGAGCACGGTGGCCTTCCAGTCCCGTCGGGGCTCGCCGATGGCGACGAGGTCGATGTTGACGATGTGCTCCCCGATGGTCGCCATCAGGTGGGACAGGCCCTCGACGTGGGTGATCCGCCCTTGACCCTGCGCCCGCTTGATCACCATCGCCGCGTTGTAGCGGCGCTCGACCGGCTGGCTGAAGCGGCCGTAGCACACCGCCTCCGCCCAGCCGGCGAACAGGTCGATGTCGCAGCTGTAGTTCATCAGGTCGGTGAGCCGAGCTCCCGGGGCGCGGGCGCCGATCTCGCCGAACACCACGTCGCCGCTCGGCGTCAGGTACCACTCCATGTGGGTGAAGCCGCACTCGAACCCCATCGCCGCGATCACCGCTTCACCCATCGCCTTGCCGCCGGCGATCGCCGGACGGTCGGGGTCGCGGTGGGCGATGACCTGCTGGCTGATCCACTCGACCTGCTTGCCGACGAGCGGCCGGGGCCGGTACTCGGCGATGTTGTAGAAGCTGATGGCCCCCGCGCTGCAGACGGTGTCGTACGTGAACTCCTCGCCGTCGATGAACTCCTCCACGCTGACCTCGTCGACGTGCAGCAGGCGGGGGAGCGCGGCCTCGAGGTCGGCATCGCTCTCGACCCGGTAGGTGTCCAGCGAGCCGGCGCCGGCGATCGGCTTGATGATCATCGGATAGCCGACGCGTTCGGCGGCCTCGCGACATCCGGCGGCGGTCGTGGCGCGCTCCGACCTCGGCACCCGGATCCCGGCCGCGCCGACGACCTCCTTCATCCGGCCCTTGTCGCGGAACGGCACCGTCTGCTCGACCGTCTGGCCGGGCGTGCCGATCGCCTCCCGCAACCGCGCCGCGAGCAGCACCGTGGGTTCCCACAGCGTCTCCACGAGATCGACGTTGCGGCCGCGGACGGCGTCGAGCACGGTCGCCAGCGTGGCGTCCTCGTCGGCCCACGACCGGATCTCGACGTAGTCACTGAGGGCGCGGCGGGCCGTGTCGGGCAGGGCGCCGACGGGCTGGTCGCCGACGCCGATGACCCGGGCCCCGGCCTCGGCGAGCCCCCGCGTGAACAGCGGCATCTCGCCGGGGTAGCCGGGAGCGAGGAAGATCACGTCCATCACAGGCACTCGAGTCGAATCGTCGTGATCAGCTCGTGCAGGGCCGCCTCGACCGCGGCGGTGCTCCCGTCGCGGACGATCACGTAACCGTCGCCCTCGTAACCGCCGCTCGGCGTCGCCCCGGGCTGCGGCAAGCGGACCTCGACGACCTGCGCTCTGGTCGCCTCGCTCACCTCATCGAGCCCGTGCGCGGCCACGATCGAGCGACCTTGGCCCTGCGCCCGTAGGTAGGCGGCGCCGACGGCGTAGCGGCGCGGTGGCGGGTCGAACTCGTCCGTGACGACGAGCCGGGCCCACGCGGCGTACAGGTCGGCGTCGTGGGCGAACGACATCAGGGTCATGAACTGGGCGCCGGGCGGCCGGGCCCCGACCTCGGAGATGGCGACCGTGCCGTCGGCGCGCCGGAACCACTCCATGTGGGAGAGACCCGTGCGGAGGCCGAGCGCGGTGACTGCCCGGTGGGCGGTCTCGACGAGGTCGGCGTACTCACCGCCGTCGATCTCGCGGGGCAGCAGCACGCACCACTGGATCCACGGATGCTCGAGCACGTCGAGCGGACTCGGCAGATACCGGCTGATCGAATGCCAGACGAGCCGCCCGTCCACGACGACGCTGTCGAAGGAGTGCTCGTCGCCGCGGACGAACTCTTCGAGGACCATCGGCTCGCCAGGGCTCGGCGGCGCGGCCTCGAGCCAACTGCGGAGCTGTTCGGGATCCTCGATCCGGAACGTGTTCCGGGCGCCGGCGCCGGCGAGTGGCTTGGCCACGAACGGAAACCCGACCCGATGGGCGAAGGCGGCGGCGTGTTCCGTCGACTCCACCCGTGCACTCGTCGCACACGGCACACCGGCGTGCTCGAACTCCACCTTCATGCGCGCCTTGTCGCGGAACTTCTCCGCGGTGGCCGCCGACAAGCCCGCGATGCCGAGGCAGTCACGCACCTCGCCGAGTGGCACCTGGAGGTTCTCGAGGATCGCGACCAGCCGGTCGATCGAGCCGAGCTGACCGGCCAGCGCGGTCACCGCCGTGGTCAGCTGGTCGACATCCAGGCAGTCGTCGGTGCGCCAGTGCGCGGCGATCGCCAGCTGGACCGCCGACGGGAACCGTTCGACGGGATCGCTGCTCACCAGCCCGACGCGGGTGTCGGGCACCGCGGTGACCGCGCTGACGAAGCGGGTGGTCGCGTCGAGCGCGTACGGCGCAACGAACACCACGTTGGCCATCGCCGCCGGACCGTATCGCGCGCCCCGACCCGTATGATCCCCGCGCCATGGCCGACGCGACCACGAATGTGGTCTTCCTCGAACCGAGCTTCCCGGACAACCAGAAGCAGTTCGTGCGCGCGCTGCACGAGGTCGGCGCCACCGTGATCGGGATCGGCGAGCGGCCGAAGGACTGGCTGGACGGCGACGTCGCGGCGTGGCTGTCTCACTACGAGCACGTCCCGTCGGTCGTCGACGAGGGCCGGCTGTACGAGGTCGTCCGGGGGCTGCAGCAGCACGTCGAGATCCATCGGCTGGAAGCGGTGGTCGAGGCCCACGTGATGGCCGCCGCACGCACGCGGGAGGCGTGCGGGATCCCGGGCACCTCGGCCCGCACGGCATTCCTGTGCCGCGACAAGCCGGCGATGAAGGAGGTGCTGCGGGCCGCGGGCATCCGCTGCGCGGCATCCACGGCCGCCCGGTCCGGCCACGACGTCCGCGACTTCGCCGGCGCGGTCGGGTTCCCGCTGGTGTTGAAGCCGGCGGCCGGGGCCGGAGCGTCCGGAGCCGAGCGGGTGAACGCCCCGGACGAACTGGAGGCCGCGATCGCCCGCAGCGGCGTCGACCACGGCGTCGAGATCGCCGTCGAGGAGTTCGTCGAGGGCCACGAGGGCTTCTACGACACGATCACCATCGACGGCGAGGTCGCGATGGACTTCGCCACCCACTACTACCCGAACGTCCTCGAGGCGATGCGGACGCGCTGGATCTCACCGCAGTTCGTCGCCACCAACCGGCTCGATCGGGAGCCGAGCTACGGCGAGCTCAAGGAGATGGGGCGGGCCGTGATCGCCGCCCTCGAGATCGGGACGTCGGCCACCCACATGGAGTGGTTCGCCGGTCCGAAGGGGCTGTACTTCTCGGAGATCGGGTGCCGCCCGCCCGGAGTGCGGTGCTGGGACCTGTACGCCGCCGGGAACGACATCGACATCTACCGCGAGTGGGCCACGGCGATCGTGCACGGGCAGGTGTCGCACCACCCAACGCGCCAGTACGCCGCCGGGATCATCGCGCTGCGGCCCGACCGCGACGGGACGATCACCGGCTACGAAGGGCTCGACGAGATCCAGGACCGGCACGGCGAGTGGATCATCGACGCTCATCTGCCCCCGGCCGGGACTCCGACCCAGCCCGTCGAGGCCGGGTACATGGCGAACGTGTGGGTGCGCATGCGTCACCCGGACTACGACGTGCTGCGGGGGATGCTCGACGACGTCGGGCGGACGGTCAAGGTCCACGCGTGACGGCCGCGCCGGTGATCGAGCGGCGGCCGCCCGCCCGCGAGCTCACACCGGCCGTGCTCGATCATCGCCGCGAGCGCGGCGAGCCGTTCCCGATCGTCGGCGAGGATGCGTGCACGTTCGCCTTCAACGGCCCGGTGATCTCGGTGCGCCTCGTCCACTTCGGCATCGGGCTGCCCGGCGACCTGTCGTTCGAACCGCTCGGCGAGAGCGGGTGGTGGCTGCTCGCCCTGAAGGTGCCTGAGGGGTCGCGCCTCGAGTACAAGCTCGAGGTCGTCGACACCTTCGGCACCAGGCTCGTCGAGGACCCGTTGAACCCGTCGGTGGCATCGCATCCGTTCGGCGCCAACTCGGTGTGCGAGGCCTTCGGGTATGCGGCGCCCGACTGGGCGACATCGGACCCAGGCGTCGAAGGCGGCCGGCTCGTCGACTTCGAGCTCGACAGCGCGGCCCTGCAACGCCACACGACGACGTCGGTCTACCTCCCGGCCGGCTTCACCGAGACGCCGTCCTCGCGCTACCCGCTGCTCGTGGTCCACGACGGCGGTGACTACCTGCGCTACGCATCGGCGGCGACCGTGCTCGACAACCTGATCGGGCGGGGCGAGATGCCGCCGACCGTGGCCGCGTTCATCCACCCCGGAGAACGGCTGGTCGAGTACGCCGACGATCCGCGCCACGCCGCCCACCTCAGCGCCGAGCTGGTCCCCGCGCTGGAGGCGAGCTACCCGCTCGCCGCAACCCCCGCCGGCCGCTGCCTGATGGGCGCCAGCTTCGGTGCCGTCGCCTCGCTGTCGGCCGCCTGGCGCGCACCAACACAGTTCGGGCGGCTGCTCTTCCAGTCCGGTTCGTTCGCCGGTGCCGGCAACGGGTGTCAACGGCGCCCGGAGCCGCTCTGGCGACCGGTGCGCCAGTTCGTCCACGCGTTCCTCGCCGAGCCGGCCCGCGTCGCCGAGCGGGTGTTCGTCAGCTGCGGGACCTACGAGTCGCTCATCTGCGAGAACCGCGGCATCGTGCCCGTGCTCGAAGGGACGGGGGCGAGCGTCCGCTTCGTCGAGAGCCGAGACGGGCACAACTGGGCGTGCTGGCGCGACAGCCTCGGCCTCGCCCTGCCGTACCTGCTCTCGTGACGTCGGCGGACGGCGGCAGCGTTAGGCGGTCTGACCGACCGGGTAATTTCCGCACGTGGCTGATGTCCGCCGCCGCATCGGGCTCTCGCTGGGCGCCGACCTGTGCTGGCCGATCTGCTACGAGGAGGTGCTCCGCCGACTCGACCTCGCCCTACGGCTCGACGGCGACACCGTGCGCTTCGACGTCGACCGGGTGACGATCGAGCCATTCGACCTGCGCCAGCCTTCGCACTACGACCTCGTCGTGGATCGGCTCACCCACTGGTACACGACGAGCCGCGAATGGATCAAGAAGGCCGTGCTGATGGACGGGCTCTACGTGTTCAACAACCCGTGGGCCATCCAGGCGATGGAGAAGCACACGTCGTACTGCGCCATGATGCGCCTCGGGATGCCGATCCCCGAGACGTGGATCGTCCCGCCGAAGGACTACGAGTTCAAGCC
>JBKOUV010000262.1:0-12568 GCA_046723555.1 Actinomycetota bacterium | reverse complement strand
AACAGCATCGTCAGCTCCCTTGCATCTCGGGCTCGAGGAGGCTGCGGAGGCGGGCACGGGCCCGATGGAGCAGCACCCGTTGGTTGCCGGGCGACACGCCGAGGAGATCACACACCTCGGCGGAGTCCATCCCTTCGACGTCGCGCAGCAGCACGACCTGCCGTTGGGCGTCTGGAAGGGCCGGCAGGCATTCGCGCACCCGGCCGGCGAGCTTCTCGGCGACGACCCGAGCGTCGACGCTGTCCGACCACGGTTCCGGCGGCGGGTTCCACCCGCCGGAGCGATCGAAGCGGCCCTCCAGTGCATCGTCACCGAGCGCCACCGTCCGCGTCTCGCCGGCGCCGGCCGACCGGGCGCGGTTGGTGAGGATGCGGAACAGCCAGGTCTTCACCGATGACCGACCCTCGAAGCGCTGGACGCCGCGCACCACGCCCAGCCAGGTGTCCTGGACGACCTCCTCGGCGACCGCCCGGCTGGCGACGAGCGACTCGGCGAAGCGCAGGAGCCGCATGTGGTACCGCGATACCAGCGCCGCGAAGGCGTCCTCGTCGCCGGCGCGCAAGCCGTCGAGCAGAGCAGCATCCGGATCCGGCACTGACGTCGAGCGTAGGACCAGCTTACCGAACGAACGGGGCACGCAGCGCGTTACAGAACGCCGGGGCCCGTCCCGGCGACGATTCTGAGCCTCCCGCGGATCGCTGAGCGATCCGAAACCACCTGAGAATCCCACGTCGATGCTCAGCGCGGCGGCGATGTCCGCATCACTGACGACGGCAAGGGTCAGACGCGCGGCATGACGTAGGCGCGCAATGACCCGTCCGGCTCGATCGCGGTGGTGAGTCCCTCGGCACGGGCCGTCCGCACCGAATCCGACACCGTCAGGATGACCCCGGTGCACGTGATCGTCCACGCCGCAACCGTCGCCGTGCCCACGAACACCGCCGTCGGCACGGTGAGGAGGAGCGTCAGGCTGACCGCCGCGGCTACCGCGTTGACACCCGCCCAGAGATACGTCAGTCGCCGAAACAACTGCACGATCGCCGGTCTCGCCTGGACGTCGTCGCTGAGGGGGCAGAAATCACTGGCGAACCGGGTGATGAGCGGCCGGCCGATGGCGACCGAGATGCCGAACGTGGCCGCGGTGACGACCGTGCGCAGGATCGGCTGCACGAAATAGACGAACGCGTTGCCGCTCAACAGGTAAATCACGGTCCGTACGGTGATGCCGAGACAGCCCAGCACGAGCAGGCCGGGAATCGGCCGGCGGCCGACCAACCGCCGGCCGACGGCGGCGTAGCACCAACCCAGGGCGGCGACGATCCCCCACCTCAGGTTCAACGTGATCAGGAAGGCGTAGAACAGCAGCGTCGGGACGAGCGTCGCCTCGATCAAGTAGGGCACGAGACGCCTCGTGACCGCGCCCACCACCGAGAACTTCGAGGGATGCATCCGCCACGAAAGCTCGGGGGATGCTTCGGTGATGGTCGCTGCTGTCATGGGTCTCCTGGTGGCTTCGATGTTCGATGAGGCGCTACCAGGGACTCGAGCAACGCTCAGCGAGACTCCCCTGTCGGACAGCCTCGGACACGTCATGCCTCGGCGTGTCAGGCGTCACCGTACCTGTTTCGCCCGAGGATTGCGTCGCGCCGCGGTAGCGTGTGAACGCAAGCCAGGCCCGAAGGGACGCCGTGTGCACACAAGGCCGTTGATCGGGTCGCTCGTCTTTGCGGGTGCTGCCGCGGCTGGGGCCGCGGTCTTCGAGCGCCAGGTGTTGCGCAAGCTCGCCTCGACGCCGGACCCGGACGCCGATCACGACTTTCACTTTCCGTCGGAGCGCCAGCTCATCCTCAACACGGATGACGGAGGCGAGCTGCACGTGGAGGAGTGCGGATCGGGTCGGCCCGTCGTCCTGCTCCACGGTCACGGCGCGACGCTGCGGACCTTCTGGCTGATGGCCGCTCCCCTCGCGGCGAGCGGTCGACGGGTCGTGGCGGTCGATCAGCGCGGATTCGGACGGTCTTCTCCGGTGCCTCTGATCTTCGGCTTCCGAGGTCTCGTCGACGACGCCGCGACCGTGTTGGAGGCGCTTGATCTCGAGGGTGCGGTCGTGGTCGGCCACTCCCTCGGCGGTGCGGTCGCCCTGGGGCTGGCCGTCCATCGACCTGACCTCGTCGATGCCCGAGTCTCGGCGCTCGTGCTGATCAACAGCGCAGCTCGCGGGCCCACCGACCGACGGCTGACCCGCGCCCGGGTGACCGCGCTCGACTGGGCGTTCGTCGAACGGTTCAGCCGCCACCCTCGTCACGGTGTCGCGCTGGCTCGGGCCAACTTCGGCACCGAGCCCTTCCGCAGTCATGTCGAAGCCGCCCGCGCCATCGGCTCCGAGAGCCCCGTCATCCGTCGACGTGGCTTCGCCCGTCGCCTTCTGGGCATCGACCTCGCCGACGCACTCCCGTCAGTCCGCGTACCGGTTCTCGTGCTCGCCGGGTCCGCCGATCGGGTGGTGTCGCCGGAGGCGTCGGCAACGACGGCCGGACTGATCCCGGGCGCCCGGTTCGAGTTACTCCCGCGCGCTGGCCACATGCTGCCGATGGAGCGCGGCGCCCAGGTTGCCGAGTTGATCGTGCGATTCGCCGACGCCGTCGAAGGTCGCGCGGCGTCTACCCGTCGGTTCGATCAACGATGACGTGCCGACCACGCGAGAGCCGATCGCGAATCGCCTCCGGTGTCGGCCAGTGAACGCTCCGCGCCCATCCGGCGCGCTCGAAGCCGCGGATCAGCAGCGCTGAGGTGTCCAGCTGGCCGGTGAGCAGGCCGTGTCGGGCCGAGCGAGGAAAGGCGTGATGGCCGTTGTGCCACGACTCTCCCATGGTGATCACCGCGAGGGCGGCGAGGTTCGTGCTCCGGTCGGGGATCTCGAACGGCCGTCGACCGAACATGTGGCCGAGCGAGTTGATGCTCCACGTCACGTGCTGCAACAAGAAGACGCGAACGCCGCCGGCCCACAGCAACGCGGTGAGCGCGGCCCCGACCCCGCCTCCGAACAGCCAGCCGAGGCCGAACGGTACGGCGAGAGAGGCGATGCACCACAGCGGGAAAAGGGCGTTCATCACGACCACGTCACGATCCGCCAGGAGGTCGGCCGCGTGACGGGAGCAGTTCGCCGGCTGGTGGTTGAACAGCCAGCCGACGTGGGCGTGCCAGAGGCCGCGAAGCTGGGCGCCGACGCCGCGTCCGAATCGGTGGGGAGAGTGCGGATCCTGCTCCCGATCGGCGAAGACGTGGTGGCGGCGGTGGTTCGCCACCCAACCGATCGGTCCCCCCTGGAAGGCCATCGATCCGGCCGCGGCGAGCACGAGCTTGAGCGGACGGCAGGCGATGAACGCCTTGTGGGCGAGGAGACGGTGATAGCCGATCGTGACGCCGTGACCGATGACGAAGAAGAGCGTCACCGCCAGAAGGACGTCTCGCACGTGGACACCTCGACCCCAGAACCAGACGATGCCAAAGGCGAGCGCGAAGAGTGGTGCGAGCACGAGGACGCTTGTCACGATGTGCTCGCTGCGACCGGGTGGGATTTGCGGAGGGGACGGTGCCATGTGAGGCGTGGGACGCACGAGGGTCGGCGGATCGGACTCAACGAGGTGAGTCGGGCGGCTCACTCGGGCACCTTCGGAGGCGACGAGCTGTTGACGATCGCGACTCGCGGGTCGCGGTTTGGATCGCCGGCGCTCCCGAGCGAGTCACGGAAGAGGATGATCGCGCGATGCTTGGCATCGCCGTCCAGCCCGGCCGTCATGATCCGCTCGACCGAGGGCAGCAGGTCTGGACGTTCGGCGACGATGTCGAACGCGATCCGATCGGTGGGGCCGAGGTCATCGGGTGACGATGTCGTGCGATACGGGTTCGGCGCCTGTTTTCGTGGCTTTTTCTTGATCATCGTCGTTGCTCCTTGGATGAGGGTTAGTGGAACACGCGGGTATCGGATTGGCGGTGTCTGAAACGCCGAAGCCTCCTCGACCGCTGAGTTCGGGAAGAGGCGTCAGGCCTGCACGGGGCGACAGCGCAACCGGCCGTCCTGCCCAAGCGAGGCGACTCACCCAGAGGGTGACCGCATCCTAGTGCATCGTGCCGGTGATGGGGCGGCGAAAGACGACGGCGTCAGCGCGGTCCGGGCGATGCGATGCGGTACGCGTCTCAGCGCACAATCGAGGACCTTTGCCCGTAGCCTCCGGAACACGGCCGACCATCTGGGTCGTCCGTGTAGAAGCAAGTTGGTAATTGTGCAAGGCAAAGTGAAGTTCTTCAACCAGGACCGAGGGTTCGGTTTCATCGCACGCGAGGGCGGCGCGGACGTGTTCGTGCACGTCTCGAACGTGCAGGGCAACGGCACGCCGACCCTCGTCGAGGGCCAGTCCGTGGAGTTCGACATCGGTCAGGGTCGCAAGAGCGAGGAGGCGCGCAACGTCCGCGTCATCTGAGCCGGCCCGGTGAGCCAGGCCAGGTTCCAGAAGCAGCAGCGCGAAAAGGCCCGCCGCGAGCGCGCCGCCGCCAAGTTGGCCAAACGTGCCGAGCGCAGCAGCGCCCCCGTCGCGCCTGACCCGCCGGCGGCTGATCAGTCCGCGGTACTCGCCGACTTGGCGGAACTGCACGAGCGGTTCCGAGCGGGGCTGATCACGTTCGAGGACTTCGAGATCTCGAAGCGAGAGTTGACGCAACAGCTCGACGTTCGCTGAATCGCGAATCGATAATCCTGAGGTTGATCTGCGGATGCGGATGCTCGAGCCTACGGACGGAGACGTAGACGGCCGGTCACAGGAGCGGCTTCTTGGTGCCCTTCCTCGCCTTCTTCGCGACGCGTTTCTCCTTCAGTGACCGGCCGACCTTCTTCGAGTTGTGCTTGCGCGGTGACTTGTCAGACATGGCTTCTCCGTTGTCTCGTCGATTCGATTTGGTTCCTCGTTCGCGTGGATGAGCCGCGTTGGTCGGGCGGCCCGATCCGACATCAGGAGCACGCCCGCGTGGTCAACGACGACCGAATCGCGGCGTGCGTCACTCGCGCGAAGCGGTCAGCCATACCGCCCTGCGTGGGCGGTGGCGACAAGCGGGTCGCCCGTCGCACGATCGAGTCGGCGAGATGCGGGTCGATCATTATCCGCAGAACGGCGTCGGCGAGCGCACTGGGATCCCGCGAGGCAACCAGGTGCACGGCGTCAGAGGGCAGGCCCGCCGACGAGGCTGCGTCGTCGGTGGCCACGATGGGGACCTCCGCGGCGACGAGTTCCTCGGAAACGCCGTCGAGGTGGTGTCCGGCGATGTCCTGTGGCAGGACAACAGCGACGGCGCTGCGCAGCGTCTCGCCCATGGCCGTCTGGTCGGCATCGTCGTGCCCGAGCGAGACATATGCCGGCACACGGCGACTCCAGCATCGCCGGGCGAGCATGTCGCAGTAGCTCTGAACTGCACCGCCCGACCTGTCATCCGGCGACGGACCCGCGACCAGGTATCGGACGTCGAGGGCCGACAGGTGCTCCATCGCATCGATCATCCACTCGATCCCGCTACCTGGAGCGACGACACCCCACGTGACAACGATTGCTCGCCGCGACTTCGGTGAGGCGCCCCGGCGGGGCCTCGCTCCGCTGCGAATCAGCCACAGCGCCGACGGGTCGACGTCATATGCGCTGGCCAATCGGACGCCGGCCGGCGCGGTTGTCACGACGACAGCGTCGGCCGCGCGACACGCGCCGGCGAGCATGCCGCGTTGATCTGCGGTCGGTTCGGCCGGCACGTGGTGCAGTACGAGGATCGTCGGCACCTGCAGGAGATCGATGACGTCGAGCAGGCTGGAGCTGGGAACTGCCGCGCCATCACCGCTCGCGAGCTCGTCGACGGCATGGTGGACGATCGCCACATCGCAGCGGTCCAGCTCACCCGCAACCGTTGCGAGCGGACGCGGCGATGCCATCGAGACGCTCGGATGGGCGTGCGGTGGTGCGGGTGTTGACGACGCGATTCGAGCGATCTCGTTGCGACCGCTCAACGAATCGGCCAAGGCGGTTGCGAAGCGCGCGGGAGCCGTCGTCTCGGATTCCCATGACCTGACGACGCCGTAGCACAGGCGGCGGACGCTCGATGTCATCGCCCGTAACCGCTGACGGTGAAGGCCGCTCGCACATGACCCTCACACCGGGTGCTCACGTGGCCGCGCCGACGCCCTTTGTCGGTGTCGGGGGTAGCTCGCGTAGCGGGGCCGAGTGAGGACAACGGATCAGCGCACACCGCAGCCGCCCCGATCGATCTCGCAATCGGTCGGTACCTAGGGGTGACCATCGGCGCCTCCTCGACCGGCGGCTCGGAGGAGGCGTCGAGCCTGCACGGGGCGACAGCGACACTGGCCGTCCTGCCCAAGCGAGGCGACTCATCCAAGAGTGTTCGGGCACTCTACCGTCGAACGTAGCCACCGGGATCCGGATTGAGGCCGGGGGCGGTGCGGGCGAACGTGGGGTCTTGTGTGGTGTAGGTGCGGTACCAGTTGACGGTGGTGGCGAGGATGTCGTCCCACGGTGTCGTGTGGCCGCCGAAGGCGTCGCGGAACGCCGAGTCGTCGACGACGAACGGTGCGTCGAACTGGTAGTAGGTGTGCAGGAGCTCGCGGACGTTGCGGTTGAACAGGCGGAGCGCTCGCAGCATCGGCTTGTTGAGAGCGGTGACGTCGGTTCGGCGCATCCCAGCCGCGGCGTAGACATCGACGATGATGTGTCGGGTGGTGCGGGTCGGTGGGTTGGGGAGGTGCCAGAGGCGGCCGTTGGCGTCGTGGCGCGAGCCGAGAAGCACGAGGTTGCGGCTCCGGTGACGACTCCGCCGTCGACGGCGGCCGACACCGAGTCGACGCGCCGGGAACCGACGGTGAGGAACGCGGGCGGCCGGCGTTGGCGGGTGTTGCGGCGCTGCTAGCCGCCCGGCTCGTATCGGGCGCGCAGCTGGGATGCGGGCGGCCGTGAGTCGTGGCGCGTTTGGGGTTCGGCCACCGGCCGGCGCCTCAAGGCGAATTGAGTAGCTGCTACTCATGCGCCGCGCGCTGGCGTTGACGAAGCTGCTGTTTGGTCAGCGCGAGGGTCGTGCTGCTGCCAGCCGGCACCGATCCGGCGGTGACCCCCCAAGACGGAACGAAGTACTCCCATGAACAACGACGTCCATATCGCGTTTCTCGTCACCTGCGCCGTCGCAGCGGCGGTGGCGGTCGCCAGGGTGGTGCCCCGACTTGTCGGGTTGGCCCGAAGCCCGATCCGCTTCTCGCCACGGTCGCGCGGCGCGTCGAGGGCCGGACTGCGCAGAACGGTGCGCGAACGGGCGGGCTGGGGGCATCGACTGGCGTGGAGTTTGGGGACGATCTCAGCGGTGCTGTTCGGCGTCGGGACTGACGCTGCGGGAGGGACGGTCGAGGGGGCTCCGCAACCCGGCGCGGACGCCACAGCCGGAGTTGAGGCGGCGGGGGTCGCGTCGGGCACGCTGGCTGTCGCGTTGAGCAACAACTCGCTGGTGGTGATGGACGCGTCGGCGCCGAGTCGAGCTGCCGTCCCTGTACCCGTGAACGGGTTGACGGTTGGGGACACCTTGGTGGGGATTGATTTCCGGCCGCAGAACGGGTTCTTGTACGGGCTCGGTGTCAACAACTCGACCGGTACGGCGCAGCTGTACAGCGTCAGCTATCGCACCGGGTGGGCGACGGCGGTGGGTAACCGGGCTTCATTCGACGAGCCGATCAGCGGATCCAGTTTCGGGTTCGACTTCAACCCGACCGTGGACCGGATCCGGGTGGTCTCCGACGCCGGAGACAGCTTCAGGCTCAACCCGAACACGGGCGCCCCCATCGACAGCAACCCTGTGGTGTTCGGGGTCCAGATGGACGCGCCGATCAACGGGGCGACCAGCACCGTCGATGCTGTCGCCTACACCAACAACCAGCAGAACGCGACGGTCACCACTCTTTTTACGTTGAGCGCGGCGACCGACCAGCTGTTGATCCAGAACCCACCCAACAACGGCACCCAGATCTCCCCGGTCGACGTGACCGTCGGGGGCAACGACCTCGATTTCGCCGCCGCCAACGGCTTCGACATCGCGCCTGGGGTCAACGTGACCACCTCCAACACCCCCGCCGTCGGGACCGGCCTCGCTGCGCTGCAGATCGGCGCGCAGACGCGCCTATACACCATCAACCTGAGCACCGGCGCCGCCGCCCTGGTCGGGCCGATCGGCGCCGGAACGCTGCCCGTCGAGGGATTCGCCGTCCAGGCCACGGTGGCGCCGGGCGGGCGGCCGGCGATCGCTCACAGCCAGACCGGCTGGCTGGTGCGGTTCAACACCGCTACCCCGCTGAGGCCGAGCTTGCTCAGGGCTTCACGAGCATCGCCCAAAGCGAGATCCTGATGGGCATCGACTGGCGGCCCCAGACCGGCCAACTGTACGGCCTCGGGGTCGACACGGCGGCCAACCACGCCAGCTTGTACCTCCTCGATCCTCAAACCGGCGCGGCCACCGCGGTCGGGCCGACCGGCCAAATCGCCTTCGTCGACGCCGGCGGCAACCCGGTCGACCTGCCCACCGGCTACGGTTACAGCTTCGACTTCAACCCCACCGTCGACCGCATCCGAGTGGTCACCGACACGGGGCTGAACTTCCGGGTCAACCCCAACACCGGTGTCCCCGTCGACGGCAACCCACTAGCTGTCGGGATCAACCCCGACGGCCCGATCACTGGGCTGCCAACCGGCTCACTAGGAGTCAGCGCCACCGCCTACACCAACAGCTACGGCCAACTCCTGTTCGGCGGGGCCACCACCCAGTACGTCCTCGACACGAACTCCAACCGGCTCTACATCCAGAACCCACCCAACGACGGCACCCTCATCGGCGGCATCCCGGTCACCGTCAACGGCAACCTCCTCGACTTCAACGAAATCAACGCGTTCGACATCCCCGGCAGCGTCCGAGTCACGAACTCAGGGAATCCGGCCGCCGGCAAGGCCTACGCCACCCTCACCGTCGCCGGTGTCACGAGGCTCTACGTGATCGAGCTCGCCACCGGCGCCGCCGCCCAGATCGGCCAAGTCTCCGCCACTAACGTGGACAAACTCAATGGGTTGGCCATCGGCGACGCCGAGACCGGTCCTTGTTTCTGGACCGTGGCGGCGATCACTGGCACCTCCGGCGACGACACGCTCATCGGCACCGCGAGCAACGATGTGATCATCGGTGGCGGCGGCGCCGATCACATCAACGGGCTCGGCGGGAACGACACGATCTGCGGCGACGCCGGCAACGACGTGCTGAGCGGCGGACCCGGCAACGACGGGCTCGAGGGCGGAGCCGGAGTAGACACCGCCAGCTACACCACCGCCGGCGCCCCGGTCACCGCCAGCCTGACCTCCCACAAGGCGTCCGGCGCGGCGGGGAGCGACACGTTCACCGCCGTCGAGAACCTGTCCGGTTCACCGTTCAGCGACACCCTCGTCGGCAACGCCGGCGCCAACACGATCCGTGGCGGCAACGGCACCGACCGCCTCTCCGGCGACGCCGGCAACGACACGCTGACCGGCGACGCCGGCAACGACGAGCTGAGCGGCGGACCCGGCAACGACCAGCTCTCCGGATCGGCCGGCAACGACGCGCTCATCGGCCGCGGCGGCGGCGACCGGTACCAGGGCGGCATCGGCATCGACACCGTGAGCTTCGCGGCGTCCGGGTCGGCGCTGCGCGCCGACCTCACCACCAGGACCGCCACTGGGGAGGGTGGCGACCAACTGACCGCGGTCGAGAACCTGATCGGATCAAGGTTCAACGACCTGCTCACTGGCAACACCCGCGCCAACACGCTCAACGGCGGCAACGGCAACGACCGGCTCTCCGGCAGAGCCGGAAAAGACCTACTCGTCGGCAAGGCGGGCAACGACACGCTCAACGGCGGGATCAACACCGACACCTGCAGCGGTGGAGTCGGCACTGACACGGCGACCAGATGTGAGACGACCGCCGCAATCCCGTAATCAACGGTCACGCCCCGTTGAGCCTTCCCCCGGTTTGTGTCACTGTTCTCGCCGGTTGCCGGCGGCGTCGGTGACACAAACCGCTTAGCTAAGTCGAATGGTCGTGTCCGGCATCGCGCGTCCTCAAGCTCGGCTCGGCTGCCAGCGGCGTATCCGTATAAGTACCGGCAGCCGCGCTCGCGAGCGCAAGCACTGTGCAGGGCAGTGGACGGTGCCGCCGCGGCTGGCGGTCAGCCGGTGTTTCACATCACCTGCCAGAGGGTGGCAGCGGCGTGGGCGACGCTCACCCGCCGTTCGCCGTCGCTGAAATATCAGCGCGAGTCGAGGAATCACCGTGGTTCACGATGCCCTTCGGGTCATGAGGCCGGTGCGGTGTACCGGATGAGCAACAGGACGTCGGACACGTCGTCCGGTTCGAGCGTGCCGGCCGAGACCTCGATCGTCCACGGTTTCAGCGCCGCGCCCGTCACTCCGGCGTCGGCGGTGCGCAGGTTCGTCTTGGGCAGCGTGGAGAACGGACCAATGGCCGTGCCGTTGATCCTGAGCGCCAGCCCGGTGGTGTCGACCGGCACCTTGCCCACCGGCTGCAGGTACACCGACACCCCGCCGGCCGTGATCGCCCGGCCCGCCAGGAAGAACGGGAAGTGCTGCGGTCCGAGCTCGAACGTCACCGCTTGCGCCCCGCTCGGGTGCATCAACTGGTGGAACACGCTCGGGAAGTCGTGGCGGAGGCTGAACAGACGGTGCAGGCCGACGGTCGCGGCGTGCTGGGCGAGCGCAGCCGAGAGCGCGCTCTCCACGTTCTGGCGGAACGCGCCGTCGTCGAGCGCGGTGTAGCTGATGTGGACGACGACGTCGGAGATCGAGTCGTAGTCGAACTGTCGCAGCTGCGACGGCAGTTCCAGCCGCCACGTGCTCACCGCGCCGGCGCCCTCGAACGGTAGGTAGCGCTCGTCCCGGAAGTTCAGCTCGAACAGCCCGCCGTCGTGCTGCGCCGTGCTGGTCGCGATCGACGAGGAGGTCTGGACCGGCACCGTCACCAGAGCGTCGGACGCCGTCGTCGGCGTGCGGCGGACCTTGCTCTGCTTCAGCGTCAGCTTGGCACCGACATTGGTGTACGGGCCGGCGACGCACGGGATCGTCAGCTGCACCGACTTGATCAGCCGCTTGTACTGGCCCGGATAGGCGAGATCGAACAGCACCTCGGGGACCGCGAAGTCGGCGTTCCCGGTCTCGCGCAGGGTCATGAGCGCCTTGGGATCGAGTTGAGCCAGCGAGAACGACTGCGTCATCTCGTACTGGCGGGTGTTGCCCTTCAGGTGTGCCTGTTCGAGGCGTTGCAATTGCAACGACAGCCGTTCGCCGGCCAGGAGCCCGGCCTTGTCAGACTGCCAGTTGTCCTGGGCGATGAACGACGACGTGTCGTCGTCGAGCTCGAAGCGGTGCGCTCGTTCGGCCATCTTGGCCAGCTCGTGGGCGACGTTGTAGGCCTCGCGGTGGAGGCGGCTCAACGTCGTGGCGAGGTAGTTGTAGAGGCCGAGGCTCGTGAACTTGTCTTTGTAGAAGCTCTCCAGCTCCTCGCTGTGCCCCATTGAGGCCAGATGGACCTTCTCGTCCTGCTCCGCGATGGCGACGCGGATCTCGGCCGCGAGCAGCTGCTGCTCGATCTGACGCAGCTCCTGCCTGGCCACGGCGAGCTGCTGGCGCCACTCCTCGTCCCGCCGTTGGAACCCGGCCTCCAGGCCGGCCGACGAGGAGACGGAGTCGAGCACGCTGGCCATCGCCGTCGTCCACTGGGCGAACTCGACCCCGCTGTGGCCGAGCGCCTGACCGCCGTACTTCATCGCGAACGGGCTGCCGAGCTCGGGGATCAGGTACACCAGCGCCGCCGTCAGATGGACGGCACCCTCGGCAACCTTCAGTGCCGTGCCGGCATGCTTGGTCGCCTGCTGGGTGGCCTCCCACCCGATGAGTCCGGTCGCGAGGAGCCCGGCGTAGTAGTCGATGCGCTGCTCGACGTTGGCCTTCGCCTCCGCCGTCGATTGCAGCTGGGCCTTCGCCTCGCGTACCTGCGCGGCCTTGGCGTCGCGTGTGAGCCGGAGCAGCTCGCGTTCGTGCACCGAACGCAGCAGCGTCAGCTCTTCCGCGTCCTTCTTCTCGAGGGCGCTGAGCAGCGCGGTACCGAACGACTGCACCATGCCGGTCGCCCGCTGCGCCCTGTCGAGGATATGGGAGAAGCGGTACGGCGGGAGCGGTGCGGTAACTCCGGCGATGGCGTCCTCCAATGAAAGGCCCGCCGCCCTGGCTCGCACGAGGCTGGCCGGGTTGATCGGCGGCTGGAACAGCTCGAGCTGGCGGCGGATGCCGGTCAGGCTCAGGTTGTGGCGGATCTTGAACAGCCGGTCCTCGACCCGGTCCCAGTACTTGAGCAGCTCCTCGTTCGGTGGCACGCGGAACGCGAGGGTGCTCTGGGCGGCGATCGAGATCGCCGGGAAGCGGGTGATCGAGCCATCGTCCTC
>JBKOUV010000220.1:0-15979 GCA_046723555.1 Actinomycetota bacterium | reverse complement strand
ATCGGTGAAGCAATCAGCGAACATCGTCCAGTCACGCCGGTCGACCGCGATCGCATACTTGGTGACCACCTCGCTGATGAGGGCGCGGTCCTCGAGTCGGCGCACCCTCGACTCGAGATCGTCAGTCACGGTTCCCTTCTTGACTTCTTCTTGTTCGACCGCCCGGCCGACAACCCGACGCGGACGGTACCCGCTCGAGCCGGTAACCGCGTCGGTCGACCTCAGTTCGAGCGTCGCCGTACTCCAGCGCGTAACGCGGTCGGACTGCCCCGAAACGCCGGCTGATGGTCCGGGTGTTCGCTGTTTTCCCACGATGAAGGAGGACAGCGATGACTCTGCAAGCAACGGAGACTGCGATCAGGCTTCCGGGTCCGGATGTTCCGGTCGATGAAGCTCAGCTGGCGATCGTGGCGTTCCTTGCGCGCTACACCGGCCGCACCCTCGAGGCGTACCGGCACGATCTGCGCATGTACTTCCAATGGGCGCTCGACAACGACCTCGCCGTGCTTGCCGCCGCCCGGGCCCACGTCGAGCTTTATCGCTGCTCGATGGAGGAGCGGGGGCTTGCCGCCTCGACGATCGACCGGCGCCTCTCGACGGTGTGTGGCTTCTACCGGTTCGCTCACATCGACGGGCGCATCGCATCCAACCCTGCTCAGTACGTCCGGCGCCCGAAGGTTCAAGCGAATGAGGGCCACGGCATGGACCGAGGCGAGCTCGGCACCTTCCTGTTCACCGCCGAACGCTACGACCGCGCCCACGCCGCACTGGCCGTCCTGCTTGGCCTCAACGGCCTGCGGGTCTCCGAAGCGTGCGCAACCAACATCGAAGATCTCGGCTTCCACCGCGGCCACCGCACCCTGCAGATCGTTGGCAAGGGCAATAAGCCCGCCACCATCCCGCTCGTCCCACGGACCGCTCGCACCATCGACCTCGCCATCGGAGAGCGCCACGAAAGGCCCCATCCTGCGACGCCGGGACGATCAGCGCCTGGACCGTCGCACCGCGCACCGCTGGGTCCGGTCAATCGGCAAACGAGCCGGTCTCGGCTCGGTCCACCCACACATGCTCCGCGCCGGATTCATCATGGCCGCCCTGGACGCCGGCGTCCCGCTCCGAGACGTCCAGATCGCCGCCCGCCACGCCGACCCACGCACTACAACCATCTACGACCGGCGACGAGAGAACTTCGACCGCCACGCCGCCTACGTCGTCGTCGCCTTCGTCGCCGGCGGCTGAGCTCGCACGAGCGGCACTTCGGGGATCCGCAACAAGTAGCGCCGATCGCCGCATGGGCGCCCCCTTGCGGTGAGGGCGTTTGGCACCGAGTCGGTTCAAGGCGTGGCCGGGGTGGCTCCGAATCCCGGCGGTTGGGCCGGCGGTGGCGTGGAATCCAGTGCACTGCACATTGCCGCCCAGCCAGCGGGATCGGGTTGCGAGTCGAGCAGGCGTTGCAGCTCTCCCGTCGGATCGGTGGGGTGGTCGCGAAGCCACAACAGGATCGGTTCGGCTAGGTAGTGGCTGATCCAGTACTCCGGTTGGTCACCCTCCTTCTTGCTCACTTCGTTGAGTCCTCCATGAGCGACGGCGCTGCGAGCGTCGTACCAGTCCATCACTCGATGCCACTCCGAGCATCTCCATGAGGTGTAGGTGTTGCCGAGCCCTCGAAGCGTGAGAAGTCGCCTCTGCTCGGTCGGCTTCAGGTGTAGGTACGGGCAGATCGGCCGAGCCCTCCCGCAGAGGTCGCCGTTGTGGGCACCGCACCCGAACCAGGCCACATGCCGCGCTAGGCGGTACTTCTTGGGGCCGCGCTCTTCGCCGTGAAACCATGCCTCGAGCGCCGATGCGAAGCCCAACATGCGCAGGTCCGGGTTGTGCTCGAGCGCTGCACGGTCGAAGAGAAGCGCGCCGCGCACGGCGCGCTTCCTTCCTTCGTCGAACTGGTCGACGAGTGCCTGGCTCAAGTACTGGAATGCATCTGACTGCCCCCAGTCGTCGAGCGCCTTGCGCTCGAATGTGTACCCGGTGAAGTGTCCCTCCACGGTTGCGCCCGGTGCCGCGCGTTCCCAGACCGAGAGATACCTGACGACCGCGGTGCCTACGTCGGCTCCCACGCCGAAGGTTGTTTCGGTCCACGACCGTCGCGAGGCCTGGAAGAGGCGGAGCACGCTCAGGCTTGACCGGAGAGCTTCGAGCGCTTCCTGAATGTCAGATGCTCCTGGAACCTCTGCGATTGAACCGGTTGCGGACGAGTCGAGGACCTCGTAGACGGCCTGCGCGAGCCAGCCGCCTTGCGAATCGAACGGCGGCGTGTCGGTGATGAGTCCGCGTGCGCTCTGGGACGGATGAAAGATCACTCGTCCCACGCGCCAGGCCTCGGGAACCGTCAAGCTTGGGACCGGAATCAGGATCTTCGACGGCGGACCTCTTGAGGGCACCCGTTCGGATTCGGATGAACTCATGCGCCCATCCTGTCGGACGCGAATCGTGGGCGGGGCGGCCGTCGGCCGCGGATCCCCTATCGCCGGCTCTGGGAGGTGGCTCACACGACCGAGCGAACCGCCGATTCGGGCGTGTCGGGCGTCAGGGAGCGATGAGCAACTCCGCGATCGCATCGCCCGACAACCGGAACCGGTAGCCGAGATCGACGACCCCGCCAGGGAAGTCGCCTTCGAGCCGGTTCGTGACGAGCCACGTGTCCGCGTTGATGGCGTTCGCGCCGGTGAACGTCCGCGTGTAGTTGAACTCGGTCGACGCGTTGGCGAGCCACTCGCGTATCCGATCGGCGCCGACGTACCGCTGGCCGTCGTCGACCACGGTCGCGTTGGCGGCGAACGTGGACAGGGCCGCGTCGGTGTCACGCCGATCGTGGGCTCGGAGGTAGCGATCGATCACCGCAGGCACGTCGGACGCGGTGCTGGTCGGAGAACCTCCGTCATCCATGTGGACCTCCTCTCCTCGGTCGAGACCGTCGGTCATGGACGTGTGACCTCGCGCCAGCTGACGTGTTGGACTATCCGGTCGATCTTCCAGCCGTTCGGAACACGGACCAGGTGGTTGGCGTACCAGCCGCGCAGGATGAGCAGCTCGTCGCCGTCGGCGAGATGGTGCTGCGCGTACATCGATGAGTGGCAAGTTGCGCGGTTGGGATCGTCGGGATCGAAGTCGGTGACGTGGTTGGCGCTGAGGTGTTGTGTGGCCGTGTAGCCGCTGACGGCCGAGCGGACGATGTCGACGAGATCGTCCCGAGCGAAGTCGGCGGCCGCCAGCCCGTTCTCGGAGTAGTCGGCGTGAACCGGATCCGTGAAGCAGTCAGCGAACAGAGCCCAGTCGCGCTGGTCGACAGCGACTGCATAGGTGATGACCCGGTCACTGATCAGAACTCGATCCTCGAGTCGACGGACCCTGGCCTCGAGATCGAAGGTCACGAACCTCACAACCCGTGATGCCCGTGAACTCTTCCCCGCACCCGTAGGCAGCCTGGCTGAACGGCTAGGTGTCGGTCTCGGGCCACCCGAGTGCGTCAAAGACCGCGAGCGGGTCGAGATAGTCGCGCCAGCGCGTGACCAGACGGTCGGAGATGGTCAGCACCGAGACATAGCGGTTCGCGTACGGACGGTCGTCTTGGACTGTTCGGCCTTCGGACGCGTACTCGAGCACGACCGTTCCGGTCGCCGGGTCGCGGTGAACCGCGAGGTCGAAGCAGCGGTCGAGCTGTATGAGGTCGCCGTACGGGCGATAGAGCTCGGCGACTGTCTTGCGGCCTTTGACGCGGCGGGGGTAGCCCGGGACGGTGATGACGTAGTCGACCACGACGTCCTTGGAAAGGATGTCGAAGAAGTGGACGTCGTCCACGAGGTCCCCGAGGCCGTCCTTGATGATCTGAAAGAAGGGCTCGAGCGCAGCGAAGTCATCGAGATTGGCGATCGGCACGTGTTGCTCCAACGTTCGAAGGGTGTTGTCGGGACCTCAGGTGAAGGTCCGGCGGTAGACGACGCTCACCAGCACCTCGCCAACGAGTGCGGTGCAGAGTCACCCCGAACCAGCCGCACTCCTTGAGCTGGTCGATCGGGTCATCGAGTCCGTCCCCGCCTCGCGCCGTCGGGCGACGAGCTCGAGGACGACGACGGGAATCTGGCGCGACGTTCTGCTGATGGCGGTAGTGACCGCGGCGCTGGAGCGGGCGATGCGATCGATGAGGAGCGCACGCTCCGCGGGAGGCGCGACCCGGGCGGTCACCTTCCACCAGTCGCCGTCGATCTCGACGACGGCGGAGGGTTGGGCGATGAGGTTGTGGTACCAGCCCGGATGACGTGCGGCGCCGTAGTTCGAGGCGAGCACAGCGACGCTGGTGTCCGACGCGGGCCAGTACGCCAGGGGCGTGACCCGTTTGGCTCCTGACTTCGCGCCGACGTGGTGAAGCTGCAGTATCGACAGGCCTTGCTGTCCCGCACTTGAAGGCATGGTCCGGGAGTCCATGTCACGCACCTCCTCCCACGGCTCGTCGACGGGCAACGTCGGTTCGCAACCGTTTGGCCGTTGACCCCGACGCGGACCGTCCTCCCGACGAGCGCTCCGTCCGATCGGCTTCGCTCCCGGTGCTGTCGCCCATCTCCGAGCGAGGCCCTTCCGCGTTGTCGTCGTCGGCGCTGCTCGCTCGATCGAGGTTGGCGACGACCCGATCGAACACGCGCGTGAGCACGTCGACGTCCCGGCTAGACAGATGGTCGAAGAAGTAGCGGCGGGTGGCTGCCACGTGATCGGGCGCGGCGCCTTCGATCGCGGCCCGACCGGCGGGTGTCATGCGCACCAGCGCGCCGCGGCCGTCCTCGGCGCACTCCTCGCGGGCGACGAGGCCGCGCTTCTCCATGCGGGTGAGCTGGTGTGACAGCCGGCTGCGATCCCACCAGATCTCGCGGCCGATGTCGCGAGGACGCAACACCCCGTCGGCCGACTCGGAGAGGGGGATGAGTATGGCGTAGTCGGCTGCCGAGAGTCCGCTGCCCTGGTTGATCTCGTCCTGGAGCGCCCGCGGGAGCTCGTGGGCGACACGCAGCCAGGCCCGCCACAGGTGCGCTTCGCGCTCGTCCAGCCACCGCGGTGTTGCCATGGGAATATCCTACCCGAATCTTTGTTGACGTATCAGCATCCACAGAATATTGTGGATGCGTCAACAGGGTTGAGAGGAGTGGTCCCCATGTCGGATCGAACCGTGAGCGTGCTCCGAACCCACGACGACCGGGTCGTCCCGGTCGCCGGCGCCTACGACGACCGGGTCGTCCCGGTCGCCGGCGCCTACGACATCGACGGTGCCCACACGTCGGCCGAGTTCGTCGGCCGCCACCTGATGATCACCACGGTCCGCGGTCGGTTCACCGACGTCAACGGCCGGATCACGATCGCCGCGGAGCCCGAGGCGTCCCATGTCGAATTCGAGATCGGCGCCGCCAGCCTCGCCAGCGGCAACGCCGATCGCGACACGCACCTCAAGAGCGCCGACTTCTTCGACGTCGACCGCTTCCCGACCATCACGTTCCGCTCCACGAGCGTGACCGCGTTGGCCGACAACACCTGGGAGGTCGTCGGCGACCTCACGGTGCGCGACACGACCAGGCCCGTCACCCTGCAGGTCGACTTCGACGGCGCCGACGTCTCGCCGCTCGGCGACGAGCGCATCGGGTTCAGCGCCGCCACCGACGTCAACCGGGAGGACTTCGGCCTCACGTGGAACATGGCCCTCGAAACCGGCGGCCTGCTCGTCGGCAAGACGGCCCGCATCGAGCTCGCCGTCCAGGCCATCGCCGACACCGCAGCAGCCGCTGCCTGATCGGCGTTACCACGCGGCGCGTTGCGCGCTGCGATCCCGAGAGGAGTTGCCGCCATGCCCGCGGTCACTGTCGAGGACACACTCGTCCTGCCCCGCATCCCCCGACCCGACCCTGCCAGCTCCCGAGCCCGCCCGGTCGCCCGGATCGTGCCGTCACATGCCGGCACCGAAGGCGCCGGCGTGCCCATCCGCCGCCCGTTCCCCGGCGCGCTGTCGATGACCGACGCCGACCCCTTCGTCTTGCTCGACCACGCCCGGCCCACGCTGAACGGCCCGGGCGAGGCGAAAGGCGCCCAGTGGCACCCGCACCGAGGGTTCGAGACGGTCACCTACATGCTCGACGGCGAGCTGGCTCACCGCGACACCACCGGCGGGGGCGGCGTCATCGCCGAGGGCGAGACCCAATGGATGACCGCGGGCAGCGGCATCCAGCACGAGGAGCTCCCCACCGAGGAGCTGTACAAGCACGGCGGCCTCTTCCAGGCCGTGCAGCTGTGGGTCAACCTCGCACCCGCCCTCAAGATGACGACCCCTCGCTACCAGTCGATCACCACTGACTCGTTGCGGCTCCTCACCACCCACGACGGCGGTGCGCTCATCCGGCTCATCGCCGGGAGCATCGCCGGCTTCGAAGGCGGCGGCAGCACCCACACGCCGATCACCTACGCCCACGCCACCCTCACCCCCGGCGCCCGGCTCGAGATCCCGTGGGCGCCCGAGTTCAACGCCCTCGTCTTCGTGCTCGCCGGCCACGGCACCATCGGCCCCGAGGATCGACCCCTGCACGACGGCGAGCTGGCCGTCCTCGGGCGCGGCGACCACATCGTCGTGACCGCCGCCGACTACGATGCCCAGCCGCTCGAGGTGCTCCTCCTGGGCGGGCTGCCCCTCGGCGCCCCGATCGAGCACTACGGGCCCTTCGTCATGAACACCCGCGAGGAAATCATCCAGGCCATCGAGGACTACCAGTATGGGCGGCTCGGGATCATCCCGCCCGACCAGCGGGCGCCCCGCAACTTCGCGTAGGGCAAGCTTCAACCACACTCGGAGGTGAACGATGGAGCCAGCGTGCAGCCACACCCCCATCACAACCAGGGTGCAAACGACCGACCCGACGAAGCCCGAATCGAGAGCGGACGAGTAGAGATGCCCTCGCTGCCGTCCCCATGGCCCGCGCTGCCCTACGACGCCTGGCACGCAACATGCGACACCCTGCACGCACACACCCAGGTGCTCGGCAAGCTCGCCGCGGCGTTGGCGCCGCCCGAACCTCAACTGCAACACGCCGCCCTCCGGCTCAGCGCCCGCGGTTGGGAGACCCTCCCCCTTCCGGCACCCGACCGCTCCGGCGCCGTCGTCGCCGCCCTCGACCTCCGCTCACACCATGCCGTCGTCGAGCACACCGACGGCCGAACCCGCCGTGCGCCGCTCGGACCGGACCGCCCAGTCGCCCACGTCACCCAAGACGTCCTCGACGCGGTGAGCGAACTCGCCGGCCCGGTGCGGATCAACCCGACGCCACAGGAGACCCCGTGGACGACACCACTCGACGAGGACTACGACCACGCCACCTACAACTCCGCGCACGTGGACGACTACTTCGCGGCAGCGACCCACGCTGCGCTCGTCCTCTCCGCGCTACGGGCCCCGTATCGCGGGCGCTCCAGCCCGGTCAACGCGTGGTGGGGCACCTTCGACCTCGCGGTCAGCCTGTACTCCGGCGAGACCGTCGCCCCGCCGTCGAACGACTTCATCATGCGCAACTCGGCCACTGCCCAACAGATCGAAGTTGGCTGGTGGCCCGGTGACGCCCGCTACCCTCGACCGGCGTTCTTCGCGTTCGCCTTTCCCGCTCCGGACGGGTTCGACCAAGCGACGCTGTCACCACCACCCGCGCGCTGGGACACCGAACTCGGCGAGTACCTCCTCGACTGGGACGACGCCCGTCGCACACCCGATCCACATCGCGCCGCCCTCGAGTTCGGCCTGTCCGCGATTCGCCACGCCTGCATCGTGTGCAGCTGGGACCCAACGCTCGCGGCAAGCGCGGAGGGCATCCCACATCCGATTACCTAGCGCCGAGACCGCCGAGGTCCCAACGATGGACTGAGACGGTCAAACTTCCGATCACCCGATGCGCCCATAACACTCAGCCCCGTGGGCGCCGTGCTCTCGCCCCAAACGCCGGAGACGGAGCCGCTCCCGCGGCTCCGTCGTGAGCGTGGAGCAACCCAACGAAGAAGCTCTTCCGCCAACTCGCGTTCACCCTTCGGCCGACCGAGCCGACGCGCAACCATGTGCGCATGGTTTTCGCCGACGACGAGCTCGACTACCTCCGATCCCAGCCGCTGGCTCGCCTGGCCACCGTCGCCCCGGACGGCCAGCCCGATGTCACCCCGGTCGCCCTCGAGGTCGAGGCACGACTCTGTGGGTGTGCGGTGCGGGCGAGGCGGTCCTGCGCACGCGCAAGATCCGCAACATCACTGCCGGCCACCGCCAGGTCGCCCTCGTGGTCGACGACCTGCCGTCCTTGGAGCCGTCCATCGCCCGGGGCATCCGCATCTACGGGACAGCCCAGGACCCAATCGACCGAGTCGGCATGGTCGGCCCCGGCCACTACGTCCGAGTCACGCCGACGATCTCGTGGAGCTGGAACCTTGAAGGTGCTCCCGCCGGTGACACCTGGTACAAAGCGCGCCGCACCGTCCACCAGGGCGCCTGAGGGGCACCAGCGCCGCGACCGCCAGGGGGACATACGCGTTCTGCCGGTGATGAGCGCGGCGGTCGGCGTGCATCGAGCTGGCGACCCCAAGCTCCGTCCACCGGCAGACCGCCCCACAACGCCGGGTCGGTGACGTGCCGAAACGGCCGTCCACGTCGGATGCTTGCTTTCCGCGAGCGCACATAGTCGATAGGCGCGCACTCGGCCTCGTCGTTCACGAAGTTGGCGGCCGCTCGTGCCGACTCGCGAGAGTCCGGAGCGTTGGTCGTCCGACGTCGAAATCCGCCCATATCGCGCGCCCAATAAGCCGCTCCCGACGTGTTCGGAGCCACGCTGTAACGGCCCCACTGCGCTACTCGGTAATCCCGTCTCGTCGGTCCGCCGGTGGGTCGGACGACCGCCGCGATTACAGGACAGTCGCGAACGCCATCGAGCCGGCGGTCTCGGACACGGCCGACCGCGTTATTCGGCGTCGTTTCCGGACACTCAGGCAGCCGCCAGCTGTTTGCCGGTTCGACCGAATACTGCCTACCGGACGAGTGCGGATCCGTCGTTCGGACGCCGCCGAATCGAGGACGCGGTGAACGCTCGCGATTGCAAGCGGGAGTAACAGCGCTTCTATGACGCGTGCTGGGCCGCTGTCCGGAGCGGTATCGGGCTGTGACTCGGACATCGCGTCCCGAGCGGCGAGGTGCGCCCTGATCGGCGCTTCGATGACACGGTGTAGCTCAGCGCCGTGTGCGGGTTCGGGCGCGCGTTCTCGGATAGGTCTCGCGGCATGCGCAGACCATCCTCGACCGGATCACTTCGAGGACGTGCTCAAGACCGTCGAGTCGCGCAATGGAGAACGCGCGGTAACCGACGGCTCACACGCGTCCGTGGATGCTCGCGTTGACGTCTTGTTGTCGGCAATGAGCAGCCGCCTCGGAGGCTGAAGGCGTCGTTGGGGTTCGACGGTGGGCATCGGGAGGCCGGTCAGTTGATGAGGTTCACGCAGAGGGCGGCGATCGCGAGGCCCTGCAGGACTGCCCGGGGCACGATGATGCGGTCCCAGTCGTGTTGCAGTGCGCGGGCGTTGGTCGGTGTCTGGTGTTTGTCGGCGGCGGCGGTGAGGGCGCGGTTGATTGGCGCGCTGACGAGTAGGTAGAGCAGCAGCCAGCCGACCAGGAGTGCGAGCGCTGCTCCTGCGGTGGCCGATGCGACGGCCCGGCCGGCCAATGCGGCGAGTACACAGGCTGCGGCGGAGGCGATCATGCCGAGGATCCCGGGGACGGGCATGCGCCGGTCGCCGAAGCGATGCACGTTGCCCATGACCGCGGTGAGCGTGGCGTCGTCGACACGGGCGAGGGCGGGTCGCTGAACGAGCGCGCAGAACGCGTCCGTGCCGTAAACAACCCCGGTGCTCACTATCGCGATGAGTGCGGCGAGATGGGCGGCGAGGTGCATCACGCGTCTTGCGCAGGGCCGGCGCCCAGGGGCGGTAATGCGCCCATCTGCTGGAACATCTCCAGGAGGTTCAGTTCGTCCCAGTGTTCGACGAACATGCCGTCCTCGACGCGCCAGATGTCGATCGAGCGCATCTCCACCGGGTTACCGCTGGCAGGGATGCCCATGAAGTCGCCGGTGTGCGTACCTCGGTAGACGAAGCGGCCCACCACGCGGTCACCGGAGATCACCGAGTCCTCCATGGTGGCGCTCAGATCGGGCAACGCGGTGAAGAACGCTGTCCAGAACTGTCGGTTCGCCTCACGGCCGTCGGCGACGAAGGCGTTGTGGTTGCGATAGTCCTCGGCCACGAATCGGTCCACCAGGTCCGGCTCGTGCGTGTTCAGCATCACGAGGTAGGTCTCGGCGAGCTGCTGTCCGTTTGTAGCCATTTCGTACTCCCATCGAAGTTGGGCAGGTGCTAGCAACGCTAACCCTATGAACAGCACCAAGTCAATAGCAATGCTCGCGTTGAGAGCAATGCTAACGTGACGGCGTGGCCATCGCAGACCGTCGGCTCCGTGATCGCGCTACCCGTCGCCGACTCATCACCGCAACCGCCCGCGCCGTTGCCGAGCGTGAGGGTTGGGATGCGGTCACCACACGTCGGCTATCTGCCGAGATCGAGTACAGCCAGCCGGTGCTTTACAAGCACTTCGCATCGATGGAAGACATCGTGGAGGCCGTCGCACTGGAGGGTTTCGGCGAGCTCGCCGAAACCCTCAGAACGGCTCGCGGCGCCGGACAGCCTGAGGAGGCGTTGAGCCGGGTCGCCCACGCGTACAGCAGGTTCGCTAACGAGAACCCGGCGCTGTACGACGCGATGTTCACCCGCGCGACACGATTGCGATTCGGCGGTACCGAAAACACCCCGGTCCAGTTGAGAGCTGGGTTCGCCGAACTGCGTGAGGCAGTCGCCAGGGTGGCCGGCGGGCGGAACGTCGAGACCCTCACCGAGGTGCTGTGGGCTGCGCTGCACGGTCTGACCACGCTCGGGCGCAGTGACCGGCTACGCCCGGGCCGAGTTGCCGAGCGCCTCGAGCTCCTGGTCGCCCAGTTCTACGACGCCAGTTCCCAAGAACCCTGAGTGGTGCGGCAGTCGCGGCAGGGACCGCGAGCGGCGTCGAAGGCCCGTGTCGGCCGCTAGGAGACCGGCCGCCGAAGGGCACCCGCCGAACACGCGCTCCGCCGACGCGTCACAGAACGCCTACTCGATGGCGCGTGGAAACGGCCGACGACGGCCCGACTGCTTGCTATCGCGAGCACCGGTTGCGCCCCTACTCGGCGTTCGGCGCCGGTTGTGCTTCAGGCGGTCACGCCCATGCCGGGGTCCGCGTCGACGCACCGAACGTGCGTCGTGGGGATTCGGTCTTCGGCGGTCGCCTCCGGCGGTGGTCAGCTCACCCGCTGGTGACGAAGGCGACGACGGCGTAGGCGGCGTGGCGGTCGAGGTTCTGGCGGCGCCGGTCGTAGGCGGTGGTGGTGCGTGGGTCCGCGTGGCGGGCGGCCAGCTGTACGTCGCGTAGCGGCACGCCGGCGTCGAGGGCGGCCATGATGAACGCAGCGCGGAGCATATGCGGGTGGACGTGGTCGAGCCCGGCCTGTCGCCCGGTGGCACGGACCCAGCGGTAGGCGGTGCGAGTATCGAGTCGAGTGCCGTCGCGGCGGGTCAGGATCGGTCCGCACATGCGCTCACCGACCGCGAGATCGATGGTGCGGGCCGTGCGTGGCACCAGCGGCACGACGGCAGGCTGGTTGCCCTTACCGATGATCCGCAGGACGCGGTGCCCACGTTCGAACCCGAGGTCTTCGATGTTGGCGCTGCAGGCGTCGCTGACCCGCAGGCCGTTCAGGCCCAACCGCCTCAGTAACCGCGGCTAGCCCGAGACGGCTCGAGTCCAGCGGTCCCACCTGCGGCGCTCGAGCACCGTGGTACTTCGCCTCGCACACGCTCGACGACGTCCCGCCGTGGCGGTGCCCGGACTGCGCCGTTCATGACCCGGGGTAGTGTCCGTGATCGCTGAAGGAATCCTCCAAGAGCCATTCAGCAACGACCCTCGGCGCCGTTCCCCAACTTGCGCCGAAGGTCACCGCGCGGTGCGCCCGCTACCGACCCCGGCCGGCGCCCCTCCGGTGGCTGTTCCGGAGGCGCGCTCGAGCCCGCCGTTCCTACCCTGGGTCTCCACCGCAACGAGGTGAGCGGCGCCCCCGTCCACAGCCCCGGCGGCGGGGTAGGACTGGGGGCGTCCGCCCACCGAGCCACCCGGGATCACCGGGCGGCAATCGACCCTGCGTTTCGTTCGCCTTCCGTCGTGGTACATCGCTCGCGGCGCCCGGTCCGTTACACCCGCTTGCCGGGCGCCACCGTGGAGTTTCGACTACCCACTCGCGTGGTGGCTCAGGGCGGCGGGGGCGTGGTCACACCCGTGGTCACAAACGGGTGAGCACAGGGCCGGATCAGGCCTCATGAAGGCTGGTCCTGAGAGGCTTGATTGCGCCGTCTACCTGGACTGACGCGCATACCGGATCACCAGCCATCACAACGCGAATCGGGTTCGATTCCGGTCCACCTCCGCCCATGCCGGCGCTCGCCGTGGGTAGCCCGTTGACATCGCGCGGCCGCGCTCATAGAAACGGACGCGGGGGCGAAGGAGGAAGGGAGGAGCTCATGGCAACGGATCTTGCTGTGACCGTCGAGGACAAGCCGGGGGCGCTCGCCGGCATGGGCGAAGCGCTCGGCGCCGCCGGGATCAACATCGGTGGGGTGTGCGGCGCCGCCGCGCCCGGAGCCTCGGTCGTCCATCTGCTCGTCGACGACGCGGCGGGTGCGCGCCAGGCCTTGGAGGGTGCCGGGTTCACGTCGATCGAGGAGCGCGAGGTCGTCGTGCTCGACATCGAAGACAGTCCCGGCGTACTCGGCGAGGTCGCCCGCACGCTCGCCGACGCGGGGGTCAACATCGAGCTCGTCTATCTCGCTTCGGGGGCCCGGCTGGTGATCGGCGCCGCCGACCTCGATCAGGTTCGCGCCCTGGTCTGAGCGGTCAGAATATGCACACAGAGTTTGGACTCAACGCCCGCACCGGCTACGGCCCGAACTCACGAGTGGTCGAAGGGCGCGCCGCCGTTCTCGGCAACTGAGACCCTTCTCGTCTGCGCCGCTCGCTACGTGAGGCTCCGCCACACTCCCGACACCGTCCGACCGGTGGCCGCCCGGAACTACTCGGAGGGTCACGATCAAGACGATATTCGCGGCGTTGAAGAGCGTCGCGAGGCACAGCTGACGATTCCCCAGTGGAATTCGTTCGGGCGCAGATCTGCCGTTCTTTCCGGGCTGACCGAGACGGGACACGGAACCGAACGACCACTCGCGACGTTCTTTAGCGCCTGACTCCCGGCGTTCCCGGATGGTCGGCGGCGTGTTAGACGGACGCGCAGGTCGGATAACCCGGCAGCACATTCGCTGCGCTTCGCCACGGGCCCGGCGCTGGAGCACATCGGATGTGTCGGCTCGCTCCCAGGCGCCTCCATCACGGCATCGAGGGTCACGAACTCGGCTGCGATCAGCTTCCCTGTGAGCGTGCTGACGCTACGCCGGCGGCTGACTGATGCTGCCTGCTCGAGCATCGCAGGTCGCGTAGTTACGCGCTCGACTCGCCTTCCGGAATGCTGATGTGGGTCAGCCCGACGAGAGGAGTGTCGAAGTTGATTCCGGCGCCGGGCAGGTTGAGCCTGAATCCTTCCGGTTGACCGGTCGAGATGCCGGCGAAGCCGATGTTGCAAATGACTTGGAGCGTGCCCTCGAGCGATCCGCCCGCGTCGGGGTGCAGGACGACCGTAACGACGAGGATGCTGGGCCGTACGCGCCCGTAGTCCGGGAGGCCATCCGTGTAGCTGACGAAGCCGGCCACCTCCCACTTGCCGGACGCCACGAGCTGCTGGCCGGCGGGGAATGCCGGCGTGAACCGGACGTGGACGAAGTTGCCGCCGCCCTCGCGATCAACTTGGCCGTTCCTGGCCTTGAAGCTTCCGGCGCCTTCGAGGACGAGCACGTGGTCCTCGCCGACCTCGGCGACCGACGTCCCGCTCAGCGCGACAAGCGAGAAGTGCTGGTGCCCGTCGCCTTTGCGGTTCCCGGCGAGCGCGGCCGGACTGGCGGCGAGCACACCCAGGCTGAGGGACCCGATCCCAGCGTGCTTGACGAACTGTCTACGGTCCATCTCTCACCTCTCTGCGTCTAACGGACTCCTATTTGCCCCGTGGCGACGGTCTCGACCGGCAGGTCGTAGTTGCCATTTCCGGGAATCGCGTCTCCGGGAACCCCGTCGAACGCGCCGATCACCGTGAGCTGCAGCCGGCCTACTCCGGGGCCGCCCGCCCGCAGCCGCACCTCGTAGGGAACGCCCCTAAAGGCACCTTCGCTGCCGAGACTGACGGTGGCAACCCCGGTTAGCGTCGCTGTTCCGCTCGCGGCGTCGGACGAGCCGCCCGTCACTTTGCCCTCTACGGCCATCAGCGGAAGGCCGAGGATGTCGGCGTTCCCCGCCATCAGGCACTCGAAGTGGCCTCGCGCGGTGCCGCTGCTAAAGACAGCACCGAGCCCGAAGTGGGACCCGTCGACATCACCGTCGCCGTCGAGATCGGCGGCGAAAGTCCCGGTTCCGCCTCCAGAAACCACGACCGGTTGGTCGGCCCTCGCCGCCGGTGCGACGAGCCCCGCAGCGAAGACGACCACGGGCACGACCAGCAGTCGGCTCATGTCTCACCCCCTCGTCCCAAGCCGCAGGCCAACGGTACGGACGGGCGTGTTCCGAAGGCGACCGGTATCCGGCCTAATCCGCAGACTTGTCATTGCCCTAGGGCAGCCCTAGGGCTGGCGCTCGGAACCTCGCGGCGCGATGTCCGAAAACGTCACGCCGATAAGGCGCGATTCGAAGACCATCGGCGTATCCGGGAAGTGCCGGTCGAGGACACCATCCGTGATCTCGGCGCGACGTCCGGTTACCGCGTCCTCGGACGCGCGGTAGTCCGGGCGCCGCGGCGTCATCGAAGTGCCGCGTGCGGCGGTCGCCGGTAGCCGATAACGCCAGTGCAATAAGATGCCCGCGGGCCGCCTGTCGCCGGTCGGGAACGGCCCGTCTGCGCTGCCCAAGTAATCGCGCTGGCGGCTCTTCGGCGGGGTCCGGGAACATCGGCGGTGGGCCAGCGGTCATCGAGTCGCGGCGATCACGGAATGAGATGGCTGAGCCTCAGCAGTCAATGGCCGCCGGTGGGCAGGTTCTAGCGGCCGCCAACGAAGGAGTCGTTGGTCGTCACGCGCGTGCGTGAGGGCGTCTCACCGATGGACCCGGGGTGTGATGCCGTCCGCGGTCGCGACCCAAACAAGGCGCGCGATCGGTTGTCCACAGCGTGGGTCGTCGAGGCGATACTGACAACCCGTAGTCGGCGCGGTCGTATATGCGGCCGACCTTTGTAGGCCCGGTGTCGTGGTCGGTGCTTAGGCTCTTCGATGCCGTCACGGGGAGTCCTCCGAGTAGCCAGGCGAAGGGCGTCACCGCCGCGAGGTGCCCGCACCCGCGCGATGCCGTGCAGCCAGCATTCCCTGCGGCTGGCGCAGGGATGTGAGGTGCGGGCGGGCTCGGCCGAACAGCCGCGGCCGGAAATGAGTACCAACTACTCACGGCGTTGCCGGCTCGATTGTTGAAGATGGCTCCTGCGGGGCGACACCGCCTCGCCCGAAGAAAGGATGCCTGATGTCTGCGTCAGTTCAAGTCATGCCCAAACCGCTGGTCGTGCGGCCGGCGACAGTGGGGAACACCGTCGACACCTGGAGTGCGGCGAAACTGCGGCCGTTCTGCGCGGTGACCCGCAACGCCCACCCGGAATGGATCGGCAACGCACAAGCGAGTGCCGCCTGAACCTGGGGCCGTGCCGCCGCCGGGGCTGAT
>JBKOUV010000321.1:0-17443 GCA_046723555.1 Actinomycetota bacterium | reverse complement strand
TATGCGGGGGGGGGGCCCCCCCCCCCGGCCCGCCCACCCCGTGCCCATCGGAGCGTCACACGACGCCGCTCGCTGCGGGCTCAGCGCACCCGCACGAGCGATCGACACCCGCGCTGATCAGCTCCACGTACTGCGACGGGGGGTCTCGGAGTGGCCGTCTACATCGTCCGGCGCCTGGTGGCCGCCTTCTTCATCCTCCTCGGCGCGTCGTTCATCGTGTACATGCTGATGACGCAGGCGGGAGACCCTCTCGCCTTCACCCTGCAAATCACCAACCCGACGCAGCGGGCGGCCGTGACCAAGACGGTCACCGAGACGCTCAGCCTCGACGTGCCACCGGTGCAGCGCTACCTGAACTGGCTTCGGCGATTGCTGTTCCACGGCGACTTCGGATTGGTGTCCGACACCCAACAGCCCGTGTGGGACGAGCTCAAGCTGCGCATCCCCCTCACCATCAAGCTGATCGGTGCGGCCACCATGATCGCGGTCGTGGTCGGGGTCTGTGTCGGCGTCATCACGGCGCTGCGCCAGTACTCCGGCTTCGACTACCTCGTCACGTTCTTCACGTTCGTGTTCTTCGCCCTGCCGGTCTTCTGGACCGCCGTCATCCTCAAGTCGTGGGGTGGCATCAACTTCAACGACTGGCTCCGCGACGGGGCCCACTTCTCGGTCGCGTTCATCGCGATCATGGCCATCGGCGCCTTCGTGATCGGGTACTCGTTCGCCGGCGGTCGATTGTCCCGGAGGGTGGTGATCGGCGCGATTTCGGCCGGCGGTGTCGCCGCCCTGCTGGCGTGGATCTCGAGCACCCAGTGGATGCTCGACCCGAGCCTCGGCCCGGTCCTCTACGCCGTCCTCAGTGTGGGGATCGCCGCCGGCGTCGTGGCCGTGATGGCGGGATGGCGCAACAAGAACGCCCGGAACACGGCCCTCGTCACCGCGGCGATCGGGATCATCCTCTACTTCCCACTGCAAGTCGTCTTCGACTGGGACATCAACCTGTGGACGATCTTCGGCCTGGGCGCGATCGCGATCCTCGTGGGTGTCGGCGTGGGCTACGCCATGGGCGGCTACGACAAGGGTCAGTCGGCGCGCACCGGCGCCGTGACGGCGTTCCTGCTGTCCGTGTTGATGTTCATCGACCGGACGATGCAGTCGTGGGCGGAGTACTCCGCGTCCTCGGTGATCCGCAACCGCCCGATCAAGACGATCGGCGACAAGGAGGACCGCCTCGTGGGCTCCTTCTGGGTGATCGTCAACGACACGTTCAGCCACCTGATCCTCCCGACTCTCGCCCTCATGCTGATCTCGGTGGCGACGTACACGCGCTACTCGCGAGCGAGCATGCTGGAGGTGCTCAACCAGGACTACATCCGCACCGCTCGCGCCAAAGGACTGACCAGCCGGACGGTCGTCGTCCGCCACGCTCTCCGCAACGCCTTGATCCCCCTGGCGACGATCGTGGCCATTGACATCGCGGCCATCATCGGCGGTGCCGTGGTCACCGAGTCGGTGTTCGAGTGGGAGGGGATGGGTCGTCTGTTCATCGACGGCCTGCGCGGGTTCGACGCCAACCGGGTGATGGCCTTCTTCGTCGTGACCGGCATCCTCGCCGTCGTCTTCAACCTGCTCGCCGACGTCATCTACGCCGTCCTCGACCCGCGCATCCGCCTCGGGAAGTGACGAAGGGAGGTTCACTGACATGACCATCACTGCGTTCCCCGGCCACGCAGGCCGTCGGCGGCCGCTCGCTCGCTGGCGCTCGCTCGCTCGCATCATCGAGAGGATTCACCAGTGACCATCCAGGATTCCGAGCGGGTGGGCCGGGGGATCGACGCCGATCCGACCGAGATGATCAGCGTCGTCGGTGAGTCGACCATCGAACAGGCCGAGGTCGCCGGGCTCAGCCAGGGCCAGATCGTCCGCCGCCGCTTCGTTCGCCACAAGGGGGCGATGGCGGGGATCATCGTTCTGCTGCTGATCGTGATCCTCGCGGTCACGAGCGTCGGCTTGGGACCGATCCCCGGCTGGTGGAAGTGGAAGTACACCGACCTCGTTCCCTCCCAGCAGGGTGAGGGCGAGCCGACGCTCTCGCTGCGGCCGTCGTGGCTCGGCGGGGCCGGCGTCCATCTCGGCGAGCACCCCTTCGGGCTCGACAACCAGAAGGGCAAGGACATGTTCGCGATGACCATGCGCGGCGTGCAGACGAGTCTCGCGGTGATCCTCGTGCTGGGGCTCCTGTCGACGACGATCGGCGTGGTGATCGGAGCGTTATCGGGCTACTACGGCAAGTGGGTCGACAGCGCGCTGATGCGCTTCACCGACGTCATCATCATCATTCCGATCCTCGTCATCACGGCGGTGGCCGGATTCGCCCTCGGGCTATCGGGTATCTGGCCGGTGGCACTCGCGCTCGGCCTGTTCCTGTGGACGAGTCTGGCGCGCCTGGTCCGGGCCGAGTTCCTCGCCCTCCGCGAGCGCGAGTTCGTCGACGCTGCACGAGTGGCCAACGCCTCCGACCGGCGGATCATCTTCAAGCACATCCTGCCCAACACCGTCGGCACCATCGTGGTCGCCACGACGCTGCTGATGGGGGCGGGCATCCTCACCGAGACGGCGCTCGGCTTCCTCGGGTTCGGAGTCCGGCCGCCGCAGGTCTCGCTCGGGACGCTCGTCAGCGACTACCAGAGCGCCTACCAGACCCGCCCCTGGCTGTTCCTCTGGCCGGGCGTGTTCATCGTCGCCATCGTGCTCTGCCTCCAGTTCATCGGCGACGGTCTGCGCGACGCCTTCGACCCGCGCCAGAAGCGGATCCCCAAGCGCAAGGAACTCGAGCGTGAAGACGCCAAGTACGCCAGCGAGACGTGACGTCAGATGCCTGACGCGATGCCCACGGCCAACAGCGCCCCGGCGGCGAGGGCCGTCGCCACGTGCCACGTGACCTGCGCCCGACCGCGCTCCAAGCGGGGCTCGTCGAGATGACCGGCGGCGCGCATCTTGTCCCACCGCCGGTGGATCAAGTCGGCGGCGGCGCCGGAGGGGGAGTCGATGAGGTCGCCAGGTCGGACGCCCGGTTCGTCAGGGGGCGACGGCTGACTGAGCCGATCGCGACTGTCACCGAGCCCCAGTTGCGCCCCGCGGGCCCCCGGCGCCGCGGCGCTCCACGCGGTGAAGCGGCCGTAGGCGGTGATCAGCTTCAGCGACCACTTCGTGTCGATTCCCTGGAGCGCCGGCCACGGGATGAAGACGGTGCGGCTGACGTTGACGAGCTCCACGCCGGCGTCAGAGACCGCCACGCAGGGTCGCCAGAACGTCGCCCAGCAGCTCAGCGTCAGCAGCGCCATCCACGGCGCCGCCTTCGCGGCGTCGGTCCAGCTGTAGCCGATGCCGGTCCAGATGGTCACGGCGACGCTGATCGAGGCGATGGCGATCGTCAAGACCTTGCCCCACCACGGACGCACCGTTTCGACCACGCCGCCATGGTGCCACCTCTGGAAAGGGCGTTGCCGTGATCGGCAGTGCCGAGCGGGTGAGAACGGGACGCGACGGCGCGGTACCGGTCGTCCGGGTGCGCGACCTCGTCGTGGAGTTCTGGGTCAACGGCACCTGGTACCCCGCCGTCAACGGAGCCAGCTTCGACCTCGTCGCCGGTGAGGCGCTGGCCATCGTCGGCGAGTCCGGCTCCGGCAAGTCGACGATCGCCTTCGCGATGATGGGCCTGCTGCCGACGAACGCCTCCGTGCACGGCTCGATCCTGCTCAACGACATGGAGATCGTGGGCCTCGACGCCCGTGCCCTGCGCTCGATGCGGGGGCGCGTCGTGTCGATGATCTTCCAGGAGCCGATGACCGCGCTGAACCCGGTGTACACGGTCGGGTTCCAGATCGCCGAGATGCTGCGCAGCCATCAGGCGATGTCGCCGAGGAAGGCGCGTGAACGGGCGATCGAACTGCTCGAGCTCGTCGAGATCCCGTCTCCGCACGTCCGGATCGATTCGTATCCGCACGAGCTCTCCGGTGGCCAGCGGCAGCGGGCGATGATCGCCCAGGCCCTGGCGTGCGACCCGGCGGTGCTGGTCGCCGATGAGCCGACGACGGCGCTCGACGTCACCGTGCAGGCGGAGATCCTCAAGCTGATCCGCGACCTGCGTGACCGCATCGACGCCAGCATCCTGCTGATCACCCACGACATGGGTGTCGTCGCCGACCTCGCCGACCGGGTCGTCGTGATGCAGCGGGGCAACATCGTCGAGGCGGGCGAGGCGGACCAGGTGTTCAACGCGCCGCGAGACACCTACACGCGAGAGCTGCTGCGTTCGGTACCCCACCTCGGCGCCCTCGTGTCCGGCAATGGCGAGGTCGAGGACGAGCCGGTGCCTACCGACACGGAGTTGCGGCCCGGCACGGTCGTCGACCTCCGCGACGTCGCCATCGAGTACCCGAAGCGGGGCCGGCACCCCGCGTTTCGTGCCGTCGACGGCGTGTCGCTCACCATCGACACGGGCGAGGTCGTCGGGCTCGTCGGCGAGTCCGGCAGCGGCAAGACCACGATCGGCCGGGCCGTCGTCGGTCTCCTCCCGTTCGTCGAAGGCACCGCCAGGGTGCTCGGCACGAACATGGTGGGCATCACCAAGAACGACCTTCGCAACGTCCGCCGCGACGTGAGCTTCGTCTTCCAGGATCCCGGCTCGTCGCTCAACCCTCGGCTTCCGGTGGGGGAGTCGATCGGTGAGCCCCTGCTCCTGGCCAAGGTCGCCAAGGGTGCGGCGCTGAGCAAGCGGGTCGAAGATCTGCTCGACCAGGTCCACCTCGCGCGCGATCTACGCAACCGGTACCCCCACGAGCTCTCGGGCGGTCAGCGCCAGCGCGTCGGTGTCGCCAGGGCGCTGGCGCTGGGTCCGCGGCTGCTGATCGCCGACGAGCCGACGTCGGCGCTCGACGTGTCGGTCCAGGCCCGGGTCCTCGAGCTCTTCCAGGAACTGCAGCGGGACATCGGCTTCGCCTGCCTGTTCATCTCCCACGACCTCGCCGTCGTCGAGATCCTCGCCCAACGCATCGCCGTGATGGAGAAGGGCAAGCTCGTCGAGTTCGGCACCCGCGACCAGATCCTGACTCGTCCCCAGCAGCCGTACACCAAGCGCCTGCTGGCGGCCGTGCCGGTGCCCGATCCGCACGAGCAGCAGCTGCGTCGCGCCGAGCGCGACGCCCTGCTCGCCGGCGCGGCCGACGCCATCGCGCCGTCGGCGGTGCGGCCGCGGCGAAACCCTGACGTTTCTCCGTGGGCGCCCGAATCCGGCGATTCGTGACGACGTCCGGCCCGCCGCTGTAGCGGCTTCGTAACGTCTGTGCCGGTTGGCACAGCGGGTGGAACTGCTATATTCGGTCCGCCCCCATCGATCGGGGAGGACGATGTGGGTTGTAGGCACTGGTGGAACGACGATCAAATCCAACGCGAGAAGGGGACTCCGATCAGGTGGTTCCCAGTGCTCTTCACCTCCCTCCCATTCATCCCATGAGGAGGACCATCACGTGAGCAACATGAGGCGCAGCAAGCGGCTCGTGGCTTTTTCCGCCGGTCTCGCCCTCGTAGCCATCGCCGCGGCTTGCGGTGACGACGACGACGGCGGGGGCGCGGCGACCACAGGGGCGCCGGCAACCACCGGCGGAGCGGAGACCACAGCTGCTGCTCCCACCACCGGAGGTGCGACCACCACGCCCGGTAGCACGACACCTGGCACCACAACGGGGAGCACGACTCCGGGCACCGGAACCTCCGGCGGGTCCGCACCCGCGGGCGAAACCGCCATGACTCTCACCATCGACATCAATCCCGACGCGGTGTGGGAGGACGGCACGCCGATCACGTGGGAGGACTTCCAGTGCACGGCCCAGGCGAACCTCAACACGCCGGGCGCGATCAGCACCACTGGATGGGACAAGATCACGTCAGTCGAACAGGGCGAGAACGAGAAGCAGGTCGTCGTCAAGTTCAGCGAGATCTACGCCCCCTACAAGCAGCTCTTCAGCGGCGCAGCGGGTGGCGAAGGAGTGATCAAGAAGGCCGAGGTCGACGATTGCAACGACGTCTCCGGACTCTGGCGCACCGAGCTGCCGATCTCCGGCCGGCCGTACAAGATCGACTCGTGGAGCAAGAGCCAGCTGATCCTGACTCCCAACGAGAACTACTGGGGCGACGACAAGCCGGTCACGAATCAGATCGTGATGGTTCCGCTCGAGGAACAGGAGACTGAGATCGCCGCGTTGCTGTCAGGCGACGTGGACTTCATCTACCCGCAGTTCACCGACACGTTGGCGTCGTCGTTCGAGGGGCAACAGGGCATCGAGCCGGGCATCGAGAACGGGCTCGACTTCGAGGGCTTCTACTTCCAGTCCGCCGAGGGCCCGTTCGCCGATCCGGTGTTCCGCACCGCGTTCGCCAAGTCGATCGACCGCGATGCCGTGTTCCAGCAGATCTACAAGCCGATCCTCTCGGCGGCCGGCGTCCAGGGCTCGCTGCTCCAGTGCGGCCCGATCACTCCCGGTCCGTACTGCTTCGATTCGTTCAAGAACAACACCTACGACCCGCAGGGCGCCGAGCAGATGCTCACCGACGCCGGGTGGGAGAAGAACGGTCAGGGGTTCTGGGCGAAGGACGGGCAGGCGCCCGAGATCCGCTGGATGATCAACACCGGCAACCTGCGTCGGGAAAACACCCAGGCGTACCTGATCCCGCTGCTCCAGCAGGCCGGATTCAACGTCGTCGCCGACAACGGCTCGGCCGAGGAAGTGTTCCAGCAGCGCCTGCCGGGGCTCGACTACGACCTGGCGATGTACATCTCCACGGTCGCGCCGGACCCGCAGTTCCTCACGGCGAGCTTCACCTGCGCCCAGGTCCCGTCGGAAGAGAACAACTTCCAGGGTGCGAACTCCACCGGGTGGTGCAACGAGGAGGCCTCGAAGGACTTCGAGGAAGCCGACCGTACGGTGGAGGAGCAGCCCCGCGCCCAGCTGATCAAGAAGGGCCTCGACCTGATGGCTGAGGACTGGGCGATGCTGCCGCTGGTGCAGTACCCGCGGTCCGCCTTCTGGCGCTCCGAGCGCGTCGCCGGTCCGGTCGACCAGGATCTGGTCAACTTCATGGCCTTCCAGAACATCCACCAGTGGCAGGACGTCGACGGTGACGGCAAGATCGTCATCGGCGCCGAGCAGTGGCCGGGCTGCCTGAACCCGGTCACCGAGTGCGCCAACTCGTCCTGGTACGTGTGGACCACGGCGTTCAAGGTCCTGCCCGCGGTGTGGGACACGACGGAAGACGGGCAGTTCGTACCGACCAACCTCGTCGTCGGAGAGCCCAAGGTCGAGACTGCGGGGTGACCCCCGTCACGACGAAGGCATAGAGTTAACTGACACGGGGCCGGCCAGCGGCCGGCCCCGTGTCGGCCAAACGGGTGGCGTCGGAAAGGAGGTCGGATGTTCCGGTTCGTGGTACGGCGCCTGATCTGGGCCGCGCCGACGCTGCTGATCGTGACGTTCCTCGTCTACGTGGCGATCCGGCTCGGCACCGATCCGGTGGCCAGCTATCTCCGCTCGAACACGCGGGCGAGCCCGGCCAAGGTGCAGGAATACATCGAGAAGAACGGGCTGTACGAGGGCTTCGGCGGCTACGTGAAGGGCTACTTCCAGTGGCTCGGCGGCTTCCTCTCGGGCGATTGGCCGAACAGCATCAAGGGTAACCGGGAGGTGTGGCCCAATCTCAAGGATGCGATGGCTAACACGCTGCGCCTGGCCGGCATCGCGGCGTGCTTCGGGATCCTGATCGGGGTCACGTTCGGGGTACTCGCCGCGCTCAAGCCGGGATCACTCCGCGACGGTAGCGTCAACACCACCGCCCTGGTGATGCTGTCGATCCCGCCGTTCATCTCGGCGATCCTGCTGCAGATGCTCTTCGGCGTGTACACCCAGGAGTGGTTCCCGAGCGCCACGTGGCTGCACCTCCCCGTCGCTGGCGTCTACCCACCGGGCCAGCAGGGGTTCAACCTCGTGCTGATGCTCAAACATCTGATCCTGCCGGTCACGGTGGTGGCGATCCAGACCGTGGCGATCTACTCCCGCTACATGCGCGCCTCATTGCTCGAGACGCTCAACAGCGAGTACTTGCGCACGGCCCGGGCGAAGGGGATCAGCGAGAACCGGGTCCTCGTCAAGCACGCGATGCGCAACGCGATGCTGCCGATCGTGACGCTTGCGGCGATCGATTTCGGTGCGCTGTTCGGTGGCCTCATCATCACCGAGCGCATCTTCTCCTATCCAGGGATGGGGGACTTCTTCCTCACCGCCTACGAGAACGGCGACTTCCCCGAGCTGATGCCGTGGATGGTGATCGTCGTTACCACCGTCATCCTGTTCAACCTTTTGGCTGACTTGTCCTACGCCGTACTCGACCCGAGGATCCGCCTTGACTGAGTTGATGACCCACACCGCCGCCACCGCACCGGTGGATTTCGTGCCCGAGGCGCCGCCTGGCGACGCCGAGGGGTTGACGATCAAGTCGATATCTCCTCGCCAGATGGCGTTCAAGCGCTTCCTCGGTCACAAGCCGGCGGTGATCTGTTCGGTGGTGTTGGCGATGATGATCATCTTCGTCGTCCTCGCCCCGATCACCGCTCGCTACGGCGTCAATCAGCCCGTGTTCGAGACCACGGCGGAGAAGTCGAACCGCTATCTCGCCCCGAATTCCCAGGCGTGGTTCGGAACCGACGAGATCGGGCGTGACCTCTACAGCCGGTTGGTCTACGGCACCCGGGTGTCGCTGATCATCGGCATCGCCGCGGCGGTCATCGGCGTGGTGATCGGCGCGGCGGTCGGGGCGCTCGCCGGCATGCGCGGCGGAACCTTCGACGACCTGCTGATGCGGGTCACCGACATCTTCCTCGCCTTCCCGTTCCTCGTGGCGTTGCTGGTCATCCGCAACATGATCGGCGAGATCTCGTGGCTCGAACCGATCGTCGGCGACAAGTCGTCGATCCGCTTCGTCGTTCTCCTCCTGGCCATCATCGGGTGGATGACGGTCGCCCGCATCGTGCGCGGCCAGGTGCTGGCGCTCAAGGAACGGGAGTTCGTGGAGGCGTCGCGGGCCGTCGGGGCGTCCAGCTTCCGCATCGTCACCCGCCACCTCCTGCCCAACTCGATCGGCCCGATCCTCGTCGCCCTCACCTTCTCAGTGGTCGCCGCGATCATCGCCGAGTCAACGCTGAGCTTCTTCGGGTTCGGGCCCCAGCTCGGCTCGGGCGCGACCTCGCTCGGCAATCTGGTCGGCAGCTCGCAGGAGAACGTGCTCTCGGGTCACTGGTGGATGGTCGTGTTCCCGTGCGTGACGTTGCTCCTCGTCGCGCTCACGATCAACTTCGTCGGCGACGGTCTGCGCGACGCCACGGACCCGAAGCTGCAGCGGGGTGGAGGTCGCGCATGAGCGACGCGGGCGCGGCCGTCCTCCAGCTGCGCAACCTCCGAGTCACGTTCCCGACCATGTTCGGCGAAGTCCAGGCCGTCCGCGGCGTCGATCTCGACGTCGGCGAGGGCGAGATGGTGGGCGTCGTCGGGGAGTCGGGTTCGGGGAAGTCGGTGACGTTCCTCGGGGTGATGGGGCTCCTCCCGAAGTCGGCGCGCATCGAAGGCTCGGCGACGATCGGGGGAACGGAGTTGGTCGGGGCGTCGAAGAAGCTCATCAACCGAGTGCGCGGCAAACGGATCGCGATGATCTTCCAGGATCCGCTGTCGGCGTTGAACCCGGTCCACCGCATCGGCGATCAGATCGTCGAGATGATTCAGTCGCACCAGAAGATGACGAACAAGGACGCGTGGCAACGCTCCGTCGAACTGCTCGACATCGTCGGGATCCCCCAACCCCGCGACCGCGCGAATCAGTACCCGCATGAGTTCTCCGGCGGCATGCGCCAGCGGGTGATGATCGCGATGGCGATCGCCAACGACCCGGAGGTGCTGATTGCCGACGAGCCGACGACCGCGCTCGACGTGACGGTGCAGGCGCAGATCCTCGACGTGCTGCAACGGATCCGGCGGGAGATGCGGACTGCGGTCGTGCTGATCACCCACGACCTGGGCGTGATCGCCCGGATCGCCGATCGGGTGCAGGTGATGTACGCCGGCCGCGCCGCCGAGCGGGGCGACATCGGCCCGATCTTCGACCATCCCAGTCACCCGTACACACGCGGCCTGCTGGCGAGCCTGCCCGCGTTGGGCCGGGACCGTCTGACTCCGATTCCCGGCGCACCGCCGAACATGCTGAACCCGCCGTCGGGGTGCGCGTTCAGGGTCCGCTGCCCGCATGCGGTCGATCGGTGTGGGTTCGGGCTCCCCGAGCTCGAGCCGTTCGGCGACCTCGAGACGGCATGCATTCGCGCCGGTGAGTTGGCGCTCGCCCGGAGTGCCTGATGACTGAGCCGGTCATCGAGGTCAACGAGCTGGTCAAGGTCTTCCCGGTCCGCCGGGCCAAGGGGATTCGGATCACCAAGCGCCTGGTCCAGGCCGTGTCCGACGTGTCGTTCTCGATCGGCGAGCGCGAGACCCTCGGCCTCGTCGGCGAGAGCGGCTCCGGAAAGTCGACCTTGGGGCGGTGCGTGCTCCAGCTGATCGAGCCGAGCGCCGGCTCGGTCAAGTACAAGGGCACTGAGCTCGTCGGGATGGGAAGGGATCAGCTGCAACCGTTGCGGCGGGAGATGCAGATGGTCTTCCAAGACCCGTACGCCTCGCTCGATCCTCGCCTCACGGTCGGAAACGCGATCGCCGAGCCGCTGCAGATCCACAAGCTCCCCGGCGATCACGAGGAGCGGGTCAAGGAGCTGCTCGACCTCGTCGGTCTCGCGCCGGACCACTCGTCCCGCTATCCCCACGAGTTCTCCGGAGGGCAGCGGCAGCGCATCGGGATCGCCAGGGCGTTGGCCCTCGATCCGACGTTCATCGTGCTCGACGAGCCGGTGTCGGCGCTCGACGTGTCGATCCAGGCCGGCGTGCTCAACCTGCTGCAGGACCTGCAAGACCGGCTCAACCTGTCGTACTTGTTCATCGCGCACGACCTGTCGGTCGTCCGCCACATCTCGGACCGGGTCGCCGTCATGTACCTCGGCAAGCTGATGGAGGTCGGCCCGGCCGAAGAGCTCTACACCGGCGCCGCGCACCCGTACACCCAGGCGCTGCTGTCGGCGATCCCCGAGCCCGATCCGGTGATCGAGCGCGACCGCGAGCACCTCACCCTCGTCGGTGACATCCCGAGCCCGATCGACCCACCGTCGGGATGCCGGTTCCGCACCCGCTGCCCGAAGGCCCAGCCGCGGTGCGCCACCGAGGAGCCCGAGCTCATCGACCGGGGGTTCGGTCACCCGATCGCCTGCCACTACCCGGAGAAGCTCCCGGAGTCGATCGCGGTCTCGGTCGACTTCGCCGACCGCTCGGTAGGCTGACTCTTCGTGCGCGACGTCCTCCTCTACGTGGTGACGGTCATCAACGTGATGTCATTGTTCGCGATGATCGGCGGGATCCTGATGCACAGCGGCCGCGGCGGCGGACTATCCGACATGTTCGGCGGCGGCGCCGGTGCCGCCCTCGGCTCCTCGTCCGCCGAGCGCAACCTGACCCGGATCACGTTCTGCTTCGCCCTCGCCTGGGTCCTCTCCGTGATCGCGCTCAGCTTCCTCCTCATCAGGAGTTAGCGGAGCCCCCACGTCGGGGTCTGTGTCACCGTATCCGTCGTCGACCGCGGTTTCGGTGACACAGATCCGGTATCGTCGATAGCCCACCACGTCGGAGTGGCGGAATGGCAGACGCGCTAGCTTGAGGTGCTAGTGAGGTACTAATCCTCGTGGGGGTTCAAGTCCCCCCTCCGACACCGGCGGCCGCGAAAGCCCTGCTCAGGGCCTGTGGATAAGTCTCAGACCGACTTGAACCCCCACGGGCAGGCACGTCGGCGCTGGTCAGACTGGAGTCTGGCGTTGGCCCTGGGCGTGGCCGCGGCGACTTGAACCATAATCACAAACGCAGTTGGCTCGAGCCAGCGCGGCCGCTCGTGCGGGGCCTCCGTGAGCGCGGCGCCAGCGTCGCCGCTGACGAACGCGGATCTCGCATCCGCGAACCCGGCGGTCGAGGATGCGTAGGTTCGGATTGTCCCCGTTGATGTCGGATGCCGGCATGTCGGCCACGGCCATCAAGGTTCGACGCCTTGAGCGCCAGCCACCACCTCCGGCACCACCTCGGACGTCGGCTCGACTGGCGCACCGAGCTTCGCTGCATATGTGACGTCCATGATGCGAGGCGGCACGCCGGGTTCCTCCTCGAAGGTGATGGAGTTCACCGCCGCGGGCAGCTCCAATCCACTCACCACGGTGGTGACCGCGCGAAGAGCGGCCAGCCCGACCGTCCTCTGAGGCGAGGGCTTGCCCGTGACGAATGCCCGATACATCTCATTCCGGGAGAGCACCGCGAACTGCCACCGGTCGCAGTCAAGAACGATGTCGAGCTCTGGGGCGGAGCTGTCCGCCTCCAGCCATGCGAAGACGTAGACATGACACCAGTACTGGAACTCGAACGCGTCCCCGCCTCGCCATCCCTCGGATCCCGGTTGCGCTTCAGCGAGCTCGTGATCCCAAGCCCACTTCGACATCCCGACGCTGAAGCTCGGACGTGGCCCAACGGAATGCTTGACCGAGATATCTCGACCATCCGCGTCTCGCATGTCGTAGTACGACCAGTTCGGCGGAAGCTTCTCGATCGAGAGGTAGTGAGCTACCACCTGCTCAGCCCAAGCACCGCGTAGAACGTTGTTCGTAGACAGGTCAGTGACCATCCGCTGTGCGAAGTCCAGGGTCAAACGACTCGTCGGCTTCATTGCCCGATCATGCCAGGCACTCGAGTTCCACAAGTCGGCGCTCCAAGAACCGGCGTTCTGGGGCAGCTAAAGATCGAATGATCGGTGTGCGATCGGGCTCGTCAGAAGGAGCGCGGAGCTCACTGGGCATTCGGAGCGCTCGGGGTGATGGGCCAGCAGCCAGACGCCTGTACCAGCCCTACTCGACCTTTCGTTGACCGCCGACGGACGTCACTCGTCTGACTGTGCCAAGGCGATCAGCGCGTGTCACGGGTGGCTGATCCCCAGCATCCAGGCGTAAATGTCATGCTCGGCGCCGACAGCGTAGGTGATGTTCCAGGAGTCGTGGCCGACGTCAGGGTAGGTGGTGAGCCGGGCATCGACCGGCGGCGGCGAGGTGCACGCCTGGAGCTGCGTGATCGGCTCGATGCTGCCCGCCGGGTCCACGACGTCGTCCGCTTCACCGTGGAACGCCCACAGGGGCACCTCACCAAGCGAGCACCCGGCGGTGTCCCAGGCCGGACGACCTTCACCCGCGATTGGCACAACCGCAGCCACCTCCTCGTCACCGTGCTCGGCGAGGTATTCCCAGGCACCGAACGCTCCGCAACTCAACCCGGTCAGGTACACACGTTGGGGGTCGACGTCGTAGGCCTCGATCGCATACGACACGAACGCGTCCACTTCGTCGGGCGTCATGCAGATCGAGCCCGGGTTCGGGTGCCCCAGATCGTGCTGGATCAGCAGGGCACACGAAGGGAAGTCACAGTCGTACGGCGTGAGATCGCCGGAGACCTCGTGCTGCGGGGCCAGGACGACGAATGGGCGGTCGTCGGGCCAGCCATCGTTGGCGATGTATCCGGGAATCGCCGTAGCGGCGAGGAGCCCTAGCTGCTCCTCGGAGCCGTCACCGCTCTCACCGAAGCCATGCAGGAAGACCAACAATGGGCTGGTCCCCTCGTCTCCGTAGTCGGGCGGGAGGTATTCGGCATATCCGAGCGGCGACGCCGTGGTTCCTTCGGGGCGCAAGGTGTAGCGCTGCGACGAGTCGCTGATGCCGACGAGGTCACCAACGAAGCTGCAGAAGTTGGTGGCGAAACTCGGATGCGGGCCATGAACCTCGAAATCGAGAAAGTCGATGAACTCACCACCGGGAACATCGTCGCCGCCCGTGTCGAACAGGAACCTGAACCGAATGACGCCGCGATCTTTGACGACCACCCGACCGGAGGAGTCCTCGATCACGAACGGCTGGCCAGACTGCTTGGCTGTGATCTCGTAGATGTTGCCCTCTACATGCGTCGCCTTGACCTCGTGGAGGGAGTAGCGGCCACGGACCACGAACCACTCGCCGGTGAGCGTGTTCGTGTGGACCTCGCGGAAAGTCCCGTTCTCGCGAAGAAAGAACACGGACTCGTTCTTGTTCTTGCTGACGCGGAGGCGTCCCTTGCTCTCGAACTCAGACTCGACATGCACGGGATATCCACAGTCGGAGTAGTCGAAGGAGTCAGTGCCCTCGATGGGATCCAACTTGATCACCGTGGCGTCCACGGGAGCCGCGGTGAGCCCCGCGACGAGGAGCGACACGACACCTGCCACCCAAACGACCCGACGACAATTCATGGCGCTCCCTCCTCGCCCGGAGCCGCCGCAGCCGCCCCGCCTCTGTCAGGCCAGTGACCGTAGACCTGCCACCGACAATGCACAAGGCGTGGTTCACCTATGCCCGCGTGTGACAGCGCAGAACTGATGCCGCGTCATACGCGCTGCCTGACCGTGCGGAGGTACCCGCACAGATCAGCGCCACGGAGCCGGCGTTTTGGGACACGCTGCGCGCTGATCTGTGCAGCTCCAAGGAATGGCGAGATTGCGCCGGTCCATCAGGGCAATCTGTGCGCGCGTGGAACGCACCGCCCATGCCCATCTCACGACCGAAGCCGACATCAAGGGCTGGGACGACGAGCCCGTCCGCGCGACCGTCTACGTGCTCTTCTGCTGCACAGACTTCGGACGCGCCAAGATCGGCTACACCCACGCAGGGTCAGCCGGTGTGCGGCGCCCGCCTGGCGTACATGCGCCGGAAGCGCGAGCTACCCGACCTCGACACGATCGGTACCGTCGATCTGGGCGACTGCACTCACGTCGAAGGCTGGGCACGCGAGGAGGCGATACGCCTGTGGCTCGTCCACAGACAGAAGTTCCGTTGGGACCCGTGGCAGGACTGGCTCGTGGTGCCGAAGGGCCTCGATGGGGCTGACGTGGTCCGCCTCCTCATCGAAGCACGCGATGCCGTCTACCAGTGGCTCGGGATTGAGCGTCCCTATGCGCAACAGTTGGCGCCAAGCGAGCCGAGCGCATAGCTGCCTGGTCACGACCCCGTACGAGCTTCGGCATGATGTCGTGCGGCGGTGGAGATACTGGGCCTCACGGGGTCGGATCCGCTGCGAGGATGACGGCCGTGCGCCGCTACGAGGCGATGGTCTACGACAGCAGCCGCTGGGACGGCTTCGAGCTCCGCCCCGGCGACATCATCATCAGCACGCCGCCGAAGTGCGGGACGACGTGGACGCAGATGATTTGCGCGCTGCTCATCCTGCAGGAACCGGAGCTCCCGCTCCCGTTGGACACGCTCTCGCCGTGGATCGACATGGTGACCCGGGCCCGCACGGAGGTGTTCGCGGACGTGGAAGCCCAGACGCACCGCCGGTTCATCAAGACCCACACGCCGCTCGACGGGATCCCCAACGATCCGACGGTCACGTACATCTGCGTCGGGCGTGACCCCCGCGACGTGGCGCTGTCGATGGATCACCACATCGACAACATGGACATCGACGCGTTCCTCAACGCCCGCGAGCAGGCGGCAGCGAACGACGGCATCGAGCTCGGCCCGTTGCGGCCACCGCGGCTGCGCCCCGACGGCGAGCGGGACCGCTTCTGGCAGTGGGTCGACGACGAGACGCCGTCGACGCAGGTCGGGTCGTCGCTGCGGCGCACCGTCGAGCACCTGCAGACGTTCCGGGACGTCGCCGGCGATCTCGACGTCGTGTGCCTGCACTACGACGACTTGAAGGCCGACTTGGAGGGGCAGAAGCGGCAGCTGGCCGCGCGCCTCGGCATCGACGTCGACGAGCACCGCTGGCCCCGCCTGGTCCAGGCGGCGACGTTCGAGTCGATGCGCAGCAGGGCCGACACGATCGTCCCCGCCGGTGGTCGGGAGCACTGGATCGACCCCGCCGCGTTCTTCAGCCGCGGCACGAGCGGCCAGTGGCGCGACCTCCTCGACGACGCCGACCTCGCCCGGTACGCCGCGCGCATGCGGGCGCTCGCGTCCGACGACCTCGTCGAGTGGGTGCACCGCGAGCCGATCGACTGAGATCCCGTTCGGCGCTTGACCCGCACTGCCCAAGCTGATCGTCAGCGCCGACCGCCTCCCGTGTCGCCGAGATGTGCGGAGACGGCGACGTCGCCCGACGACAGATCGAGCGCATAGATCGCCGCCTCCGAGCCGGCGTTCGGTGGTGCTCGGTCCTCAGCGGCACGCCGCGTTTAGGGGGCAGCGGGCCGGCGCGCCATCCAGGTTTCGTGTGCCACTTGGTAGGGCCCTGGCGCTGCTGGGTGCGCGAGAGGTAGCCAGCTCATCCCGTGCCCGTTGAGGTTCGCCGGCAGTTCGGTGCCGTAGTCGGTGACGGTGAGCTTCGTCGGAGCGGCGGCGTCGCCCAACAGCTTCCGGAGGACTCGCAGGGCGGCGTTACCGAGAGTCACGATCATTTCCGGTGCTGCGGCGGTCAGCTCGCGCCGGAGTCGGGCAAGGTTCTGGTCGATCCCTTCACTGACGATCTGAGCTTCCGAGGGATGGGGAGCCAGGTCCGCCGGTGGCAGTGCATAGGCGCGAGCGAACGGCTCGTAGACGTCTTCGACCGCTGCGCGCATCTCCGCCGACGCCCGGTACGTGTTTAGGCAGTCCGTGATCCACGCGTCTGCTCGAGGGACACCGAGGGGACCGAGTACTCGCTCCTCAACCCAGAGACCCGACGGCCCATTGAGATGTGAGACCGGTGCAACGGTTCCCCACGCGTCGCTCCAGCCGACCTGTGACATCCATTGCTCGACTCTGTGCACCTCGTCAGCGCCGGTCCAGAACGGCTCCGGTTCGTTGTCGACGGCCAATGCCTGGACGACGCGACCTTCCCCTCGCGACGGACGCCACCTGACATGGAGCGCACTCGGGTACGCACCCAAAACGAACATCGCAGCGCGACCGGTAGCTACTGGTTCGCAGGCGACGACCGGACGGCCGAACGGGAAGACGCCCATGCGCCAGCATGGCACCGCCACGCTCAAGCTGACAGCGTGGCTGCCTTCGAGCCGGCGTTCGGGGGCACCCCGGCGGAGCGATATCGAGCGCTTTCGGACACTGGGCCGCGGCGCGACCCTCGAGAAGGAACGGCACGTACGCGTTCGCCGCGCTCGTCAGCATCGCCAACGGCGAGCTGTTGTCATGGGCGGTCCCCGCTGGGACCCGGGCGGACCCGAACCGTCGAGCTGGCGCGCCCTTGTGTGTGCG